>JAWWCR010000054.1:0-25576 GCA_033720355.1 Gemmatimonadota bacterium
CCATCACCCTGCCGGTCGAGAGATCGACGCGGACGGTGTGCACCTGACGCGACTCGGCGGCCACGCCGTAGTAGTACGCATCCTTCGCGAAACCGAATGGGGAGACCTGCCACACGTCCCGTTTCAGGGGCTCGGGTTCCCCGGCGGGCCTGCCGTCCGTGACCGGGAGGATCCAGATGTCTCGAGCGTCGTCGCGCTGCCGATGGAGGAGGACGCCCCCGCCGTCCGGAAGCCACCCGAGCAATCGATCGTGACCCGGACCCCTCACGAGCGTCGACTTCCGCGAGCCGTCGGTGGAGAGGGCGAAGACATCCCGCTGTCGAAAGCCCTCATCGACGGGAAAGTCGTACGCCACGAACCTGCCGTCGGGTGAGAAGGCGGCGAACGCCGGAGCGCGCCAGTCGTTCGTCTCCAGTATCACGTAGCGGCCGGTCTCCACCTCCAGAATCCCGATCTCCGACGTCCGGTCCTTCCGGAACACCGTGGCCAAAATGCGCTGGCCGTCGGCCGACCAGTCTTCGACCACCACGTACGAGACCGAGGGATTCGTCGGGAAGGCGACCCGGATATCCTCTCCCGCCGCCGAGATGGTCCGAATCTGAAACCCGTTCGTCTCTTCGTCGAACCATACGTATGCGATTCGTCCGCCGTCTGGCGAGAAGATCGAGCTCTCCGCGTACGAGTCGGATTCACTCCACGAACCCTTGTCCGTGACCCGCCGCTTCTCGCCGGTCTCGAGATCGATGACGGCGAGGTCCCCGGTGCTCCAGTCGACGTCCGTGATCAGTCGGCCGTCGGGGGAGGGAGCGGCTACGTAGGGCGTGAAGTCGCCCCCGCTCCACACCCGGCGGGCCTCCAGGCCCGATGGCGCCGGCTCGGTGGTGGACTCCGCTTCGCGGCCGGGGCCGGAGGCCTCCCGACCCTGAAGCTCCGGGCTGCAGGCGGTGACCGAGGTGCCGAGTAGCAGCGCGGCGAGCGCGACAACGGCGTTCCGGAAGGCGTGCGCATTCATGAGGATCTCCCTTACCGCTGTGGAAGAGCAGAGAAGTCGTCAGCGATCCGTCGGCGTGAGGCCATCGAGGCCGGTGAGTCGCCAGATCTCCTGCTTCGGGTCGCCGTCCTCGTACGCCAGCCGGCGGCCATCGGGGCTGAGGGTGAGTCGGAACGCACTCACGTCCACGTTCACCAGGAGCTCGGGGCTGCCGCTGCCGTCCGATGGGAGCCGGTAGATGCCCGCTCCCCGCTCATCATCGAAGATTTCCACGAAGAGCAGGTACTGCCCGTCCGGAGTCCACACGCCGGCTCCGCTGCTCGTGATGCCCCTTCCCGTGTAGCGGTAGACCTCGCGCGGCTGGGCGGAGCCATCGGTGGGGGCCACCATGATGCGGTGGTCCTTCCACTCCATGGTGTCGTTGATCAGGTAACTGACCATCTTCCCGTCCGCCGAGATGTTCTGCGCGTGCCCCCCGATGTCCCGAATCCCATCGACCAGGACGCGGTGCTCACCCGTGATGAGGTCCTTCAGCATGATCGCGCGACGCCTGTCGATGCCCGGCTCGTCCCCGAGCGCGTAGACGAGCTCCGTGCCATCGAGGGAGACCTCGTAGTCTCCGGTCCGGAACTCCCTCTGGCCCGGCATGTTGCGGACCTGCGGCTCCAGGTCGCCGGACACCGGGTCGAAGAGGAAAACCGCGCTCACGCCTTCGGCATCGACGCCGAGGATGAAGAAGCCCCGCTCCGCCCACCGGAGGTTCCGCGCGTCGCTGAGCGGTACGGGTAGCTCTCGGAGTCGCTCGCCCGTCAGCGACTCGACCACGAGGATCGAGTGGCGGAATCCGGGGGAGTCGAGCAGATACGCGAGTTGTGTCCCGTCGGGCGACCAGGCGCCGAAACGCGAGGATCCGGCGGAGGCATCGGTGACGGGCTCGGGAGCGCTGAGGGCTCGACCCGCCGCCGGGTCCACCTGCACGGTGTGCACCTGACGCGACTGCGCATCGACCCCGTAGAAGTAGGCGTCGCGAGAGAACCCGAACGGCGTCATCTGCCAGATGCCGTCCTTAACGAGCTCGGGCTCCCCGGCCGCTCTCCCGTCCTGGACGGGCAACCTCCAGATCGCGCGCGAGCTGTCCGTCTGCCGGTGGAAGAGGATCCCGCTTCCGTCGGGGAACCAGCCGAGCAGCCGCTCGTGCCCGGGACCGGATACGAGTTGTCCCTTGCGCGAGCCATCGGTGGCGAGGATCAGGATGTCCCGCTGGCCAAAGCTCTCGCCGGAAGGGAAGTCATAGGCGATGAAGCGCCCGTCGGGCGAAAACGCGGAGACGATCGGGGCCCGCCAGTCGTTCGTCTCCAGTTTCACGTACCGACCCGAGGCCAGCTCGAGCACCCCGATCTCGGACGTCCGGTCCGTTCGAAACACCGTCAGGAGAATTCTGGTGCCGTCACGCGACCAGTCTTCGACGTTGGGATACGCGATGGAGGGGTTGCCCGGAAGGACGATTCGCATGTCCTCGCCTTCGAGCGAGATCGTCCGAATCTCGTACTCGCCCGACTCTCCTCCCTCGACGTCCCAGGCGCCCCAGGTGTAGGCGATCCGGCTCCCGTCCGGAGAGAAGACCGCGTTGTCCGCGTACGAGAGCCACGGGTGCGTGAGCCGTGTGACGCCGCGCATCGTACCGCTCTCGAGATCGACCACGGCGAGGTCGCCGGTCCCCTGGTTCACCGTCGTGATGAAGCGGCCGTCGGGGGAGGGCGAAGCGGCATAGGAGCCGAAATCCTGACCGCTCCAGACTCTGCGCGTCTCGATCGCCGTCCCCGCGAGCGTCGTCGTTTGCGCGACCGTTTCCTGGTCCGCCGCCTCCCGGCCCTGAAGGTCCGGACCGCACGCGGTGAAACCGAAGGAGAGAAGAAGAACCGTGAGGCCGGCGTCGATGTTTCGAGCGATGCGAGCGATCATCTGCGTACCTCTCTGGCCGAACGGGGCGGCGCAGGGGCTACCTCCGAATCGGCGGAGGCCCCGCGCCCTTGACGAGCCGGCAGAGGTACACGTCCGGTGCCGGGGCTCCGTCCACGCTCGTAACATCATGAAGTACAATGGGTTGTGAGGCTGGTCCACACAGGCGGCTCGGGGTCGAGTTGCAATGGTCCGTTACGTCGCCACCCCTCCGGGAACGCCCCGCATGGAACGAATCGTGGCACCGGGGTGCCGACATGTCCCGCATCGACGTGGGCGTATCAGACCTCCGCAGAGATCGGCAGCTCCGCCGTCGCGACCGCACCGCCGCCCTCTCGGTTCTCGAGGCGGACCGAGCCGCCCAGGGCCCGAGCGATTCGTCGGCACACCGTGAGTCCGAGACCCGTTCCTCCTTCGCGTCCGCTCACCAGGGGCTCGAACGCACGCTCGGCCAGCTCCGCCGAGAGCCCGGGCCCCCGGTCGATCACCTCGACCACCGCGCGGTCCTCCGTCCGCCGTGTTCGGATTCGCACGTCGGATCCCGGAGGCGCGGCCTCGACGGCGTTCAGGATCAGGTTGAGGAAGAGCTGCTCGAGCGAATCGGAGTCCCCCGCTACCACGACACTCGGCGCGACACCTTCGATCGCCACCGCTACCGCCTCCGAATCGGCGATCCTTCGCGCGGTCTGGATGGCCCGTGAGAGAGGCTGTTCGAGCTCGACGACCGAGTCGGCGGATCGTGCGCTCCGGGTGGTCAGGAGCGTTCCTTCCACCGTCCGATCCAGCCGCCGGATCTCGCGCCTCGCTCGCCGAAGGGGCCGGAGACCGGGGGAACCGGAGGGTAGCTCCTCCTCCACGACCTCCAGATCGACAGCGATGGCCGTGAGGGGGTTCCGGATCTCGTGCGCCAGAGATGCGGCAAACTCCCCCACCGCCGCGAGCGCCCGATGCTCGGCGAGCTGGCGGAGCGTATCCCCCAGGCTCGCCGTCATGAGGTTGAAGGCCCGGGCGACGCGGCTCACCTCGTCCGAGGACCCTTCGTCGACCCGACGCTCGAGGTCTCCGGCGGCGACGGCCTCCGCGGCGTCGGCGAGGCCGCGGAGGGACCGGGACATGCGGGAGGTCAGCAGGGCCGCCACACCGAACCCGCCGAGCAGGACGGCCAGAAGCAGCCACGTCCCCTGACGGGTGGCTTCGCGGACGGGGCCGGCCAGAGGAGACAGGGGCGCGGTGCCCACGAGCAGCATGCTCGGCTCGGTGAGCCTTCTCTGGACGACCAGCCAGCGGTCGCCTCCCCAGGTGATCGACCCGTCCCGCACCGCGCCGGCCGTGAAGGGCAGCGGGATCAGAGGCGCGTCGGTCTCCGGATCGAAGACGCCGAGGATCGTGGCCACCCCTCCAGGGGCCGGCGTCGGATCGGGGACGAGCGCCCGTAACGGAATCCGGGCCCGCAGGAAGCCCACTTCCGGTCCGAGCGGGGACTCGTGAACCGGGACGCGCACGGGGACCCACGGATCCGTCGCCGACGACTCGAGGCTCTCGCTCGACCCCGCCGGGCCGGGGCCCGTGGCGTCGAGGCGCCAGAGCGCTCGTCCACGCATGTCCTCGACCGTTACCGTCCGTAACGGCGCCGCGAGCCGACCCGGCGAGCCGGGAAACCGCTCGGACCCGACGCCAGCCTGCAGATCCGCGAAGCGGGCGGCCCACGAGTCGGCCCCCGGCCCGGTCCGACCGGAGTTCTCCCCGATGACGACGAGGGCCTCACGCAGGCCGGGTGTTTCGGCCAGGTCCAGCAGGGAGGAGCGGTAGGCGGTCCACCTCCGTCCGATGTCAACAGCGGACTCGTTGACGGTTCGGGCGACATGGCTGCGAAGCGCGGACTCCGCCGCGAGTGACGTGGACCGGTCGACCCAGAGTCCGACGGAGGCGAGGACGGCCACGCCCATCGCGCAGATCACCGCCAGCAGGCGTGCTCGAAGCGAGCCGAGCCAGGGCTTCATGCCGAATCCAGTCCGTGGGTGATGAATCGCAACGGCCGCCGAACCTCCCGTCAGTCTCGGCGACCGGGCGCCAGATGCCCCAGGTCGTGCTTCTTGATCAGGCGGTCGAGACGCGGCCGGGAGATCTCGAGGATCTCCGCGGCTCGCGACTTGTTTCCCCGTGTCGCGCGCAGGACGTGCGCGACGTGCGCCGACTCTGCCGCGTCGAGCGGGCGAAGACGGCCCGGCGCGGCTTCTTCCCCGACCGGAGATCCCGGCGGGGTGCCATCCCGAAGGCCCTCCACGTGCTCGGGCCGGATCACACCCCCCGCGGCCATGAGAACCGCGCGCTCGAGACAGTTCTTCAGCTCGCGGACGTTGCCGGGCCACTCGCGCGCCACCAGCGCACCCATCGCGTCCTCGGCGACGGCCGGTACCGGGCGGCCCAACTCGAGTGCCGAACGGTGGACCAGATGATCGACGATCGCCGGGACGTCGTCCCGCCGCTCTCTCAGGGGTGGGATCTGGATTTCGACGACGCGGAGCCGGTAGTAGAGGTCCTTACGGAATGCGCCCTCCTCCACCAGCGCCTCGAGATCTCTATGGGTCGCCGCAAGCACGCGAGCGTCCGTCCGCTCTGCCCGCTCCGCCCCGACGGGCTGGAAGACGCCGTCCTCGAGGACCCGGAGGAGCTTCGCCTGAAAATCGACCGAGGTATCCCCGATCTCGTCGAGAAGGAGGGTGCCGCGGCGGGCCAGCGCGAAGCGCCCCCTGCGGTCCGCCACCGCGCCGGTGAACGCACCCCGGACGTGGCCGAAGAGCTCGGTCTCGAGCAGGCTTCCGGGGAGGGCCGTGCAGTTGACCGCGACGAACGGCTCGGCGGCCCGCGGAGAGTTGTCATGGATCCATCGCGCCACGAGCTCTTTCCCCGTGCCGCTCTCTCCCCGGATCAGCACCGTCGAGGTCGAGGAAGCCACCTGACCGGCGAGCTTGAACACCTCGATCATTAGCGGATGGTGGCCCACCAGTTCGACGGTGGTGGCGCGGCTCGCCTCGACCTCCGAGGAATCGGTCGGACGGGACCCTGGCCGGATCCCGCGAAGCTCACGGTCATCGCGGACGCGGGACAGGAGCCTCCGCAGTTCCGACAGCTCCAGGGGTTTGACGAGAAACTCGACGGCGCCTTCGCGCATGGCAGCACCCACCGTGGGCAGGTCCTGGTGCGCCGTCATGATGACCACGTCGATCTCCGGCGCACGCTCGCGCAGCAGACGAAGCAGCTCCAGGCCGCTCATCCCCTTCATTCGAACGTCCGCCAGAACCACGGCGGGAAGTACCTCGGCTACTTGCGAGAGGGCGGACTCCCCGCTCGCGGCGGTCCGAACGGTCCAGCCGTCGCGCTCGAGTGCCTCCGAGAGCGACGTGCGAATACGCTCATCGTCGTCGACGATAAGGATCGGGGCGGCCATGAGAAGCTCCATCTCAACGGTGGCCTGAAGCCTGAAGTTGGAGCCGTCGACCTCGGGACGACAACTCCGGACAGCGACCTGTGGCGCCGGGTCCGCGACGGCCGACGCACGCCCGGCGGGGCGGGGAACTGTCGCGAGCACATGCAACGGGACACACGCGCTCGGACCGGGGAATCCCCCGGTTGCGGGTCGCCCCGCGTGTCTGTAATGTAGACTTGTATACAAAACAGACACCTGGAGACGTCCATGCCCCGCGCCTCGCTCGGTGAGTTCGAGCAACTCGTGCTGCTCGCCGTCCTCCGTCTTCGGGATGGGGCATTCGCTCCCGACGTGAGCCTCCTACTCGAGCGGGAGGCGGGGCGCGGCGTATCTCGCGGCGCCCTCTACTCCTCGCTCTCGCGTCTCGAGGAGAAAGGGATGCTCGCGGTCAGCGTCCAGGCCGGGGACGACACGCGCGGGGGTTACCGGAAGAGACGCTTCGAGGTCACCCCCGCCGGCGTTGCGGCGCTCAGGAACGCACGCGATGCATGGGACCGCCTGGCGGCCGGTCTCGACGACGTGTTCCGGGAGGCCGGCTGATGCGCGGCGATTCGCCGCCGCGGCTCGCGCGACGGCTTCTCGAGCGCGTGCTGCTGCCGGGCGTCGTCGGAGAGAGCATCCTCGGCGACCTGCTCGCCGAGTACCGCTCGACACGGCAGGCGGAGTCACGGTTCAGGGCGGGGCTCCGCTACTGGAGACAAGCACTCTCGATCGCATGGAGGGGGAGGGCGCGCGTCGACCCCGCAGCGGCGCGACTGCGCCGCGGACTGCCGGGTCCCGGGGCATGGGTATCGGGCGTCGGCGGCGATCTCCTCCATTCCCTCCGCGCCATGCGGCGTCGCCCCCAGTTCTTCACGGCCGCCGTGCTGACCGTGGCGCTCGGGACAGGCGCGACGACGACGATGTTCAGCGTCGCCGACGGCGTGCTCTGGCGCCCGCTGCCTTACGCCTCCCCCGAGCGTCTGGTCCTCGTCGGCGGTACGTGGCCGGACGGCGGTCTTGCGCCGCTGACACCTCCGATGTTTCGGGACTGGGCGCGGGAGACGCGGTCCTTCGAGTCGCTCGCGGGCGCCCTGCGCCAGCAGCTCGACCTCGTCGCCGAGGGCGAGCCGAAGCGGTTCTCGGCAGGGGCCGTCTCCGCCTCGCTCGCGCCCCTGCTCGGTGTCGCACCGGCGCTGGGACGGTGGTTCGCGGCGGCGGAGGACGCGCCGGGATCCGAGCGCGTCGTCGTACTCGGCGACCTCGCGTGGCGTACCGCGTGGGCCGCCGACCCCGCCATCATCGGCCGTAGCGTCGTCCTCAACGAGAGACCGCACACGGTCATCGGCGTGATGCCGCCCGGCTTTCGCCCCCCCGAGGGGCTCAGGATCGGCGAGACCGAGATGTGGTTGCCGCTCGCCCACGCGGACATCGATCTCGACAGCCACGACAACGCGTTCGTTCGCGCGCTCGGGCGCCTCGCCCCCGGGGCGTCCGCGGAGGCCGCGCACGCGGAGCTGTCGAGCCTCTCCGATCGTTTGATCGGGGGTTACCCGGCCCGAGGGGTCTACGAGGACTTCGAGGTGTCGCAGGTGTCGCTGCACCGGGAGACCGTCGGTGATATCGGACCGACCCTGCTCGTCTTCCTCGGGTCCGTGGGGCTGCTCCTGCTCATCGCGTGCGCCAACGTGGCCCACCTGTTCCTCATCCGGGGCACCGAGCGGCGATCGGAGCTGGCCGTACGGGCCGCCCTCGGCGCCAGGGGCTCCCGGCTGGCCCGTCAGCTCATGACGGAGAGCCTCGTCGTGGCCGCGAGCGGCGGCGCGCTGGGGCTCGCGCTGGCGACGCTCGGCGTGCGGGCGTTCTCGGCGTGGGGCCCTTCCGGGATCCCCCGCGCGGTCGAGATCGGTGTCGATCACCGGGTGCTTCTGTTCTCTCTCGCCCTCGCGACGGTCACCGCGCTGGCCTTCGGTTTCGCGCCGGCACGCAGGGCCGCGCGCGTCCATCCCTCGGCGGCGCTCAAGGCCTCCGGTCCCGGCTCCGGGGGAGGCAGGACCGGTCGGTCCCGTCGTCTGCTCGTCGTGGCCGAGACGGGGCTGACGCTCGTCCTCCTCGTCGGCTCCGGGCTCCTCATCAACACGTTCGTGCGTCTGGCACGGGTCGATCCCGGCTTCTCGACGGACGGTGTCATCGCGATGAACCTGAGCCTGAGATCATCGTACGAATCCCGTGAGTCGCGACTGCAGGCGTACCGCGAGATCGGCGAACGCCTCGCGGGCGTGCCCGGTGTCGCGGCGTCGGGGTTCTCCAACGGGCTGCCCTTCGGGGGCGGCGGGTCTGCCGGGTCGCTGGTCGTCGAGGGGCGCGTCGTCGACGAGGACGCCCCCGAGCGCTACGTGGGCTGGCAGCTCGTGGACGACGGCTACCTGAGCACGCTCGGTGTCGTCGCGCGGGAAGGCGGGCTGCTCACCGCGGCCGACATGCGAGACGGGGCGACCCGCGTCCTCGTCAACGAGGCGTTCGCGAGCGAGTTCTGGCCCGGAGAGCGAGGCGTCGGGCGGCGGCTGAAGATCATCCGTACCGGGCCCGAGGACCCCTGGCTCGAGGTCATCGGGGTGATTCCCGACCTCAACCAGGGAAACCTCGCGCGGGCGGCCGCCCCCGAGGTCTATCTGCCCTACACGCAGCCCCCGTTCATCTTCCCGAGGATGACTTTCGTCGCCAGGGCCGGTGCCGAGGGCGGCAGCTCCGCGCTGATCCCGCTCATGCGCCAGGTGGTGTGGGATGTCGATGGGGCGCAGCCGATCGACTGGGTCGTTCCGCTCGAGGACAGGATCGCCGGCTCGCTCGTGCGCCCGCGGTTCTACGCCCTGCTTCTGACGACCTTCGCGACGGTCGCGCTCGCCCTGGCGCTCGTCGGCGTATACGGAACGACCGCTTACTCCGTCGGCCAGCGGCGACGAGAGCTCGCCATCCGGCTGGCTCTCGGGGCCTCCGGTGGCGGTGTCGTGCGGCTCGTGATGCGTGAGACGTGCGCCCTCCTTGCCATCGGCATCCTCGTCGGGCTGGCCAGCGCGCTGGGTCTCTCGCGGGTGCTCGGCAGCCTGCTCTACGGCGTGACCGGTATCGACCCGGCGACGTACGGCGCGGTCACCCTGCTGCTCGCGTTCGCGGCCGCGCTCGCGGCCTACGGCCCGGCCCGGCGCGCGGGGCGACGCGACCCGACGGTGGCACTCCGGGCGAACTGACGCCGTTGACGGCGACCGGTCCGGTGAGCCCCGGCCGAGGCCCCCTGACTCCCGGCCGGCTTTCCTTCGTGTAAAGTGGGCGACCTGCTCGAGCGCAACACGCTCCGGGAGCTCGAGACTAGGCGCGCGACTGCCGACCCGGGCTCCGGCGGGGAATGGCGGGTCAGCCTCGAGGTCGAGGCGACGAAAGTGGCGGTGGACACCCTGGGCGCCGAAACCGACATGCCGATGGACGACCTCGTCGAGATCGGCGTGTACCCGGCGGCGGAGGCGGGGGAGGAAAGCGAGCCGCTCTATCTGGCCATGCACCGCATCCGGAGCGGACCGCAGACCATCGCGGTCACGGTTTCCGGGCGGCCCGCCCGGGCCGGCATCGATCCGCGCCACCTGCTCATCGACGTGCGGCCGGACGACAACGTCGTGGACATCACCGAACCATCCGCCGGAGGGAACTGAGCGTGGAGCTCCAGATCCGCGGGATCTCGAAGACCTATGCCAACGGCGTGCGCGCACTCGACGACGTGTCGCTCGCGATTCCTACCGGCATGTACGGCCTGCTCGGGCCGAACGGCGCCGGCAAGTCGACCCTGATGCGGATCGTCGCGACGTTGCAGGAACCCGACGGGGGGACGGTTCGCCTCGGCGACATCGACGTCCTCGCCGAGAAGGATCGTACGCGGGAGGTGCTGGGCTACCTGCCGCAGGAGTTCGGGCTGTATCCCGGGGTGACGGCCGAGGCGCTTCTCACGCATTTCGCGGTGCTCGAGGGCATCGCCGGACGGCAGGCCCGGCGCGACGTCGTCGAGTCGCTGCTCCGTCAGACCAATCTCTGGGACGTGCGCAAGTCGAAGCTCGGGACCTACTCAGGCGGGATGAAGCAGCGCTTCGGCGTCGCGGTCGCGCTGCTCGGAGACCCGAGGCTCCTCATCGTGGACGAGCCGACCGCCGGTCTAGACCCCGCCGAGCGCGTCCGCTTTCTGAACCTCTTGAGCGAACTCGGCCAGCGCAGCGTGGTCGTGCTGTCCACGCACATCGTGGAGGACGTGTCCGAGCTGTGTACCCGGATGGCGATCATCCACGAGGGTCGGATCCTGCGGGAAGCGGAGCCGCTACGGGCCATCGGGGAGCTGAACGGGCGCATCTGGAGACGCGTGGTCACGACCGAAGAGCTCGAGCGGCTGGACCGCGACGACGCCGTCACGTCGACCCGCCTGCTCGCCGGCCGCACGATCGCCCACGTCTTCGCCGACGCGAGCCCCGGCCCCGGGTTCGAGACGGTCCGGCCGGACTTGAAGGACGTCTACTTCAGCGCGTTGGCGGGGGAGCTCCGAACCGGCTGAGCGGCTCCGCCGCGCCATCCGTCCGTCGACCCCCGAGAGCGATGCGCGACGGCTATGGTCGATCCGTGAGCCCCTTTGCAGGTGGATCCGGTACTTCGAGGTGTGAGAGATCAGTGTGACCCGCAGCGCGAAGGAGGTTTCGATGAGCGTGGCCCTGATCATCGGTAGCGGTGTGGGCGCCCTGATCGGAGCGCGGCACGCATGGGGCCTGCTGAGGCGGACCTCGGGCCGTTCAACGCCGGGCGATCCCCGGCACGCCACCCGTTCGAGGGCCACCGCCGCGTACTACGGCCTGTGGGCGCTCGTACTCTGGACGGTCTTCGGCTCCTACCTGCTCTACCTCTGGCTCTTCGCGGTGGTTCTGTACGGTTGCCGTGGAGCAGTCCGCCGTCTCGCCACACTCGGATCCGCGTGAGCGACATGTCGACCAGCCAAAAACACAAGATCGGAATCATCGGAGCGGGTGTCGCAGGACTCGGCACGGCGAAGACGCTGCTAGCGGAGGGATTCGAGTGCACCGTCTTCGAGCGGGCGTCGACCCTCGGCGGCGTCTGGGCACAGGGCTACTCGAACTTCGGGGTGCAGGTGCAGAAGGAGCTCTACGAGTTCCCGGACTGGCCCCTGCCAGATGACGTGCCGGACTTCACCCCGGGCGTCCGGATCCAGCGGTACCTCGAGGACTACGCTCGCCACTTCGGCGTGTGGCCCCACATCCGGTTCGACACGTCGGTGATGAACGTCCGGAGGTCCGAGATTCGACGTGGAGCCTGGACGGTCAAGTCCCTGCGAGACGGGGTCGCGGTAGACGAGGAGTTCGACCAGGTCGTGGTCTGCGTGGGTTTGTACTCCAGCCGGCCGCACGTGCCCCGCTTCGCCGGACAGGACGGCTTCGACGGCGAGATCATCCACGTGTCGGAGCTCGAGGACCGCTCCATTCTGGCGGGGAAGAAGGTCGCGATCGTGGGCTACGGAAAGAGCGCGACCGACGCGGCGGTAGAGGCGGCCGAGGCGGCCGACGAGACTTCGATCATCTTTCGTGAGGCTCACTGGCCCGTTCCCGCGGTACTTCTCGGGATCCTCCCGTTCAAGTGGGCGATGCTCGGGCGACTCGCGAGCTCGCTGCTGCCGCCCTACTACCGTCCCTCGCGTCTCGAGGAGGCTCTTCACTCCATCGGCCAGCCGCTCGTCTGGCTGTGGTGGCGTATCGTCGAGCTCCTCCTCACGCTCCAGTGCGGGCTGTGGTCGCGATTCGGTACGCGCGTGAGCCTGGTCCCCGATTCGCCCGTCGAGATCGACACGTTCGGCGAGGCGGTGATGCTCCCGCGTCCCGAGTTCTACCGTTACGTGCGCCGGGGTCGCATCGCGCCGTATCGGACGGAGATCGCGACCTTCGAACCGGACGGCGTCCGCCTGACGAGCGGCGAGTCGATCGAGGTCGACATGGTGATTCTCGGAACGGGCTGGCGTAGCGATCTCGGCTTTCTGGAGGCGTCCATCCGCCGTGCGCTCGAGAGCGAAGAGGATGGGATCTACATGTACCGGCAGATGGTTCACCCCGAGTTGCCCGGTCTCTTCTTCGTGGGCCACGCATCCACGATCGAGAACATCGTGACCTACAACCTGCAGGCCCGATGGCTGTGCGAGCTGCTCAAGGGGACGCACGCGCTGCCTTCGACGGAGCACATGCGCGAGAACATCGATCAACTCCGCGGGTGGAAGCGGGCCTGGATGCCGCACAGCGAGGCACGCGGCGCGCGTCTGCTACTCCACATGCAGCACTACCACGACGAGCTTCTCGAGGACCTGGGGGCAAGCCCGCTTCGGAAGACCGGCGTCTTTGCACCTCTGAAGGAGGTGTTCGCGCCGTACGAGCCGCGAGACTACATGTCGATCGTCGCGGGCGAACAACGGCGATCCATGCCGTCACGGAGCGACGAGGCGGCCTGATCCCCCGCCGCAAACCGGGACTCGTCTCTCGGCCGCGTCAGCGACTGGCGGCACCGATTTCGGTCGCGGCGAGCTCACTGACCCGCGCCCGAACCGTATCCACCAGGCTCTGGAGGTCGGATCGGCGCCGTCCCATACCTGCAGGAGGGTCCAGTACGCCTCCAGAGCCTCCTCGGGCCTGCCCGGCTCGTCGCGCACCTGGCCGAGTCCGAGGTACGGAACGGGTTGTCGGACGCGGCCCACAGGCGCTCGAGCGTCTCCTCCACGCGGGTCCGAGGCATCGGCCAGGCAACCGTTCAGGGCGGCGTCCCGACGACCGGGGAGCCGGATCAGGACCCGGTCATGCGTTTCATCTTCGGAACGAGCTCGGCCCGACGGTTCCTGGTCCGGCCGGGGTCCTCTACCTCCAGGTCACTTCCATGGCGAAGAAGTGATCGAACACGCGTCGCGCCGGGTGATTTCGATCGTCCTCCTCGGGGCTCCGGATGTAGAAGTCGAGCTGCATGGCGGCGGGGTTCACGGCACCCGCCTCCGCCGCGCGATCCGAAGGCGGGTGGTCGACGCGCAGCGTCTCGCGATCGCGCATGCCCTGCGTGACCATGAAGTGGATCTGGAACTCGTCGTGGAGCGGCTCTCCGTTCAGGGTCGCGTGGCCCCACCCCCAGCCGGCGAGCCACAGGAAGCTCTTGGGCCAGTTCGCGTCGCCGCAGCCCGAGTCTCCGTGCTCGAAGATGTAGGCGACGATCCCCCCGTCCTGGCAGCCGCTGAACTCGTGGAAGCGGTCGATCTCGACGACGTACTCGCCTTCGGGTAGCGCGAGCCGGGCGACGAACGACCCGGTGTTCGCGATCTCGTCGACGTCGATCTCGATCGTCCCCCCGACGGCGCGTACGCTGGACGCGTCGTCCCCCATGTGGTCCCAGCCGGGCGGATCGTCGAGCGTCCCGACCTGGTGGACGCTCCCGGCGGACACCACGAACCGGCCGTCGTACAGGTCGTGCTGCTCGGGGGCGTAGAGCGTGATCTCGGCCCCCGGTTGCGTGCGGGGCCCGGCCTCCTGTCCGACTGCCGGGGAGGGCACGGCCCCCGCGGCCGTGCCCCCGAGCAGCAACAACGCGATCCTCGTCTTCATGGCGACACCTCCTGCCGGGGCTGAGAGGCCCGGCCTGCTACCGGATCTCGAAAGTCAGCGTGGCCCAGTTCGATTCGTAATCGACGTCCGGTTCCGACGTCGTCTCGACCATGTGGATCGCCCGAATGTACCAGCGTCCCCCGGAGCTCAACGGGATCGTGGCGATGCCGTCCCGGTCGGTACGGGTCGTCACGGCCTCGATGTGGTTTCCGGCCTCGTCGTGCGCGTGGTTGTGCTCGTGGTTCGCGTACACGATCTGGTTCGCGACCGGCTGCCCGGCCCGCAGAAAGCGCACGCGCAACTCGTCGCCGACGCCGAGCTCGTACGGGTTGGCGAGCGGGACGAACTCGGCCGGGTACCCCACCTCGTGCGACCAGTGCTCGCTCCGCGCGTCGCCGACCTGGACGAGCGCCTTCACGTGTTTGCTGTACCGTTCGGTGGCGTCCTGGTCGAGTCGGCCCGTCTCCCTCCGGTTCTCGAGCACGTCCGTCACGCCGTCGTGGACGAGGTAGTTGTTGAACGCCGTGTCTTCCAGGAGGAACGTCCGCGACGCCGTCGAGACCGCGAGCAGGTAGGTGCCGGCGCTGCCGGTCTCGAACGTCAGCAGCGACGTGTCGAGGCTGTCGGCGTTCCAGTGGTAGACGGCCGAGTCCTTCCATGCCGCATCCGGCGGGTGCACCACGCCGTCGGGTCCGACGATGCTGACGTCGGTCATGCGGTCCCGGGTAATCGGGTTCTCGCTGTTGTCGAAGTCGCCGTTGATGAGCTGGACGACAGCGGTGGAGTTCGGCTGGAGGAAGAAGCTCTCCAGCTTGAGGAACATGGTGTGGGCGCGCGCGGTGCCGACGATGGCCACGCTCAGGACCGCGAGCGCCACGATGGTACGTCTGTCGATTCTCATGCGGAATCCTCCGGTTCAGGTCAGGGGTGGTTCAGGGTCGAGCTGGACGGCCGGGGCCGCCGGCGGTGCGGCAAAGCGCCCGAACCGCAGGAACAGCGCGGGGACCACGACCATGTTCAGCGCCGTCGATGTGAGCAGTCCCCCTAGCACGACGACGGCGAGCGGCGCCTGGATCTCCTTGCCCGGCTCTCCCATCCCGAGCGCGAGCGGGATCAGGGCGAGACCGGCGGTGAGCGCCGTCATGAGGATCGGACTCAGCCGCTCCATCGAGCCGCGCCGGATGCTCTCGGCGGGCGGCAGACCCAGCGCACTCAGGTCCTGGTAGCGGCTCACGAGCAGGATGCCGTTTCGCACGGCGATCCCGAACAGGGTGATGAAGCCGACCAGGGTGGCCACGTTGACGGTCCCGCCGATCAGGAGAACGGCGAACACCCCGCCGGCCAGCGCGAGGGGGAGGTTCACCATCAGCAGTGTCGCCGTCCGCACGCTGCCGAACTCGCGGAACATGATGAGGAAGATGGCGGCGATCGAGAACAGCGAGAGGATGAGGATGCGTCGCGTCGCCTCTCGCCCGCTCTCGAACTGTCCGCCGTACTGTGCGTAGTACCCGCGCGGCAGCGCGACGTCAGTTGCGACCCGGGTCTGCAGCTCCTCCACCGCACTTCCGACGTCGCGTCCGGCCACGTTGGCGCTGATCACGATCTTTCTCTGGACGTTCTCGCGGCTGATGGTGTTTGGCCCGCGGGCCGGCGCGACGGTCGCGAGCTGGGAGAAGGGAACCGCCGGACCGGCCGGAGTCGTTACGAGGGCGCCGCTCACCGCCTCGACGCTCCCGCGGTACCGGTCGTCGTAGCGCACGATCAGCTCGAAGGCGCGCTGGCCCTCCCGCACGAGCGAGACCTCCTCTCCCTGAAAGGCCACGTCGACGGCCTCGCCCAGGAGGGCCGGGGTGACCCCGAGCCTCGCCATCGCCCGGCGGTCGGCCTGAACCTGGAGCTGGGGCACGTCCGCCTGCTGCTCGACGGCGATGTCGACGAGACCGGGCACGCCTTGCGCCACGGTCTCGATCTCGCTCGCGAGCGACCTGAGCTCGAGCAGCTCCGGCCCGAAGAGGTTCACGGCGATCGCTGCGCGTGTACCGGAGAGCATGTGATCGATGCGGTGTCCGATGGGCTGTCCGACCGTGATGTTCGTGCCGGGCATCCGCTCGAACTCGGCGCGGAGCTCCGCCATGACGTCGGCGAGCTCGTGCTCCGTCAGGTCCAGCCGGGCGTCGATCTCCGACGCGTTGGCGCCCTGCGCGTGCTCGTCGAGCTCGGCCCGACCGGTCCTCCGCGACGTCGACACGACCGCCGGGTGGGCGAGCAGCTGGCGCTCCACGCGCGCGCCCATCGCGTCGGACTCGTCGAGCGACGTTCCCGGCAGCGTCACGACCGAGATCGTGAGCGTGCCCTCCTGGAACTCCGGAAGGAACCCGCTCCCCAGGAAGGGGATCGCCGCGACCGTGCCCGCGAGCAGCAGGGCGGCGCCGCCGAGCACGATGCCAGAACGGCGCTGTGTCCAGCCGAGCGTCGCCCGGTACATGCGCTCGAGCCGTTCCAGTAGCCAGCTCTCCCTCTCCCGATCGATCGATCGGTCTGCGGGCAGCAGCAGGTAGCACAG
Source organism: Gemmatimonadota bacterium (assembly GCA_033720355.1). Lineage (GTDB taxonomy): Bacteria > Gemmatimonadota > Gemmatimonadetes > Palauibacterales > Palauibacteraceae > Palauibacter. The sequence continues at coordinate 16,647 of JAWWCR010000054.1, forward strand.
CGCCGGCGTGACCGTCACGGCCACGAGGAGAGAGGCGAGGATGCTCACGATGTACGCCTCTCCGAGCGGCCGAAGCATCCGACCCTCCACGCCCGAGAGAAAGAAGAGCGGGACGAAGACGATCGTGATGATGAGTGTCGCGTTCAGAATCGGCGCGCGGATCTCCCGCGCCGCGCGGAAGATCAGCGCGAGGGTGGGTGTGCGCTCGCCCTCGGGACGGCGCCGATCCTCGCGCAGACGGCGGTAGACGTTCTCGACGAAGATGATCGCGTCGTCGACCAGGGCGCCGATCGCGATCGCCATCCCACCCAGCGTCATCGTGTTGATGGTTCCGCCGAGCAGACGCAGGAAGAGAACCGCGAGGGCCAGCGAGAGCGGGATCGCGAGCACCGAGATCAGCGTGGTCCGCACGTTCCACAGGAACAGGAACAGGATCGCGACGACCAGCAGCGCCCCGTCGCGCAGCGCCTCGACGACGTTCTCTACGGCGAGCGAGATGAAGTCGGCCTGCCGGAAGACCGAACGCTCGAAGGCGACCCCTTCGGGGAGTTCGGCGGCCATCTCGTCGAGCGCGGCGTCGATCCGTCCGGTCAGCTCGAGGGTGTTCGCACCCGGTTGCTTCTGGATCGACAGGATGACCGCCGGCTCGGCGTTCACCGAGGCCGTGCCGAAGCGGACCTTCGGACCGATCCGGACCTCGCCGATGTCGTCGAGCAGGATGGGCGTGCCTGCCCGCGCGGCGATCACCGTGAGGCCGATCTCCTCGAGGCTCCGCGCCCGTCCGATGCCCCGAATCAGCACCTCCTGTCCCCCCGCGTGGTACACGCCCCCCGACGCGTTCTCGTTCGAGCCCGCGGCCGCCTCGAGCACCTGCTCGAGCCCCACGCCGTACGCGCGCAGCCGCTCGGGATCGACCAGCACCTGGTACTGCCGGACGTCCCCTCCGATCGGGATCACCTGCGACACGCCGGGGACGGCGAGAAGCCGCCGCCGCACCGTCCAGTCGGCCGCGGTCCGCGCCTCCATCAGTCGATCGCGGGGCGCGGTGATGCCGATGAGCAGGATCTCTCCCATGATCGAGCTCACCGGCGCCAGCACGGGGGCGTTCGCGCCCTCCGGCATCTGGGTCGACGCGAGCTGGAGCTTCTCGTTCACGATCTGCCGCGCGCGGAAGATCTCGGTGCCCCAGTCGAAGTCGACCCAGACGATGCTGATCCCCTGTGCCGAGCTCGATCGGACGCGACGGACGCCCGCGGCGCCGTTCACCGCGGTCTCGATGGGGAAGGTGACCAGACTCTCGACCTCCTCGGGCGCCATGCCGTGCGCATCCGTCAGCACCGTCACCGTCGGCGCCGTGAGGTCGGGGAAGACGTCCACCGGCATCGTCGCCGCGATCCACCCGCCGCCGGCGAGGACGAGCGCGGCCGCGACGAGCGTGAGCATCCGGTTGTCCAGCGACGTCCTGACCAGTCGGTCGAGGATTCCCACCTGTTCGGGATCTCTCATCTCCTCCCCCCCCATCAATGCGGGTGGCCGTGATCGGAGATCTCGGCATCCCCGAGCGACGCGAGCCGGACCTGGTAGGCGCCCTCGGTCACGACCTGCTCGCCGGCGGCGACCCCGGACACGACGATCGTCCACGTGCCGTCGGAGGGGCCGAGCTGGACGACGCGGCGCTGGAAGGCCTCGCCGCCCAGCTTGACGTACACGACCGGCAGACCGTCCTCGTCCTGGATCGCCGCCGTGGGGACCGCGGTCCCGGAAACCGACTCGCCCACCAGCAGACGTCCGTCGGCCAGCATGCCCACCTTGAGGCTCCCATCGGGATTGGCGACGGAGAAGTCCACCGGCAGTGTGCGGCTCAGGGGATCGATGATGCTGCCCACCGCGACCAGGCGATCGGCCGGGTACGCTCTGGACCCGCCTTCGACGGTGAACCACGCGCCCCGGACACCGGCGACGTCCTCGGCCCGGTTCGCGGGAACCCGCGCCCGGAACCAGAGGATCGCGGGGTTCACGATCGTGAACGCGTGCTCGCCGACCGCCACGCGCTGTCCGGGGGCCACACGCCGATCCGAGACGACGCCGCCTATGGGGGCTCGCAGGCGGTACGTGTAGGGATCCGCGGGAGCGCTCTCTCCGCTCGAGTCGCCACCACCCACCGCCTGGAACGCCGCCTGCGCGGTCTCGAGGTCGTGCCGCGCCTCGACGAGCCGGCGTTCCGCGATCGCCCCGGCCTCGAGCAGACGCTCCGCCCTCTCCACTTCGCGCTGGAGCTCGATCACGTCGCTACGCAGCCGCGCGTACGAGCTCTCGAGATCCGTGGGCGCGATGAGCGCCAGCGTCTGGCCGGCCGCGACCCGCTCGCCCGGCGCCAGCGCGGGCCCGCCCGTCAGGACGAGACCGGACACGGGGGCCGACACGTACGCCAGCCCCCCCGGCGGGGCCGTGATCTCGCCGGTCGCGCGCACCGAGCGCGGGATGTCGCGCTCCTCGACCACGCCGATCGCGAACGGGATCGTCCACTGCTGCTCCTTGAGGAACGGGATGAGGTCCGCAGGCGCGTTCTCCTCCTCGTCGTGCGGAAGGGCGTCCTCCGAGTCGAAGACCTGGAGCTGTCCCACCGGGATCTCGTGGTCCCTGCCGCGCGCCGTCAGGGTCATGTCGGCGCGCCACGTGCCCGTCGCGGTGAGTGCGGGCGTGGCCGTGAACACGCCCGGGCGCGACGGTCCATCGAGGACGATCTCCTCCCTCGCCCCCCCGGGTCCACGGAGCAGCAGCGTAAGACGCCCTTCGCGGACCGGCGTCCAGTCGGCGAGCCACGTGAGGTGGATGGCCCACGGATCGCTCGGCACGTCCCGCACATGAGGCGGATACTCGACGAACAGCTCGATCGCATCGGTCCAGTGCGTGACCACGCCGCCCCCGGCGTGGGTGTGGTCGTCCTCCGCGGCGGACTCCGCCACCGGGCCGGCGCACGCGAGCGACCAGGCCCCGGCTGTCAGCGCCAGAAGCAGCGTGCGCGTGGTCCCCGACCGTGTCGTCATCGTTCCTCCTCCGGATCGCGCCCCATGGCGCGCATCACGTCGTAGTAGCCGATCCAGGCCTCGGATCGGAGGGTAGCCGCGCCCGCTCGCGCGTCCCGGTACGTTCTCGCCGCGTCGAGCAGCTCCAGAAGCGTCAACTCGCCCTCGCCGTAGGCGGTCTGAGCGGCTTCGATCAGCCCTTCGGCGTCGGTCATGATCGCCTCCCCGAACGAGCCGAGCTGATCGCGGACGGCCACGTAGCGCTCCGTCGCGGCGAGGACGTCGTTCTCGGCCTCGCGTCGTCTCAGGTCGAGGAGTGCCGCCGCCGAGGCCGCCCTCGCGGTGGCCAGATCGTGTGCCCCGCCCCGACGATCGAAGAGCGGGACCGGCAGACCGATGCCGAAGCTGAGCCCCGAGAACCCGTCCGCCTGGTCCTTGTATCCCAGCGAGACCGTCGGGTCCGGCACCCACCCCGTGCTCGCCGCGTCGCGCTGCGCCCGCGCCGCCTCGAGATTCAGGACGGCGGCCTCGATGTCGGGTCGGACGGCGAGGGCGTCGACCGCCTCCGTCTGCGCCACCGCCGGCGGGGTGCCGCCGGGTCCCGCCGCGGGACCGACCTCTGCACCCTCGCCCCCCGGCGCGACGAGCGTCGACAGCGTCCGACGGGCGGCGCGGGCCGCCAGACGCGCGGTTAGCAGATCGCGCTCGACCCGCACGCGCTCGAGCCTCAGCCGGCGAGTCTCGAAGGCCGAGATGTCGCCCGATTCGAGCCGCCGGTCCGCCGCATCGGCGGCGATCCTGATGAGCCCGGCGGTCTCCTCGACCGTGCGCTCCGTCTCCTCGGCGAGCCACGCGCGGATCCATACCTCCCGGACCTCGAACGCGAGACGGAGCGAGTCGGCGCGGAACGTGGCGGCGGCGCCCTCGACGAGGTGCGTTGCGGCGCGGCGGCGCGCGCTGGTGCGGCCCGGCCATTCCACCTGCTGCGTCACGCCGATCGTCGACTCCCAGTAGTCGTCGTCCGAGCGGTCCAGGTCTTCGCGCACGAAGGTGAACGCGGGGTTGGGGTACGCGCGGGTCTGCCGCGCGCTCCCGATCGCCGCGCTCGAATCCGCACGGGCGATCCGGAGGGCCAGGCTGTTCCGGTTGAACAGCTCCAGCGCTTCGGACATTGAGACGCGTCGGATGTCGTCCTGACCCGCCGTCGGCGATGGGAAGAAGAGCATCCCCCCGACAAGCAGGGTCTGCAATGGTCGTGTCGCGTGCACGACACCTCCTGGCACGAGCGCGCCCGTCGAACCGCGACGGTCGCGCGGGAATCACGTTCCTCGATTGATGAGCCGGCAAACGCGCGTACGCCCCGATCGGGGGCGCACGGGTGCGTCATGCGCCGCGCGGGTGCGCGGCGAGCGGGAGGCTAGAGGGGGGGAGCTCGGGGTCTGGCCGCCGGTGGAGCGCGGCTCTGTACGATCTGGTCGCGAGGCGACGGCCGCTCGCGCTCGAGGACGGGGCTGGCCTCGGGTGTCGGGAGCCACGTGTCGCACGGCACCGCGAGGACGGGAGCCGCGACGGGCGTCGTACGAATGTCGTACTGGACGAGAGCGAAGCCGTGGGCATGGTCCGGCGTGTTCGCGTGCGGCGCGTGCCCGTCCTGGTGGGTGTGCCCGTGGACCGGCACGCCGTTCCCGAGCGTGAGCAGGAGAACCGCGAGAGCGGGCGTGCCGGCGAGCCGACAGTGCTTCAACGACATGGGCTCAGGGTGGCGATCTCGGGCACCCGTCGCAAGCCGTGCTGGGATCACCGCCGGGGATCATTCAGGGGTTCGCCCGGGCGAGAAGCCGCGCGTTCACCGCCACGACGACCGTGGACAGCGACATGAGGGCCGCGCCTACGGCGGGCGAGAGCACGATCCCCACGCCATACAGGACGCCCGCGGCGAGCGGGATCGCCACCACGTTGTAGCCGGTTGCCCACCAGAGGTTCTGGACCATCTTGGAGTAGGTGGCCCGCGCGAGCTCGATCAGGGCGGCGACGTCGCGCGGGTCGGAGCGGACGAGCACGATATCGCCGCTCTCGATCGCTACGTCGGTGCCCGCGCCGATCGCGATTCCGACATCCGCCTGGACGAGAGCGGGGGCGTCGTTCACCCCGTCACCCACCATCGCCACCCGCTGTCCGCGCTCCTGGACCTCCCTGATGCGCCGGGCCTTCTGGTCGGGTAGCACCTCGGCGAAGTAGTCGGAGATGTCCAGCTCGTCCGCGACCCACGCGGCCACGGCCTTCGAGTCGCCGGTCAACATGATGGGCTGGATGCCGAGAGACCGGAGACGTCCGAGGGCGTCCCTCGACTCTTCGCGGATGATGTCGGCGAGGGCGATCGCGCCGGCCGGCTCCCCGTCGACGATCACGTACACGACCGTCTTTCCGAGTCGGGCCGCTTCGTCGACGGCCTCGTCGTCGACCGACAGGTCGTGCTCGCGCAGGTATCCCGGACTGACGACGAGGACCTCCCGTCCATCCACGCTCGCCGCGGCTCCCTTGCCCGGGATCGAGCGGAAGTCGCGCGGGGCGGGCAGGTCGAGGTCTTCCTCGCGGGCGGCATCCACGATCCCCGCGGCGATGGGGTGCTCGGAGCGGGTCTCGAGCGAGGCGGCCAGCCGCAGCACGTCGTCGCGCGACATGTCGCCGAGCTCGAAGACGTCGGTGACCCCGAACCGGCCCTCGGTGAGCGTTCCCGTCTTGTCGAACACGATGGCGTCGAGGTTGCGGGCCCGCTCGAACGCGGAGCGATCCCGGATGAGCAGCCCGCGTCCCGCCGAGAGCGACGTGGAGACCGAGACGACGAGGGGGATGGCCAGCCCGAGCGCGTGCGGACAGGTGATGACCATGACGGTGACCATGCGCGACACGGCGAACGCGACGCCCCGGCCGCCGAAGATCAGCCAGCCCGCCAGCGTCAGGCCTCCCGCGACGATGGCGATCGCCGTGAGCCAGCGGGCGGCTCGATCCGCGAAGTCCTGTGTGCGCGACCTGGACTCCTGGGCTTCGCGCACCATCTCGATCACCTGGGAGAGATAGGTGTCCGCGCCGGTCTTCGAGACCTCGACCGTGACGGCGGCCTCGCCGTTGACCGAGCCGCCGATCAGCTCATCGCCTTCTCCCTTCTCCATCGGCTGGCTCTCGCCGGTCAGGGCGGCCTGATTGACCGTCGTCCGACCCTCGGTGATCGTCCCGTCCACGGGCACCTTCTCGCCCGGCTTGACCACGACCCGGTCGCCCGGCGTCAGCTCGTCGACGGGGGTGTCACGCGTGGACCCGTCCTCCTGAAGCAGGTGCGCGTCGGCCGGCATGAGCTGGACGAGCTTCTCGAGCGCCCGGGACGCCCCCATCACCGACCGCATCTCGATCCAGTGGCCGAGAAGCATGATCCCGATGAGGGTCGCGAGCTCCCAGAAGAACACCTCCCCCGGGACCCCGAACACGACGGCCGTGGAGTAGATGTAGGCCACGCTGATCGCGAGACCGATCAGCGTCATCATCCCCGGCGAGCGGTCCCGGACCTCCTCGACCATCCCCTTCAGGAACGGCCACCCGCCGTAGAAGTAGACCGCGCTGGCGAGAACGAACTGGAGCAGGGAATCGCCGGGGAAGTCGAGGGTCTCCTCGAGACCGAGCGCGCCCTGGATCATCGGCGCCAGGGCGAGGATGGGGATGGTCAGGACCAGCGTGATCCAGAAACGGCGCCGGAAGTCCTCCACCATGTGCTCGTGGTGGTCGGCGTCCCCTCCGTGTCCGTCGTGAGACGAGTGGTGTTCAGTGTGGGACGTGTGATCGCGCATTCTGGTAAGATCCTCTGGATCGGTCGACCGATCCGGCCCGCATCCCCCGAAGTATGACGGGAACCGCATGCTACGTCGACGCTGGACGCGTCTCACGCCGCTCTTCGAGGCGGCGACACGACGAGCGTGACCGGTCTGCTGCACTGATTGATCGGGACGCACCGGCCCCAAGGCGGGCGGCCGAGCCCTTCGCGGACCGTGGTGCACCCGAACGCCGATGTCGTATCTATTTGTCGCGGGCGAGTCCATGTCCCTCTATGCCCCTTCAGGAGGTCGGGTATGAGAATCCTCGAGGCTGTGCAGAAGGATGCGAAGAACGCGAAACGGCTCGGCTGGTTTCTCATCGTGGCCGGCGTGCTGGCGGTGCTGGCGCCGTTCGCCGCGGGCCTCTCGGTCGCGATCCTCGTCGGGGTCCTGCTGGTCTTCGCCGGCGTCGCCCAGCTCGCGCTCGCCGCGCGAACCGGGATGTTCGGGGACGGGCTACCCGTTCTCCTGTTCGGCGTGCTCGCGCTCATCGCGGGGGTCTACATGATTGCACGCCCGGGCCTGGCGCTCGCGACGCTGACTCTCCTGCTCGCGGTGTACTTCGTCGTGAGCGGTGTCGTCGAGGTGATCGGCGCGTTCTCGGCCCGACCGGCCAGCGGGTGGGGTCTCGTCCTGTGCGGCGGCGTCATCTCGTTCGTCCTCGGCATCATGATCTGGCGCCAGTTTCCCGTGTCGGGCGTGTGGGCCGTCGGCATCCTCGTCGGTCTGCACATGTTGTTCAGGGGGACGACGCTCGTAACGATCGGGGGCGCGGTGTCGCGAGCGACGGACGCGGCGCTGCAAGCCCGGGACGGTTGAGAGGCGGGAACGGTGATGACCGGCGGACGTAGCGGGCGGCCCCTGGCGGCGCTCGGAGCGTCGTTGCTGTCGCTCGGTATTGGAGCGCCGTCGCTGACGGCACAGCCGGGCGACGACGCGTATCGGATCGTCACGTCCGACCTCGAGAACTTCTGGCGCGCGTGGGATCGGGCGGCCACTGCCGAGACCTGGGACGACTCGGTCGCGGCCTTCGAGGCGCTCTACCGCGAGCAGGGGAGCGAGGGGCTCGCGGATTTCTTCGGCTCTCGTATCGAGGACGTTCCGACTCTGCTCCGCGAGATTCGCTCGGCTCCCCGCTATTACGCCGCGCTCCGGCCGCAGACGCCGCGCGTGCAGGAGTTCGTCCCCGAGATCCACCGGATGTTCGCCGATTGGCTCGAGCTGTATCCGGAGGCCGACCTGCCCGACGTGTTCTTCGTGATAGGCCGGCGGACGAGCGGAGGGACGACCAGCGCCGGTCGCCTCCTGATCGGCACCGAGATGTACGGGCGGACGCCCGACACTCCCGACGAGGAGCTCTCCGACTGGCAGCGGGACGTGCTTGCGCCGATCGACCGGATCCCCGCCATCGTCGCGCACGAGCTGATCCACACGCAGCAGCGGGCGACGAGGCCCCAGACCCTGTTGGGCCGGGTCATCCAGGAAGGGATGTGCGACTTCCTAGGCGAGTTGATCTCCGGTCTGAACATCAACGCCCACGTCCATGAATGGGCCGACGCTCGCGCGGCCGAGCTGTGGGCGGACTTCCGGGAAGTGATGGGCGAGCGAGAGACGAACGCGGGCTGGCTGTACGGCGCGCGCTCGGAGGACGAGCCTGCCGATCTGGGCTACTGGTTGGGATACAGGATCACGGAGGCCTACTACGAGAAGGCGGGGGACCGGGGCGCCGCGATCCGGGAGATCCTGACGATCCAGGACTACGAGGCGTTCCTCGAGGCGAGCGCGTACGACGGCGGCGGGTAGGTCCCTCTCCGATGAATGATGAATGACGCGGAGGGGAGGCGAGAGGCGGAGGGCCCGCCTCCCGCGCTGCGCGTCAGACCGCCGCCTCCACGGGGTCGGGTCTGACCACGACGGTGTCGGATCAGCTTGTCTTCGAGCTCGATTCCTACCTCGCCCTCGGGAACATGATGTTCCTGCTCTACGAGGACTGCGGGCAGCTGGATCGGGCTCGCGGGGCGGTCGCGGCGCGTCTTGAGCG
>JAWWCR010000055.1:0-25575 GCA_033720355.1 Gemmatimonadota bacterium
CGATTCGACAGGCTGATTGACGCGGCCGATGTCGCCGGTCGCCGGTTCGACGCGGCAGGGTGCCCGAGGTCGCACGATCCCTCCGGGTCGCAAGGCCACGACTGAGCGCATACCCGTCGACCGTCGCGAGGCCTGTCGCGGTCCGCGGCGTCTCCACACGTTGAGGGTCGAGAATTCGGGCACGTGCCGGCGAGGCGTCGAAAGGAGGGTCATATGGATCGTCGCGAGTTCTGCCGTGGAGCGCTGGCCGCCGGGGTCACCGTCGCCATCCCGGGGTGGACGGCATGCGGAGGCGACTCCGGAGGGGCGGGCGTCGCCACGAGCATCCCCGCTTTCTCGCTGTCGGGCGCCGAGATCGAGCTGGAGGGCGCCGCGGTCGGCGAGCTGGCCGAGAGCATGACCGGTCCGCTCCTCATGCGGGACGACCCCAACTACGACTCGGCTCGCCGGATCTGGAACGGGATGCACGACCGCCACCCGGCGCTGATCGCCCGCTGCATGAACAACGGCGACGTCTCGAACGCGGTCACGTTCGCCCGCGAGCGAGAGCTCCTTCTGGCCGTTCGCGGTGGCGGACACAGCTGGCCCGGCAAGTCCGTCTGCGAGGGCGGACTGATGATCGACCTCTCCCAGATGAACCAGGTCACGGTGGACGCGGATGCACGACGCGCCACCGCGGCCGGCGGCGCCCTCCTCGGTCAGCTCGACGCGGCCACCCTCCCCCACGGTCTCGTCGTGACGACGGGGGTGGTCTCGCACACGGGTGTCGGGGGACTCACCCTCGGCGGCGGCTTCGGACGTCTCAACCGCAAGTTCGGTCTGACGATCGACAACCTCGCATCCGCCGAGATCGTCACGGCCGACGGCGAGGTTCGGCGAATCGATGAGTCCACCGAGCCCGACCTCTTCTGGGGGATCCGGGGCGGCGGCGGGAACTTCGGAGTCGTGACCTCGTTCGACTTCCGGCTGCACCCCTTCGATCGGAACGTCCTCTCCGGCTCGATCGTGTGGCCGATCGAGCAGGCGCGAGAGGTGCTCGACTTCTACGCCGGCTGGTACCTGGGGTTGTCCGACGACCTCTACGTCGGACCCACGCTCGCGACCACGCCGGACGGCCAGGGGATCCTGGCGATGGAGGTCGTGTACGCCGCCGACCCGGCGGCCGGCGAGCGAGAGGTCGCGCCGCTGCGCGCGGTCGGCACGCCGATCGACGATGGCGTCACCGTGCAGGACTACACGGTCATGCAGACCATGGAGGACGACACCTTCGGGTTCGGGATCCGCTCGTACGTGAAGAGCGGCATGGTGCTCGAGATCACCCCCGAGCTGGTGGAGGCGATGCTCGAGGCGAGAGTGCAGGATCCGCGGCTGGCGATGTTCACGCACACGGCCGGCGGCGCCGTGAAGCGGGTGGACGAGCTCGCCACAGCCTTCCCGCACCGAAACGCAGAGACGATGCTCATCATCGGCGGCGGCTGGACCGATCCGGCGTTCGACGAGGAGGGGATGGCGCGGTCACGCGAGTGGTACGCGCAGCTGGAGCCCTTCACGGGTGGCTACTACACCAACATCGACTACGATGCGTCGGACCGGGCCGGGAACTACGGCCCGGCGTACTCCCGGCTACAGCAGGTGAAGGCGCAGTACGACCCGACGAACCTGTTCCGGCTCAACAACAACATCGAGCCCGCCCCGAACGCGTAGCGCGCCCTCCGGTCAGACCGGGCGCCCGCCCGGTCTGATCCCGTGCTCGGTCCACGTGGTGCGGTCGCGGTCGTGGGCCTGCCGGAGGGCACGGCTCCGGGCGCGCTCGGCTTCGTTGGCGTACGATCGGTCGTGGTCCAGGTGGATCACTACCGCGCGGTGGCGCGCCTGGATGGGACGGACGCCGTTTCGACGCAGCCGCGCACCGAGTTCCCGATCGGCCCCGCCGTACCGTATACGCTCGTCGAAGCCGTTCACGGCCAGGATGTCCGACTTCCAACCGCTGCTGTTGCAGTTGTTCCATGTAGGGGGCGTCGTCGTCAGCCGGTCGAGCAGAGCCCCCCGTCCCCGGGCGGCGAGCTTGATGCGGGATGAGAGGCTGCGCAGCCCTCTCTCGGCGAGCCACGCGGGGTCGAAGCACCGCTGCGCACGGATGTCTTCGGGGGTGATCGCCCTGCTCAACTCCATCGGGAGCTTGCAGTACCCACCCGACATGTAGTGTCCCGGCCGCGCACGGTCGGCGTGCACGGCGACGAAGTCCTCGCGGGGGATGCAATCGCCGTCGGTGAGCACCAGGTAGTCGGCCCGGCTCTCGAGAATCGCTCGGTTGAGGATCCTCTGGCGACGGTACCCGCGGTCCTCGTGCCAGACGTGTTCGATCGCGAGCCCGGTCGCGTCGCGCAGACGCTCGATACGGCGGCGCGTCTCCTCCCCCGATCCATCGTCGGCCACGATCAGCTCGAAGTCGCGGTGGGTCTGGTGGCTGTAGCCCCACAGCGCCTTCTCGAGCCAATCGGGCTGCTCGTACGTGCTGACGATGACGGCGATCTTCATCCGGACTCGGGCGGGACGCGGCTGTTCGTCGATTCGATCGGAAGGCTCCACGCCGAAACGGCGGAAGACCCACCCCCTGCGCAACTTGCGGCTCGGCCGGGGGCTTCGCAGCGGCGGCCGGTTCCACGATCGGGCCGCGGCCGGCGCCCTGCGCTCCTGTTCCGCCTTCCGAGAACCCGCCAGGTTCGTGTCAGATCGCGCCCGAGGCCGCGCCTTGCGCCGGGTGCCCCGATTCCGGAGCCATGCCATGATCAGGTCATCGACCGCATCCCACCGCCGCCCGACACGGGCGCGTCCGCTGCCGACGAGACATCGGTTGACGACGATCCTCGTCGCCGGTCTGTGTGCGTGTGGGCCATCCGGAACCGCACCCGTCGGCCCGAGCGAAGCGCCCAGCCTCGATGCGTCCCCTTCCGCGACCTGTACCGCTCCGGCGTGGGACCCCGCCAGCACCTATGCGCGAGGCGACCTGGTCTCGCACCTCGGACACGACTGGCGCGCGAAGAAGAACCATCAGGGTGTGGAGCCCGGCTCGCACCCGGCCTACTGGTCGGATCGCGGGACGTGCGAGGGGGATACCGGGGACCCGCCCCCACCACCCCCACCACCGCCGACGGGGCCCTGGATGCAGATCTTCGGCGTCTGGCACGCCGGTGACCATTTCGCGGATTGGCGAGCCCCGCGCGATATGGTCGAGTTCGATCAGGCGAATCGGTGGATCATCGATCGGGGCGACGGGCGCCCATCCGTCAACCTCGTCGTCCTGTCCTTTCTGCAACCGCTCGAGGTCCTCGACCTGACCAACGACCCGGTCACCGTCGACGGAGTGCCGATCGGGATGACCAGGGAGATCGTGGATTATTTCAAGGACGCCGGGGTTCGCGTGATGATGTCGATCGGAGGCATTACGTACACGGACTTCTGGAACGAGGCGCTCGCGACCGATGCGACGCGGCTCGGACTCAACGCGGCAGCGATCGCCTCACGGTTCGGCGTCGGGATCGAGATCGACTACGAGGAGAACCGCGACCCCGATCTCGCCGGTCTCGACGCGTTCGTCGCCGCCTATCGTTCGGTACATCCGTACGATCCGAGCGGGCTCGAGCACGCTGCCCGGCTCACCATCGACCTGGCCGCCGGCGGCCGGTACCTGCAGGACCTCAACCGCCACGCCACGCAGCACTGGCTCGACAACGCGGCCCCCGTTCTCGACTACGCCAACGCGATGGTCGCCCGGGACTCGGGCGATCCGGCCGACTGGCAGGAGCACGTCGACGGGAAGCCGCAATACGGCCCGCCCATCCCGCCAAAGGCCCCCAACCGGTTCACCGGCGGGCTTTATCTGAACGGAGACAACCCGAACTGTCTCGACCTCCAGACATCGGAGCAGTGGGAGCACGCGGAGTACGTGCGGACCGTGGCGCCGGGCGGCGCGGGGACGACGGCCGGGATGCTCGGGTACATGTTCTGGGCGGCGGAGACGCCGTCGGCGCGGAAGAACTACGTGCCGACGACGCCCCCGAACTCTTGCGAGGGGGGCATGGGCGAAGCGGCTACCGTCTTCGAGATCCCGATCCCCATGCCGCCCCTGCGGCAGCACTGACGCGAATGGCTAGCCCTGCTGTTCGCTCAGCTGCTCGATCAGCGTCTCGACCGCGGCTCGCAGCGGGGCCGCCTCCGACTCGGTCAGCCGACCCGAGCGCACCAGCGCGTCGATCTGGTTGAGCAGAGCTCCGAGGACGTTGATCGCCGTCCCGGTCCCGCCACGGTCGATGAGTCGCTGCGCCTGGTCGACCTTGGCCGTCAGCGACTTCGCCTCGTTCGCGGCCAGTGCCCCGGAGTCGACGAGATCCTGCACGGCGGCCAGGAGGTCTTCCGGCGTGACCTCGCTCGCGGACCTCGGCATGTCGAGCCCGTTGATCCCGCCGGACAGGGATGGCCAGGAGATGGCGATCGGTGTCGCGTCGGCGACCCCCGCCGACCGGTCGAGCGTGATCTCGTAGAGCTGCCGCGACCCGCGGGCGCGGGCCGCGACGAGCCGACCATCATCGAGCGACTCGAGCGCGCTCAAGCCGTAGGTGACCGGGCTCCCGTCCTCGACGACCGGGAACGCCTCGACCGCGGCGCCCGTCGCCGGATCGACCTGGAACAGGTACAGCGGCGTGGTGACCGAGAACTCCGTCTCGATCGCCCATATCTCGCCGCTCGACGTGACGGTCAGACCGCCGTACTCGAGATCGCGGTGGGCGTCGCCGCCGGCGTCGTCGAAACGCCCGATTCCGGTGCGCGACGCGGTCGCCGGGTCGAGCGTGACCAGCCCGCCATCGCCGCTGGCCTCCGTGTCGAAGTAGTCGTCCGCGTACAGGGTCCCGTCCGGCGCGAAGTCGATGTCGGAGATCCACGAGCTCATGGTCGATCCGACCTCGGAGATGACGGAGCCGTCCGTCGGATCCACGATGTAGATGTGGGCGCACCGCCCCTGACTGTTGCCGACGTAGAAGCCGGTGCAGCCGTCGTCCGTCGACTCGCTGCGCTGGCGGCTCGACACGTACAGGGTGCCGTTCGCATCGAACGAGATCCCTGTCCACCCGAGATTCTTGCCCTCGAAGTTGCCGGCATCGCCGATGAACGTCGCGGTACCGAGCCCGAGATCGATGGCGACCAGCTCGCCCGCGTTCGTCGTCGCGTAGAGCTTCGACCCATCGACAGCGGCCGCGGTGGACGTGGAGACCCCGGCGATCGGTCCGACCGGGTCGGCCCCGGGCGCGAGCACGTCCGAGCAGGCCGTCGCCGTCACCGATAGGACGAGGGTGACGACGAAGCCAAACGCGCCGGTGCGAGGTGTCGCGTTGTGCGAGATTTCTTGCAGATCGACATCGGTCCGGCGAGAGAGCGATTTCATCATCACGATCCGTGGCTGCAGGTAGAGACGGTTCCCGCGGAATGACTTCCGACACCGCCGGCGCTCGCACGTGGAGCTCGCCCTCCACAAGACGAGGCTGTCTCGACGGCACGGCCGCGGGCGGGAGGCGCAACCGTCGTGCCCCCGACGGCCTCCCGCGCCCGATCGCCCCCGGGATCCGGCGGCCGGGTTGCCGGGTGGAGAGCGGTCGACCCGCTTGCATCTACGAACCGCTTCGTATATACTCGCGAAACCGATCCACGAACCTCTTCGTAGATGCGGCGCCGATCCCCCGCGAAAGGCCATCGATGACGAGCGGACCGCCTCGCCCCACGAACGCCGAGCTCGAGATCCTCACGGTTCTCTGGGAACGCGGCCCCTCGACCGTGCGGGACGTCCACGACTCGCTCGCGGCCGTTTCCGGAGACGTCGCGTCCCGCGGCTACACGACCGTGCTCAAGCTGATGCAGATCATGGCCGACAAGGGGCTTCTGACGCGCGACGAGAGCGGGAAGGCGCATGTGTACGAGGCGCTGGTCACCCGCGAGTCCACGCGGACGCGGCTGATCGAGGAGCTGGCCGAGAAAGCGTTCGGCGGGTCCACGCTGGGGCTCGCGCTCCAGGCCCTGTCCTCCCGGCCGGCCACGCGCGAGGAGATCGAGCGAGTACGCGAGATGCTGCGCGACATAGAGGGAGAGGTTTGATGTCGTACGAGAACTGGGGATTCGCGCTCGTCCACTTCGGCTGGCAGGGCTTCATGGTCGCCGGCCTGACCTTTCTCGCGCTTCGCTCGCTGACCCGGAGCCGGGCCGAGGTCCGGTATGCTGTCGCGGTAGGCAGCCTCGTCGTGATGGCGGTCTTGCCGGCGATCACCGTGTGGAGCCTCGAGTCGCGTGGCGGCCCGGCCGACGTCATGGGCATGTCGGCCGAAGGCTCGACCGCGGCGTGGTCCGCCCGACAGGGCCCCGACGGACGGACGGCGATCGTCCACTCGACACTGCCCGGGGGGCGCGCCGTGTCGATTTCATCGGCCGAAGCCGCTGAAGGGACGGACGTCGCCGGTGCGAGCGCCGCGCCGGCCGCCCCCCTGCGGGTGCTCGCGCCCATCCTGGCCGGCATCCGGCCGGCGCTCGGCTGGATCGTCGGACTGTGGATCGTCGGCGTGGTGGTGCTCTCCACGCGGCTGCTCGGCGGGTGGGTCCGTCTGCGACGGCTGACCGGCATCGAAGCCCCGCCCGTCCCCGACGCGGTCCGGGCGACCGCCGGCCGTCTCGCCCAGCGGCTGGGGGTTTCGCGGCCGGTGCGTCTGGTCAGGTCGGCCCGCGTCGCCGTTCCGGCCGTCGTCGGGTGGATCCGACCCGTCGTCTTCCTTCCCGCGAGCGCGCTCACCGGGCTCACGCCCGCACAGCTCGAGGCGATCATCGCGCACGAGCTCGCGCACATCCGGCGGCACGACTACCTCGTCAATCTGTTCCAGTCCGTCGTCGAGACGTTGCTGTACTACCACCCCGCCGTCTGGTGGGTGTCCCGGCAGATCCGCGAGGAGCGCGAGCACTGCTGCGACGACCTCGCCGTCGCCGTGTGCGGCGGCGACCGCCGATTCTACGCCGGCGCCCTGCTCGATCTCGAGATCCTCCGATCACCGTCGTCGCGGCTCGCCGTGGCGGCGGATGGAGGGTCGCTGGTCTCGAGGGTGCGGCGACTGCTCGATCCCGATTCGCTGGAGGTGGAGATGTTCCCCCGCTGGACGGCCGCGCTCACCGCGGCGACGATCGCCCTGTTCGTGGGTCTCGGTGGCCAGACCACGAGCGCCCAGACGGCCGGCCCGAGCGCAGACGCGACCGACGTACCCGCGGTCGATACGCCCGCGGCCGGCGTCCCGGCGACCGGCACGGGCCCCGGGGCCACGGCCGGAGCCGGCGGCCCGACCGCCGCGGACATCGATTCGGGCAGCCCCGCGGCATCGAGCGGCGAGGACGGCGGCCCCACGGCTACGCTGCCGGCGGAGGTCGCTATCGACACGCTGATCGTCCACCCCGGCGGCGGGTCGTTCGAGGAGCGACTCGCCTGGGCGCGCGAGACGGCGCGGACGAGCGGGCTCGGGAGCTACTGGGTGGGCTACGCCGTCAGACCGACGCCGTCGCTCGACGGGTTCATCTACTCCGACCGCTCGCGACAGGTGCGCGCCGGCTCGATCTCCATGCGGGGGACGATCCGCGGGAACATCAGCGGACTGAACCCGAGCGGGGTCGATCTCGCCGGTCGGGTCGGATCGCTCGCCCCCGACGACGTGGCGATCCTACTCGAGATGGACGCGGGCGGGCGCCTGCGAGCCGCGCGCGTGAGCAGCATCGCGTTCCGCGTGGATGTCGGGGACGCCGCTCTCGTATGGATCGGGTCGGCGACCGCCTCCGAAAGCGTCCCCTTCCTCGCCCGACGACACGGGGAGGCGGACGACACGTGGCTCGCCGAGGACATCGTGACGGCGGTGGGCGTACACGACGACGCCTCCGTCGTCGTCCCTGTCCTCGTGGGGTGGCTCGAGGGGAACGAGGCGGACGACGTTCGGCAGGAGGCGGCCGACTGGCTGGGCTTCCAGGCCGACCGCCGCTCGCTCGGCGCGCTGGTCCGCGCGACCGAGCAGGATCCCACGGTCGAGGTGCGGCGCGAGGCGGCCGAGGCGCTCGGGCGTCTGCGGCTGCCCGAGGCGACGGACGCCCTTATCGGCGTGGCGCGGAACGCCGGCGACGAGCGCGTCCGACGGGAGGCCGTCGAGGCGCTCGGCGACCGAACCGACGACGCCGATCGCGTGCTCGACGAGCTCGTCTCGATCGCGCGGACGGACGCCGATGACGGGGTGCAGCGAGAGGCGATCGAGGCGATCGGCGACACGCAGTCCACACGCCGGGTCGACGCGCTCGCGGACGTCATCCGCGATCACCCCGACGGGCGCGTGCAATCCGAGGCGATCGAGACCCTCGCCGAGGTGGCCGATCCGGACGAGGCGATCAGGATCCTTCGGGCAGAGGCGGTTCGAGCGAGCGACGAGTCGGCCGCCCGGCAGGCGGTGGAGTCGATCGGCGAGCTCGACACGAACGCGGCTGGGCCGGCCCTGCTCGACATCGTGAACGACCACCCGAGCGAGCGCGTGCAGCGTGAGGCGGTCGAGGCCATCGCCTCGCGGCACGGCGCGGCGTCAGCCGATCTGCTCGCGTCCGTCGCGCGGGGTCACCCGCGGGCCGCCGTACGCCGCGAGGCTCTCGAGGCGCTGGCGGAGGTGGCGACGGCCGACGTGGCCGTGCCCGTGCTGGCGGCAGTGGCCCGGACCGACTCTGAAGACGCGGTGCGCCGAGACGCCATCGACGAGCTGGCCGAGATCGGCACGCCCGACGCGATGCGCGCCCTCGCGAACCTCATGAGCCAGGCCCCCGACGAGCGCGGCCGACGCGAGGCGATCGAACGGTACGCCGAGAGTGCGGCCGGACCCGACGCCGCCGTGGCCCTCGTCGAGATCGTTCGCACCGCCGACTCCGAGCGGATCAAGGAGGAAGCCCTCGAAGCGCTCGTCGAGATGGAGGACGACGCCGGGCTCGAAGCCGTCATCGAGCTCGCCCGGTCCGCGCCCGACCGCGAGACGCGGTTCATGGCGATCGACGCCCTGCGCGACAGCGACGACCCGCGGGCGGCCGACGCGCTCGACCGGCTCATCCCCGGCTGACGACGACCGGGGGTCACCGGTAAAGCGAGACTCTTGCGGACGGCGAGTCGACAGCGCCAGTGTGGATCCCTTCTGACCTCGACGCCCGACCGGATCTCACAGCACTCGACGCGACGGTCGGCCGTTTCGCCGTGCACCCCGAACCCCGCGGGGGTTTCGATGCGCCGTAACGACACACTCCGCTTCGCCATCATCGCGACGTGTACGATCTTCGTCGCGTGCGACGGATCCACCGACCCCGACGAGCCTGTCCTCCACGACCTCTCGACGTCGCTCGCCAACGCGGCGACGCAGGTCGAGTTCAATCGGGCCCAGGCGGCCCTGACCGATTTCTCGGGCGTCATCTCGCAGGTCGTCGCGACGGACGGATTCCCGCTGGCCTGTTCCGATTGCCATACCGGCGGTCCTTCCATCGCGCCTCGCGGCCCCGTCGCCGGTGTCGTCGCGCGACTCAAGGGACGGAGAGCCGGGGATCGCGGAGAGGGCTCCGACCTCACGATCGTCGAGCAGACGGTGGCGCGCCTGGCCGTTCCGGTCAGGGAGAACCTCCTCGGCACCACATGCGTGTGGAATCCGTCCGCCGACTTCTGGGGCAACGACCCGACCAACCCGTACGGCGACCCGCCGGCCGACGCGATCAACTTCGAGCTCTACGAGAGCGCGAACCGGCGGCCGGTGATCCCGCTCGACGCCATCGGGGGGTTCGCCACGGTGGCGCCCCGTCTGCAGGGGCCCACGATCGATGTCGGCGGAGGGGTTACGCTGGATGGCGTGGAGCTGGTGTCCTTCCAGGCGGACGGCGCCACGTCCGGGCAGGGGCTGTTCGATGTGGACGTCGCGGGTCGGATTCGGGGAGACGACGACGTCACCTACACGTCCGAGCTGGTCCAGAGCGCCTCGGTCACCAGCAGCGCGACACAGGCCACCGTGCTCGACATCTCGATTCAGGAGCTGGTGAGCGTCGCCGCCACCGGGTCCGCCGGCCTCGATCTCGACGTCGACCGTTCGGGATCGGATCCGCAGAGCCTGACCTTCGATCTCGATTTCGCCGCACCCGACCTTCTGACGATCACGCAGGGCCAGGTGTTCTTCGGAGGCGTGGCGGCCGCGACCGTCTCCGGCAGTCTGTCCAACCCGCAGATCACGATCCTCGACGGGTCGCCGATCCCGACCGACGAGGCCGGGCTGCTGCTGGGGATCTTCGAGAACGCGAGCATCGTGACGGGTGGGATCTTCGAGCACGTGCTCTTCGGCGCGTGCGTCGGCACCACCGACCATTCCGTGTGCAGTCTGATCGATCCGGGCGCGCCGGATCCGCCACAGTAGGCTCCGGGGCGTCGACCCCCGGCGGATGGATGGCCGCCGGGGGTCGCGTCGTATCGCGGAGGCTCAGCCGGGCTGCGACGCGTCCGCGCAGATATCTCGATCTCCCGTTCCCACGCAGGATCCGAAGATCAGCGCGTCGACCATCCGGTCGCTCACCTGACCCGCGGACTGGAAGATCGCGTCGAGGAGCCCGAGCTCCGACGCGGGAAGCTCGCTGCCCTCCGCGAGCGAGAACGAACGCTGCTGGAGCGTCCCGCTGATCGTCGCGACGACCTCGTCATCGATCGTCACCGTGCCCTGCGAGATGGGGAAGGGCGACTCCGACCCGATCTCGAGGAAGAACACGGCGTTGTCCGACTGGCACTCGGGGCAGACCAGATCGAGGGTGACGGTGTTTCCGTTGCTGGCCGGTCTGACGCTGATCGTGAAGACGACGTTCCCGATCGACCCGATCGTCTCCTGAAGCGACGGATCGGCGCTCACGGCCACGTCGAGCACCGTGGTTCCGTCGGACACCATCCCATCGGCGATCTCGATGTCGAAGGTGCTCCCGCCGCCGTACGTGCCCGTCACGGTGGCGTTGAAGAGATCGACATCGTCCTGGTTGACGAACGTGTTCACGTCGAGCACGGACCCCGACTGGGCGCCGGGGCTCACGCCCGTGTGGGCCGCGTCCGAGAGCGGGATCAGCGGCTCGATCGGCATCCCCTGACCGTCCAGCTCGTAGAGCTCGAAGAACGTGGATATGGCGGGCACGGGCCCGAACAGATCCTGGCCGCCGATCCACCCTCCGGTGCCCTCGCCCCACACGCATGTGAGACCGAGGGGCGGCTGCTGGCTCGCGGCGGCGAAGCTGACGCCGCGCGACGGCATCGTCCGCACCCTCATGTGGGACGGCAGCGGCGAGTCGATGACCGGAGCACCCTCGCCCGGCACGATCGACGGGAAGACGGTGCCCGCCGGCGCCATCACCGGGGCGATGGTCGGAGAAAGCGTAAAGAAGTCATCGATCGTGCCTGTAAAGAGCTCGAGCGTCTGAACGGCGGCCATTTCCTGCGCGATCTGCGAGAGGCTGACGGCGGGCTCCGGCCCCACCCCATCGTCGTCGTCCGAGCATCCGACAATCACCATCGCGCCGAGCACCAGGCCGAGTGGAAGCCCCGTTCGGGACCATGAACGTCTCTGTGTCATCTTCGTCTCCATCCTGATTCGGGGAATCCCTCCGGTCGGGTGGCCAGCACCCGACAGCTTCATGTAACGGCCCGGTGACTGCAAGCCCCGAACGGGGCTTCGGGTCGCCGGAACACGCGGATTGTCTGGCTTCGTGCGGCCAGCTATGCTCAGCGGGTCGGCGGTCCGGGCCACATGCGTCCGTCGGACCGCGAATCCCGCCATCGACTCTGGAGGCCTCGTATGAGACCCGGGAAGCTTCTGAGCCTGCTCGCCCTCGCCGCCTTTCTCGTTCCCACGCCCGCGCTGGCACAGGAGTCCTCGACCACCTTCTACGTGACTCCGTGGATCGCGACCGGGTTCTTCGGCGGCTCCGTCGGAATCGAGACGAGTGGCGTGAGCGGCAGCAGCGAGAAGTCCACCATCAACAACGCGCCGGCCTGGGGTCTGTCCGGAGGGCTCCGCCTCGGCGGACGGATCATGGTGGAGGGCGTCGTCTCGTACGCGGCATCGACCATCCTCACCCAGACCACGACCTCTTCGAACCAGTCCCTCCAGATCGGCTACGGCCTCAGCATCATCACGTTCGGCGGCAACGTCGGGTACGCGTTCTCCACATCCAAGACCTCCGTCGTGCCCTATCTGATCGCGGGCGCCGGCGGCATGTCGTTCAGCCCGGCCGATGAAGGCAAGGCGCTGCCGACCCAACCGGACTCCAAGACCGAGTTCATGTTCAACTTCGGAGGCGGTGTCGAGATCCCCATCAGCTCGGGAGTACGGCTTCGCATCGATCTTCGCGACTACATCGCCTCCACAAACGCACCGTTCGCGCCCTTCCCCGGGACGCAGGGCGGCGAAGGGGAGTCGTCGAGCCTGAACATGATCCTCTTCTCGGGAGGCGTGTCGATCGGTACCCCCTAGTCCTCTCGCGGAGGCAAGTGCCACGGCGTGCTCCATCGAACGGACGCGTGAAACGGCCGGTTCTTCGTCGACCTGTAACACGTAACCGGACTCGAGTCGGGGTCACGCCGTCGCGCGTCGTGGCGCGGGTGGCGCGCTACGAGGAGACGGCGTCGATCCGATAGTCGAAGCGACCGCGATCGTCGAGCCCGACGTGTATCGTCTCGGGCGCGGCCCCCTCGACCATCGCTTCGAGGAGCACCCGCGACAGATCGGGCAGGAGTGTGTTCGTCAGGATGTTGTCGATGTTGCGCGCCCCGCTCTCGACCTCCGTACAGCGGCTCGCGATCTCCGTGAGCAGGTCGTCGCCATACGTGAGCGCCGCGCCGTGCACCGACTCGAGCCGGCGCACGATCTTCCCGAGCTTTAGACCCACGATCGTCGTGAGCGCCTCGTCGCGTAGCGGGAAGTAGGGGATGATGACCATGCGTCCGAGAAACGCCGGCTTGAACGTCCGGTCCAGCTCGGGCTTGAGCGCCTTCACGAGCCCCTGCCAGTCGGGCATCGTCTCGGGGTCGGCGGTGAGGTTCATGATGCTGTCGGTTCCGGCGTTCGTCGTAAGGACGATCACCGTGTTCCGGAAGTCGATCCGCCGTCCCTCGGCATCGTCCATGATCCCCTTGTCGAAGACCTGGAAGAAGAGCTCGAGGACGTCGGGGTGCGCCTTCTCGATCTCGTCGAGCAGCACCACGGAGTAGGGACGCCGTCGCACCGCTTCGGTCAGCACGCCCCCCTCGCCATAGCCGACGTAGCCCGGGGGGGACCCCTTGAGGGTCGCGACGGTGTGCGCCTCCTGGAACTCCGACATGTTGATCGTGATCAGGTTGTGCTCTCCGCCGTACAGGAGGTCGGCGAGCGAGAGCGCCGTCTCGGTCTTCCCCACCCCGCTCGGGCCGACGAAGAGGAAGACGCCCTTGGGCTTGTCGGGGTCTTCGATGCTCGCGTGGGACGTGCGGATCCGATGGCTGACGATCTCGAGGGCGTGATCCTGCCCGATGATCCGCTGGCCGAGGTGGTCCTCGAGGCTCAGGGCGGTCGCGAGATCGTCGCGCATCATCTTGCCGACCGGGATCCCGGTCCACCCCGAGATCACTTCCCCTACCAGCTCGTGGTCGACGCAGACGGGGACGAGGGGGGTCTCGCCCTGAAGCGCGTCGAGCTCCTTGTTGGCCGCCGCGAGCCGGGCCTTCAGCTCCTCCGGATCGACGGACTCCGGCGATCCGCCCGCGGCATCCTCGCCCTCATCCGGCGATTCCGTGCCCGCCGCATCATCCCCTTCCTTCCCCGGGGGCTCTGCGAGCGCCTCGAGCCGCCCTCGGAGACCCCTGATCTCCGCGACGAGCTCGCTCTCCTTCTCCCACCTCTTCTGCAACGCCTCGAGCTCGGAACGCGTCTTCTCGCGCTCCACGGCGACCTCGGCGAGACGCTCGGCGTGATCCGCCCCAACGGCGGCCTCGCGCCTGAGGATGCGTTCCTGAACCGCCAGGTCGTCGAGCCGTCTTGTCGCCCCCTCGACGGCCGCCGGCGTCGAGCTCTGCCCCAGCGCCAGACGCGCACATGCCGTGTCGAGGACGCTCACCGCCTTGTCGGGCAGCTGCCGCTCGGACAGATAGCGGGCGGACAACCGCACGGCCGCCACCATCCCGCTGTCGAGGATCCGCACGCCGTGGTGCTTCTCGAGCGATGGAACGATCGCCCGCATCATCACCTGGCACAGCTCCTCCGAGGGTTCGTCGACCTTGACGAGCTGGAACCGCCGGCTCAGAGCGGGATCCTTCTCTATGTATTTCTTGTACTCCGACCAGGTCGTGGCGGCGACGGTGCGGAGCTCGCCACGCGCGAGCGCGGGCTTCAGCAGGTTCGCTGCATCCCCCTGACCCGCGGCGCCGCCCGCCCCGATCATCGTGTGCGCCTCGTCGATGAACAGGATGATCGGGCTCGGGGACGACTTGACCTCCTCGATCAGTCCCTTGAGACGGTTCTCGAACTCGCCCTTTACCCCCGCACCGGCCTGGAGAAGAGCCAGGTCGAGCGAGCGGATCGACACGTTCCGAAGCGAGCCCGGCACATCTCCCGAAGCGATTCGCATGGCGAATCCCTCGAGCACGGCCGTCTTCCCCACTCCGGCCTCTCCGACCAGAATCGGGTTGTTCTGGCGCCGGCGCGTGAGAATGTCGACCACCTGCCGGATCTCGAAGTCGCGCCCGAGCACCGGGTCGAGGAGCCCCTGACGCGCCTGTTCCGTGAGGTCCTGCGTGAACTGGTCCAGCTTTCCGGTCCCGGCAGCCGGGCGTCGTCCCTCGCCGGGCGCCGCGGCGACCGCATCGGCCGCTTCCTCGGCGGACTTCGCGACGATCGCATCGAACTCGGACTGCAGCGTCTCGGCCGAGATCTTGTCCAGCTCGGGGCTGATCCCGCCGGCCAGTCGCCGCAGCTCGGGGCTCGAGGCGAGCGCGACGAGGGTGAACCCGGTGCGTATCTGCGCCGCACCCCTCTCGATGGATCCGTACAGCCAGGCGTCGGAGAACATCTCGACGAGGGAGGGGCTGAGGGCCGGAGTCCGTGCGTTCCCGGTCTTCAGGCCATCGAGGCTCGCGGTGAGGTCGCGGCTCAGACGAGACCGATCCACGTCGAAATGGTCGAGGATCCGCGCCACATCGCCGTGGTCATCCTCGAGCGCCTTGCTGAGGTAGTGCTCGACCTCGACGTCGTAATGGGTTCGGCTCACGCAGATCCCGGCGGCGGCCTCCACGGCGCCGCGTGTCTGCGGGTTCAGCTTTCCGATCAGGCTCTTCAGATTCACGTTCATCGCTAGACACCGTTCGAGAGCAGGAGCGTCGTTTCGTCCGCGTCGCGGTCCATGGATCGGGTGCGCAGCCCGGTGCACCAGCTCAGCGGCGCGGCGTCGAGCTCCTCGCCGAGCACGACGCCCGGCACGTCGTCGCGGGCCAGCACGAGCTGGAGCTCGAACTCGAGCTGGCCGTCGCTGAAGAACCCGGTGATCGCCTTCAGCGAGTCGTGCGCCGCGCCCCCCGGCAGGAATTCATCATACACGTCGCGCGCGACGGGGCCCACGCGTACGCGCACCCGCGCTTGCGGATCCCAGATCTCGTCCCCGACCACGGTGCCGACACCCAGCCCCGCGTCGGGATCGAGGATTTCGTCATCGATGCGACATCGAGAGTCCTCCGAGAGCGGATACCACGCCCCGACGAACTGCTGGATCTCGACGGGGACCTCGAAGTAGTCCGCCAGAAGCTGTTCGAGAAGCTGGGCCCCGCGCTGTCGGGCCGCGAGCAGCCCGCAATAGAAGAGGAACGTCTCGTCGCGGACCCCCATCCGTCGGCGAAGACGCTCGTGGCCGAGACCGATGAGGTCGAGCGCGTGCGCCGAGACCCGGTCGCTTTCGCCCCGCTCGAACGGCACGTAGAAGCGCGAGCTCTCCCAGGCCCGGTAGAAGAGGGAGAGCATCCGGTGCTGGAAGATGTCGAGGAAGTCGGTGAGCGGCCGGTCGTCCCACCGTCTCTCCTCCATCACCAGCGTCGAGTACTGGATGGGGAGCACCCCCTGGTTCCCGACGAGGCCCATGAAGTTCGCTTCGAGGGCCGGCTGCCCCTCGTCCTCGAGCCGCAGATCCTGGACATCTCCCGCGGCGAAGGCGAGGGAGGGGTTCACCGTGAACCGGACGACTTCCTCGTCAGGTCGCGCGAACTCCCCGATCCCGCGGCGCTCGGGATGGAGACGCCGCAGGATCCGCACGGCCTGGAAGAAGCTGAACGACGCGCCGCTCTCCCGCAGGTCCTTCTCCGTCGCGGACATCAGATGAGCGTCCGCGAGCCCGCCCTCGGCTTCCAGGACCTGAGCGTATACGTCTTCCCGGGAGCCCGGACTCTGGCCTCGAGCGCCGAGAAGCTGTTCATCGATGCATACATCGCGAGAAAACGCTCGAGGACGCTGGCCAGCAGGTAGATCCCCCCGCCGGAGAACTGCCCCTCGTCGAACTCGACGATCACCTTCCGGCCACGAGCGAACGTCAGGCCGTGCTCGCCGCGAACCCGCGCGTACGATGGCTCGCTCGCCACCGACACGATGCCGGCGATGTGCTTCTCGCCCACATCGAACCCGCCGAAGTTGTAGAGCCGCAGGAGCTCGCGCAGCGCATCGCCTTCGTCGTCCGCCAGCGACAGGTAGTTGAGCGAGAGCTGCGAGACGAGACGCCAGAGCAGCGATGCGTCGAGCGGCGGCTGGAGGGGACGGGTGGGGTGAGTGAGGACGCGGATTCGCTCGAGCGGTGCACCGCCGCCCTCGAGATCCAGGTCTCCCCTGTCGCGACCGATCGCGAGCTTGTTCGGCAACTCGCCGTTGAAGACGGTCAGCTGCGCCATGACCGACGGGTAATCGGGGTACTCGAGCTCTCCCGATGGGTCGACGAACGCCACGCTGACGTCGGTGGCCCCGCTCTCGAGCCATGAGCTCGGACGCCGGCGATCGTACCAGAACAACGACGCCTCCGATCCCGCCCCCCGGTGGCGGTAGGAGAAGAAGGGGGCGAACGGGATGCGACGTGCCGGGTTCGGAACGACCGCCCAGATCTCGTCGACGGAGAACACCTGGTAGGGGTGTTCGGACGGGCCCCGGGCGCGCAGGAGGTACTCCGGACGACGATGCTTCAGGCGGATCGGCTCGGACTCCGCGGTGAAGAGGTTCACGACCGGCGTACAGCCCAGCCGCACCGTCTCGCGGGTCACCGATCGCTCGAGGACCTCCTGCCGGTCGGGGCCGGCCGACGGCCGGATCAGGAAGACCAGCTCGAGCGAGTCCGCTTCGTCGAAACGCCGCAGGACGTCGAGCCCCGACAGCTCGAAGAAGCTGTACTTCTGCGGAAACGCGAAGTATTCGAGCAGCAGTCGGTAGCCGACGAACGTGCGTCCCGGGTGCGGCAGCGCCCCTTCGTCCTCGGCGAAGCCCATCGGGCGCAGAGCGCCGGCCGGGATCGACACGCTCTCGCCGGGCGGTCCGGGCTCGCGCACCAGCACGCCGACGCAATCGTTGTCGAGGTGCTCGTAGAGCATCGAGACGAGGGCGGCGTCCCCGTCGAGGAACAGCTGCAGCCGGTCGATCTCGAGCTCGCCGAAGGTCTGGTCGCCCGTCGTCTCGAGCGTGACCGAAAGCGCCCCGGCGACGTCGCGCGCGGCCGCCCCGAGGTTCGCCGCCGACGGCGTCCTCCAGCCGGCGTCGGAGACCTCGAGGGGCCACACGCCCACATCGTAGCAGGTGCGGAACCGGCACCGGACTCCATCGGCGGGCGGGGCCACGAGCGTCGAGCCCGCCGGAACGGTGAACCCGGCCGGGGGCGCACCCCTGTCGGGATCGAGCTGCACGATCGCCATCGACGGGATGGGTCTCAGATAGTGAGGATAGACGACGTTCAGAAGGGCCTGGCAGATCTGCCCGAAGTCGTCGTCGATGCGGCGATGCACGCGGGCTGCGAGAAACGCGAAGCCCTCGAGCAGCCTCTCGACGTGAGGGTCGTCGGAATGGGTGTCGTCGAGGCGGAGCGCCGACGCGATCTCCTCGTGCTGCGTCGCGAACTCGGCGCCCAGCTCGCGCAGGTAGCGGAGCTCCTGCTCGTAATAGTCCTTGAGCCCCGGCTCACGCACCGGTCGCCGCCGTGGTCAGCTCGAACCGCTTGCTCGTGATCTCGAGAACGGTGTCGAAGGCGATCTGCTCGGGGTCGGGCTCGGTGCGCAGCGTCCCCTCGATATGGAAACGGACCGTCCGGTGCCGGCTGTCGGCGTCGGCCTCGAGCCGCACCCTGACGTCGGCGAGGCGCGGCTCGAACGACTCGATCGTGTCCTCGATCACCTTCCTGAGCTCGTCGGCGGTCTCGGAGGCGTCGGCGCTGAACGTGGAGATATCGCGCAGACCATAGTTGTACACCGATCTGCGCAGATGCGGATACGTCTCGTCCGCGGGCTCCGACACCTGGCGAGTGTTGAGCAACCATTCGAGGTCGCGCAGCAGGTTCCGCTTCAACAGCTCGGCCGACTCATCCCACGTCCGGGGCGTGCGGCCCCGGTCGCCGGCGCCCTGGTAGAGAAGGTCGCGTCGGGTGAGTCGGTCGAGCACCGACTGGCGAACGAGTGGCTCACTCATCGGCGCCCTCCTCGTCTTGGGGCTCGTCCTCCTCGGGCGCCCGGGCCGCCCCGGATCCCCGTCCCCCGACCGCTCCCGGCATGCCGCCGACCTCGATCGCGACCACGGGGTCGAGCTTGGCGAGTCGATCGTACAGTTGCTGCTTCGCGTTCCCCTCCGACTCGTCCAGCGAGCGGTATAGAAGACCGAGGGGTCGCGACACGATGTCCGCGTCCTCCCACTCTTCGAGCGAGTGACGCTCGATGAGCTCGCTCAGCTCGTTGAGGATCGGGCGCGCCACCCTCGCGAGCCCGTGGGCCACCATGATCCCGGCCGCCTCGGTCTTCGTGATGAAGCTCGCTCGCTCGCTCGACTCGTGTTCGGCGCGATCCATCAACATCTCGATCGCCCCCTGGGGATCGCCCGCCCTCGCAATCGCCGCCGCGCGCTCGAAGGTGGCCTCACGAACGGGTCGGCCGGGGTCGGTGTCCGCGTCGTCTCGCCGATCGGCCGCGCGGCTGGCCCCGTCTCCCGCGATGAAGCCCTGGGTCTCGAGCCACTCGACCGTCTCGCGCGAGGCCGCTCCCGAGTCGTCCATCAGCGTTGCCGTCACGAGGTGCGGCAGGTCGTCGAGAAGCTGCTGGAGGGCGCTCCGCAGGGCGTCGGCGACCCGCCGATACTCGACGCCCAGCCGCTCGGCACTGACGACGGCGTAGCGCTGGAGGTCCAGCCACGCGCGTCCCGCCTCGGTCGCCATGATCTCCTCGGCCTCGTCGAGGAGCTCCGCCCAGCTCTTCTCCTCTCCGACGAAGAGAGTACGCAGCCGCCGGCGCGACTCGGGACTCGGGGGAATGAGATCCTCCGGCCTCACGTCATCGCCGCGCGCCCGCAGCTCACCCCACCGGAATCCGCGAACGAGGAGGTACGGAGCGGGGTTCGTCGGGTCGGCTCGCCGCAGGACCCTCGCCGCCGACGCGATGGCGGCCGCGGCCTCGGTCTCGTCGCGCGGCTCGACCACCTCGACGGTCTGGACGACCGGCCCGCGGGGGGGCACCGCCTCCCCGGCCGGCGCGTCGCCCGCCACCGGCTCGCTGACCGCCGCGACATCGTCGGGGGGGGGAGCCGGCTTGCGTCCGAGCAGATCCTCCGAGGCGGCCGCGATGCGCCTGAGCACGTCCGTGAGGTCCTTGTAGACCGGAGGTCGGACGTCGGCCTCGTCGAACTTCTCCCGGCCCAGCGCCTCCAGCGCCTCGAGGTTCTCGACGCTCCGCTCGACCGAACGGGCCAGGTCGTGGTACCAGCGCCATTCGGTCTGCACGAACGCCTGACCGAAGTTCGCGACGGATG
Organism: Gemmatimonadota bacterium; assembly: GCA_033720355.1. Taxonomy (GTDB): domain Bacteria; phylum Gemmatimonadota; class Gemmatimonadetes; order Palauibacterales; family Palauibacteraceae; genus Palauibacter. Next base: position 20,097 of record JAWWCR010000055.1, read on the forward strand.
TGTCGAGGTCCGCCCCGGCGTCGTCGTCGCCCTGGTCCCCCTCGGCGTCGGTCGGCGCCCCCTCCTTCAGCCACCCCTTGTAGTGGAAGTACGTGTGCCCCTCGCGGGTGAGCGGGATGAACTCGAGCGTAGACGCGACATCGTCCGACCCGAACCACGTCAGCACGGCCGCGCGCGCTTCGATTCCCGGGTGCAGCCCATCCCAATACCTGTCGAGCAGCTCTCGCATGAGCTCGAGGCCATCCGCGAGCGCCTCGAAGCCCTCCTCGCGAACCCCGGCCGCGGCGCGTCGGGCCGCGACCTTCAGATCCTTCGAGTGCTCTTCGAGGTACTCGGTCGCGAGCTCCACGACGCGGGCGAAACTGCCCTGAGGCTCGCGCAACTGCCCCTCGTGGTCGTAGCCGGGGTGCTGGATGGCGTTCTGGTACTCCAGATCGACGGCCGCGTACTCGTTGCCGAAGGAGAGATCGGGACCGGCCGGCTCGTCATCGGAGATCGGTGCGAGCAGAGCCTCAGAGAGTGGCATCGCGCACGGGCACCCGGGTCACTCCCCGGGAGAATCGAACGTGAGCTCTCGTACTTCCAGGAGCGACACGTCCTCCCCATCGACGAGGAGGAGCTTCTGTCCCACCGGAGCCTCGCCTCCCCCCTCGATCTCCTCCCATTCCGTCACCCGTCCGAGACGCACGAGGTCGTCGTCGTGACGCGCGGCTCCCGGTGTCATGACCGGCAGGAGCACCTCGTTGGTCAGGCTCCCGACGGCATCGGTCCCCTCGATCTGAGCGGGGATCCAGTACAGATCGCGCAGACGTCGCGGCGGCTCGATCTGGACGCGCGCCAGGTGCTCGAAGGGGATCCAGCTGTAGCGGCCGCCCACGAGCAGCTCCATTCGCGGCCCGATTCGGGGATCTGCGTCCCGCAGATCGTCGAACGGCTGTCCGTTCAGGGTGCCGCTCACCGGTCGCGCATCGGCGTCGGTGTCCGGCAGCTTGCCCTCCCGGAACATCTCGTCGCGCTGCTCCTGGGCGAGCAGCGCCTCCTTGTACCAGCTCGCGCTCAGGAGCGCATCCGGATCGGCGGTCGAAATCGCATCCAGTTGCGCGCGCGCTCTTGCGTGCGCGCCGCTGAAGCAGAGCAACTCGAACAGGAACGTGCGGCTCTGCACGTCCGTCGGATCACTCCGCAGCGCTTCGTTGAGGGCCTCGATGGCGTCGTCGAGTCGCCCCTCCTCGAACAGCTGCTCCGCCGACCCGGTCTGCGGCATCCGGGCTAGATGGCTTCGCCGGTACGGACATCCCAACCGCCCTCGTGGGCGCCGCCCTTGGTGCCGTCCGGATTCTGCTCGTTGTAGGTGATCTTCACCGAGCCGAACGAGGCCGACACCTGCTCGGTCGGGATCTCGCTCCCGCCCTGCGAGCCCGACCAGTTGATGTTGTCGACGTAGAACTCCTCGAACTCGAAGATCAGATAGTCGAGCGGCGCATCGCCCCCCGACTTGTACATCGTGATCTTCGCCGTCGGGAAGTGCTTGCCCTGGCACATGTGCTTGAAGAGCTCGGCGCTGGCGGCGTCGGTGTTCTTGACGACGTTGACGCTGCTCAGGTTGACGGTCCCGGTCCCGCCGCCCGACCCGACTCCGACGCTCGACGGATTCGAGCCACCGAAGCTGAACGATATGACTTCGATCTCGCCCTCGTGCCCCTTGCGCTGCGACTCACCCGTCACCCCGTCGACCGTGAGGTATGCATCCCAGGCCATCTTGAACTCCTGTTCGTCTAGAGTGACTGCGTTGCGAGTTACTTCCAGTGCCTACTACGCACGACCGCTCGTTACCGGATCATCGGCCGGTCAGCCCATCTCGGGCACGTCGGCCACGAGCCTCATCGAGAAGTCCACCGCGTCGAGCTGGAAGTGCGGACGGAGGAACGCGACGGCCTGATACGCGCCAGGTCGCCTCGGGTCCTCGACCACGTCGATCCGCGCATCCTTGAGCGGCCGCTTCGCCTTCGCGCTTTCGGGGGCGCCCTCGGTCTTGAGGATGTAGTCCCCGATCCAGTTGTTGAGCCCCTGACTGAGCTCGTCGCGCGTCTTGTACGAGCCGATGGTGTCGCGCATCATCGTCTTCAGGTAGTGCGCGAACCGCGACACGGCGAAGATGTACGGCAGCTGTGCCGAGAGCGCCGCGTTCGCCGTCGCGGCATCGCCCTTCTCGCCCATGTACTCCTTCGGCTTCTGCGTCGACTGGACGCTGAAGAACACCGCGTTCGCCGTGTTCTTCTCGTTCGCCAGCGGCGCGAACCCGAGCTTGGCGAGCTCGAACTCCTGGTCATCGGGAATCAGCGTCTCGGTCGGACACTTCATCGCGATGTCGCCCTCGTCCGTCTCGAAGGTGTGGGTCGGGAGACCTTCCACCATGCCGCCCGACGTCACGCCCCGAATGCGGGCGCACCACCCGTGCTGCGCGAACGCCTTCGTCACGCAGCCACCGAGGCCCCACGCGGCGTTGGCCCACAGGTACTTGTCGTGCTCCTTGCCCGTCACGTCCTCGGTGAAGTCGAACGCCTTCACGGGGACCGTATCGCGGCCGTAGGGCTCGCGGATCAACATGCGGGGCGCCGTGAGGGCGACGTACCGCGAGTCCTCCGTATCGCGGAACGCGTTCCACTGTGCGTACTCGGTGCCCTCGAACGCCGTCTCGAGCTCGTAGACGTTGCTGAGCTCGGTGAAGCTCTCGAAACCGAACATGTTGGGATCGGTACCCGCCAGGAACGGGGCGTGGGCCGCCGCCGCGAGCTGCGAGACCCGCGTCAGCAGCTTCATGTCCTGACCCTTCTTGTCGAAGGCGTAGTCGCCGAGAAGGGCGCCATAGGGCGTCCCACCGAACTGGTTGAACTCCTGCTGGTAGACCTTGCGGAACATCTCGCTGCGGTCGACCGCCATCTCCGCCTTCCCGGCGGTCAGGTCGTCCATCAGCTCGTCCTTCGTGATGCTCATCACGCGGATCTTGAGGAGCTTGCCCGTCTCGGTCTGCGAGAGCAGATAGCGCAGGCCGCGCCACGAGGACTCGAGCTTCTTGAACTTCTCGTGGTGCATGATCGCGTTCAGCTGGGCCGACAGCAGATCGTCGATCTGCCGGATCTGCTCGTTGAGCATCGCCTCGGTGTCTTTGCTGTACGTGACGCTCTCATCGAGGACGTCCCGGACGAACCCGCTGATCATGTCGCGACCCCGCTTGCGCGCGGCCTCCTCGCTGCCGAACCGGCCTTCCTCGACGATGGTGTCGAGGAGGCTCAGCTCCTGGGTCTGCGACTCCTCGGCAGCCTTTTGCTTCTCAGCTTCCGCCATCTTCGTCGCCCCCTTCGGCCTCGAGTTCGTCCTTCAGCTGCGCCTTCTTCTCGTCGTCGCCGAGCGCGGCCTGGATCGCCTTGTTGAGGTCGCGGTTGGTCGCGAGCTTGCCCTTCAGGTCGGCGAGATCCTGACGCTTCTCGAGCAGCTTGCGAAGCGGCTCCACCTGGCGGGCGACCGCTTCGGGCGAGAAGTCGTCGAAGGCTTCGAAGTTCAGCTCGACGCCGATCTTGTCGCCCGCGTCGGGGTCGAGCTTGTTGTCGACCGTGTAGGTCAGCCGCGGCTTCATCCCCTTCAGGACTTTGTCGAAGTTCTCGGGCTTGATCTCCACGAACTGACGGTCCGCGATTTCGGGAAGGTCGTCGGCCCCGTCGCCACTCAGGTCCGACATGACTCCCATGATGAACGGGAGCTCCTTCTTCACCATGGCCCCGCCGGTCTCGACATCGTATGTGATGTTGACCCGGGTCGGGCGCTGTCGCTTGCGTCTGTGTTGGAAGCTTTCGGCCATCGTCTGCTCCTAGAGGGGTGTTGAAGAAGTACGGTGGGTCGCGTCACGCGCGCCACAGCCCCGGATCCAGGACGCGCGAGCGAAGGCATAGCCACGGCTACCCCGAGCGAGTGCAGGGGCACCCGACCGCAGGCCGGGTCCGGAGACGGGGCTGTGCCGCCGTAACCGTCCACCATACTTGCCCACGTCATTCCTCCCGATCGGCGCAGGGGGGTCACGCGGTTGATCCATCGTCATTCCTCCTCGCCGTAGCCATGGCCACGACTCGTCGTCTCTCCTTGGCTGAGCCGCGTGAGACCCCTGCGCGCGGCCCACCGTACTTCTTCAGCACCCTTCACGGCCCGGTAGCGCCCGCTCGGGGTAACGCCTGGAAGGCGGGAGTCCGGGGACGTGCGGCATGGGGATCGGCACACGGCCTCGAGGCTCTGGATTCCGGGGGAAGGCACGGTATGAACGGCCTTTCCGAGTGTCAACAGTCCCGGCTCATCCGTCGGCGGACGAGCGGACGGCGTCGCGTTCTTCGTCAACGCCACCATCCCGCCGGCGCACCTTGAGCGAGCGCGATCGAACGGAAGCCACCCACGCGCACCCGCGCCTCGCGCGGAAAGGCGAGCAGCGGGACGAGCCCGGCCCTGATCGCGGCCCTCGCGCCCTCCGGGGACAATGTGGTCTCGACCACGACCGGCTCGCCGTCGGGGACGGGCGCGATCGGCACGCCGAGGTGGTCCGGCTCGCTGGCGGGGTCGAGCGTCCAACCGCCGCGGGCGAACGCGGCCCCGAGGCTCGCCGCGCAGGCGAAGGCGGGGTTCGCCCACTGAAGCCGGCCGCGCCACGGTGCGTTCGGCCGGCCTTCTCCTCCCCCGGGCAGTTCGAGCTCGCGGAAGTCGAAGGCCCTCGTCGACCGCTCCGAGTCGGGGCCGTAGGGGGCCCTGGCAAGGAAGCTCGGGCAGGCCAGCGTGACCCATGGTGCCCACGACTCCCCTCGTATCGAGGTCCACGCGCTGACCGCCTCCTCTCCCACCTGTTGCGCGAGCGGCTCGCCGGTGTCCCGCGACACACCGGCCAGCTCCAACCCGGCCGCCCCGATCCACGGGACATCTGCCGCCCGGGCCGCACGACCGACATGCGCCAGCCAGCCGAAGCCCCCCGGGTCATCGACGCGTTGCGCTCCGACCAGCACCGCCCACCTGCCTCCGGGGGGCGACGGCTCGGGATTCATCAGGAGACGGGCCAGGCGAGACCGCTCGAGGCCCTGGCCCGCATCGCGTTCGAGATCGTCCGTCGACACGTCCCCGAGGTAGACACGCACCTTACCCGTCGAATCGGATCGCGACAGAAGGAAAGAGACCGACCGCCACAGCGACTCCAGCCCGCGCACTCGCGGCTCGTGGAGGATGCGGCGCATCAGGTCGCCCGCGCGTCCGTCGAGCTCGGCGATCTCGCGCGAGCGGTCGGCGACCGCATCGACCGCATGACGCCGCACCGCTTCGCGCGCCAGCCGGCGTACTTCGGGGTCGATCCCGTCGGGCGCGTCGACGTGATCGGATCGACCCGTGGTCGCCTCGAGCACGTCCGTCAGGAGGCTGCCGCCGGAAGGGTCGACGGCGCGATCGGATCGATCCG
>JAWWCR010000056.1:0-25178 GCA_033720355.1 Gemmatimonadota bacterium
GAAGGGGTAGTTCACGAGCTCCTGCTTGAGGTGCGCCTGCAGGTCGAGCAGCGTCATGTAGAGAAGGACCATGGCTTGATAAAGCCGAGGATTGACCTTCAGCTCCTGCCGCATTCTGATGCCGGTACTGAGACCCTGTCGCATCGCGCTCACCGATTCCCTCCCCCCGCGCGGAGTCGCCGGGTGGCGCCCCAGGCTGGATTCAACCGCTGTGCCTCCCCGCCCGTTTTCTACACAAGAATCGTACCAGAAGATCTAAGATAAAGCCGGGTCGTGAGATTGGCACCCCTGGAGCCCGGATCCGCGGGGCGTTTCGACCGACTGCGAGGCACGGTTCCGAGAGTCCGGCGGCGCGCTCGCGCGGTCCGATCCCCGCCCGCCCGCCCCCCGGAACGCGCCCGAGACCCGCTGAACGCAAGATGTTCGAATCACGTAAGATGGCGCGTCTTCGGGGGGTTGGACGGTTCCGCCCGGCACACGGATCAGAGTTGGAAGTCGAGTCCCAGATAGAGCTCGCGGGCCTCGGGGTCGTTGACGAGCTGCTCCGAATCGCCTTCGACGAGGATCTTGCCTTCGAAGAGGAGGTATGCCCGGTCCGTGATCGAGAGCGTCTCACGGACGTTGTGGTCCGTAATCAGAACGCCGAGACCCTTGTCGCGCAGGTCCTGTACGATGCGCTGGATGTCGTCGATCGCGATGGGATCGACCCCCGTGAACGGCTCGTCGAGCAGGAGGAACTTCGGCCGGGTGGCGAGGGCCCGCGTAATCTCGAGGCGGCGACGCTCCCCGCCCGAAAGCGAGTACGCCTTGTTCTTCCGCAGGTGGGCGATCGACAGCTCGTCGAGGAGCTCGTCGAGCCGCTCGTATCGCTCGGTACGCGAGAGGCTGCGAGTCTCGAGGATCGCGAGCACGTTCTGCTCGACCGTCAGCTTCTGGAAGACGGAGGCCTCCTGCGGAAGGTAGCCGATGCCCGCGCGGGCGCGCCGATACATCGGCCACTTCGTGAGCGTCCGGTCGTCGAGGTACACCTCGCCGGCATCGGCCTTGAGGAGCCCCACGGTCATGTAGAAGGTCGTCGTCTTGCCGGCGCCGTTCGGTCCCAGGAGTCCCACGATCTCTCCCTGCTGGACCTCGAAGTCGACCTGGTCCACGACTCGCCGCTTCCGGAAGGACTTCACGAGACCGCTCGCCCGGAGGGTGCTGCTGCCCGTGCTGCCGATCACGGGCCGTTCGGCCACCTCGGTCTGCACGTCGTCGGAGCTCACCGTCGCCGCCCCGGTGCGCGCCGCCGTGGAGTGAGGGCCCTCGCGAGCGCCGTCGTATCGGGCGGCGCGGACGCGGTGTCGGGAGGGATCGCGAGCGTGTCCGGTGCGGCCGCGAGCGAGTCTGGCGGAGCCGCGAGGGTATCCGGGGGAACGGTGAGAGAGTCCGGTGGCGCGGCGAGAGAATCGGACGGGACCGCGAGGGAATCCGGAGTCGTCGCACCGGCGGCGGGTGCGCCCGCGACGGGGGCACCCTCTTCCATCGGGTCCAGGAACACCCCGATCGCCTCGACGCCGTGCACGTCGGTCGGCTCGCCGTCTTCGAACAGGATCTCGATACGCTTTCCGATCATGTAGTTCTTCGACTCGCGTCTCGACACCGTGCTGTCGCGCACCTGGCTGAACAACGACCGCGCGTTCCCGATCGCGATCAGCTTCTCCATCACCGGGTCGTCCGCGGTGTCCGCCGCGGGCGGCTCGGGCTCGATGACCACCAGTGAATCGACGGACCCGAGGGCGGCCTCCGCAACCGTGCGTCCCGAGGTGTCGGCGGGTGCCGGAATCGGCGACACCGGTGGCGGGTTCGCGAGCGAATCCAGGGTCGCGGCGGCGGCCGAATCGGCCGCGGGACGCTCGAACACGGCGATCACCGTATCCCCCCTGATCCAGGTGGCGTCGCCGGTGATGCGCAGCCGGGGTGCCGGGATGGTCCCGCCGGCGGCCGAGTCCGTCTCGGCGGCCCCCTCCGCCACCGCCGTCGAGTCGCTCGTCGCGTCCGCCGGGGCCACCGGCAACGTGTCCGCCGGAGCCGCCACGGCGAGGGAATCGACCGCCGCGGTGTCCGACGGGGCGCCCGCCGAGTCGACGACGACCGGGCCCGCGGCTGCCGAGGCCGTCGAGTCGACGGCGGCCGGGTCCGCGACCATCGCGGCCAGCGAGTCGATGCCCGCCGCCGCGAGAGCGTTCAGCCCCTGCGGGACCGTGACCGAGTCCGGGAGCATCGAGACGAGCGAGTCGAGCGAGACGCCGAGCGAGTCGGCGGCCGGCGCGGCGATCCCCTGGAACGACGCGGGCACGCCCAGCGAATCGGCAAGCGTCTGAAGCGAGGGCGACACCCCGAGCGAATCGGTGTGCATCGTCATGAGCGAGTCGCCGGCGGCCGCCCCCGTCGAGTCCGTCGTCGTGGGCGTCACGGCCCCCTGCGGGTCGTCGGGCTCGCCGGTCAGGGCGATCGCCTCACCGATGGCGTACACGGTGTCGATCGACCCCTCGAACATCGCGAAGTCGAGGGAGTCGCCATACACGTTGTGCGCGCCGGACAGGGCTCGGCTCAGCCCGGGTCCATGCGCCCACACCCGCTCGGGCTGTTCGTCGACGAGCGCGATGTCGATCACCATCGCGCGCACCTCGAACGACTCGCCGACCGCACGTCCGTCGCCCCGGGCGTGGATCTCCTCGAGCACATCCTCTCGTGAGCGGAAGTCGATGACGTCGCCCTCGAGCCGGACCCCCTCGGCCTCGATCCACGGGTCTCCCCACATCTCGCCAGTCTCCTCCGTGCGACGCAACCGGACGCTGTCCGCCTCGCCCCGGAGGTCATCGCGGTCGATCACGACGTTTCCGTACGCGCGCGCCTCGTCCTGGCCGGCGAAGACCGTTCGATCGGCGTCGACCTCGAAGGGCGGGCCCGGGTCCTCCCCCTCGGGGTAAAGGGTCATGTGTGGTCGACCCGTCGCGGTGGTGAGCTCGTCGACCCCGCTCACCGCGCGCAGGAATTCGACGCGCGGCCCCTCGAGAGTCGAGCGATCCGCCGTTCGCACGAGTACGACGTCTTCTTCGGCGACCACCAGATCGATGCGCTCGTAGTACGTGAGGCGCTCGGATTCGAGAGAGCGCAGCGAGTCCCGGTACGCGACGTTTCCGACCATGACGACCTCGCCGCGCGTCTCGTAGCTGACGGCGCTGTCCGCCAGCATCGTCGCGGTCCCGCAGGTGAACAGGGTTCGACCGCTGAAGAAGTCGGCGACCTCGCCCGACTCGCCTTCGGTGTGTCGAAGCACGGGCGCTCGCTCGCCGGGCGGCGCCCCCCACTCGAGGACGCAGCTCCCCCCGGCTCGGACGGCGGTCGAATCGGGGGTCTGGGCGACAGCCGAGAGGCTCGTCGCCGTCAGCGCTCCCGCGGCGACGAGGGTCGCGCGCAACCGGGTCACCCGCGGGCGCTCGTCGAGTCGGGCCGGGCCGACGTCGTGTCGGGAGGCGCGGTCCCGACCGAGGTCGTGTCGGGGGGCGGCTCGACCGACCCGCTGTCCGGCAGCGCGAGCGCCGCGCTGTCGGGCGGGGCGACGGACCCGGTGTCGGCAGCGGCGGATGAATCCTCCCCCGGAGGTGGTGGCGGAGACGGACGCGTCGTCTGGCTGGTCCGGCCGGAGGAATCGAACATGACGATCGAGGTGAGTCCGGGATCGGTCTCGAAGCTCGATCCCTCGAGGACGGTGTCACCCCCGTCGCGGTACAGGGTGAACGGCTCGTCCCCGTACAGACGGTCCTCTTCCGCCTCGTAGCGGATGTGCGTCGTGACCAGCCGTTGGTCATCTCGCTGGTCGAGCGCGACGACCGACCCGGTGGCCACCATGTCTTCGGTCATCTCGTTGAACACTCCACGATCGCCGTTGACCACCGAGAGCTCGTTCCCCTGCTCGTCGTAGAAGATCAGCTGCACGGGCCGCAGGTGGATCTCGCCGTCGGCCCGAAACTCGGCCGTGTCGGCGCGGAGGCGGGCGCGTCGTACTCCCGTGCGGGTGAGGAAGTGGTCCATGTCGATGATCGCCATGTCCACGCCGTCGGGCAGCACCTCGAGGGCCACCGGGGGCTCGTCCTCGGGGGCGCAGGCGACGAGAAGCGCGGCGACGAGGATCGCGGATCGACAAACCGATGGACCGGAGCCCGGCCAACCGCGGATCACGCCCGCACTCCCGCGCGCAGCAGGTCGTGCAGGTGCACGATCCCGACGACCGATCCATCCTCGACGACCGGAACGGCCATGATTCCCTGCTCCTCCACGAGCGCGAGAACGCCGGAGGCCTTCGTGTCTGGCGCGACCGACTTCGGTCGCCGATTCATCGCTTCGCTCACAGGCCGCTCGAGAAAATCCGGACGCCCCCCGGCGAACCGTGTCAGGTCGCCGGCCGTCACGACGCCGCGCAGACGGCCGTCGCCGTCGGTAACGAGCACGGTTCCGCGCTGGTGGGCGATCTTCTCCATGGCGGTGGCCAGCGGGTCATCCGGGGCGACCCGCGGCACATCCCCTCCCGTGAGCATAACGTCCCGCGCCGTCCAGAGGAGACGACGGCCGAGCGCGCCCGCGGGGTGCAGGCGTGCCACGTCGTCTTCGCCGATGCCCCTGGCCCGCATGATCGCGATGGCCAGCGCGTCCCCGAGCGCCAGCGCCGCCGTGCTGCTCGATGTGGGGGCCAGGTCGTGAGGACAAGCCTCGACGGCCACCGCGGCATCCAGGGTGACGTCGGCCATCGTCGCGAGCGGCGAGTCCGCGGTCCCGGTGATCGCGATCACCGGCGCGCCGATCGCCCGCGCAGCCGGGATCAGCGCCGTCAGCTCCTGGTTCGCTCCGCTCTTCGAGACCACCAGGAGGACGTCGCCATCGACGAGCACTCCGACGTCGCCGTGTCCGGCTTCCGTGGGGTGGAGGAAAGACGCCGGTGTGCCCGTTCCCGAGAGGGTGGACGCGAGCTTGCGGGCCACCACGCCGGACTTTCCGAGACCGGTCACGATCGTCCGTCCCGGGCGACCCAGGATGAGACGCACTGCGGATGCGAAGCTCTCATCGAGTCGATCCGCCACGGCCGCGACGGCCGCGGCCTCGAGCCGGAGCGTCTCGGCTCCGATCGTCAGCAGCTCGTCATCGTTGAGCGCGACCCGCGACCCGCTCACGAGCGGCTCCCTCGCGACACGTACTCCCGGACCCGCTCCTCCCATTCGCCTCTCGCTTCCAGCAGGGCCCGCGCGAACTCGCGGACCGCCCCTTCCCCTCCCCTCGTCTCGCCGACCCACACGGCCACACTCGACACCTCCGGGACGGCGTTCGCGACGGCGGCGGGCAGACCCGCCCGCTCGAGCACCGCGAGATCCGCGAGGTCGTCGGCGAGGTGTGCTACCTGCGACCAGTCCCATCCGTTCCGGTCGAGGATGTCCCGGATCGCCGCCACCTTCCCGAACGGGATTCCGAGGTGCACCTCACGTACGCCGAGCTCGCGGGCGCGCGCCTCGACGGCAGGCGACGACTTCCCGCTCACGAAGGCGACCTCGAGACCCGCCTCTCTGAGCAGGTGGATGCCGAGTCCGTCGAGGACGCTGAATCGGCGCGACTCCGAGACCGAGCGGTCGGGGGCCACGTCGGTCGTGAACGACCCGTCGGTCAGGACCCCGTCGACATCGAGCGACACGAGGCGGATCGCGCGCGCCACATCGGCTGCGAGCGCCGTCACGCCACCGCCTCCCGGACGCGGACACACCGCTCGATGAGCCCCTCGAGCCGGTCGAGCGGCAGCATGTTCGCCCCATCCGAACGCGCCGAGGCGGGGTCCGGGTGGACCTCCACGAAGAGCCCGTCCGCACCGGCCGCCACGGCCGCCGCCGCGAGCGTCTCTATGTGTTCGGGCTCGCCCCCGCTGGAGTCGCCGCGCCCCCCCGGCAGCTGGACGCTGTGCGAGGCGTCGAAGACGGTTGCGCACCCGGCGGCCTCGCGCATCAGCGTGAAGCTCCTCATGTCGACGACCCAGCGGCCGTACCCGAACGCGGTACCGCGCTCGGTGACCGCGATCTCCCTGGCCCCGGCGGAACGCAGCTTCTCGGCCGCGCCGCCGATGTCGGCCGGCGCCATCCACTGACCCTTCTTCACGTTCACGGGGAGCCCCGTGTGGGCCGCCGCGAGCAGGAGATCGGTCTGCCGGCAGAGAAACGCCGGGATCTGGAGCGCATCGACGCTCCTCGCGACGAGCTCCGCCTGATCGGGAAGGTGGATGTCGGTCAGCACGGGCAGGCCGCACGCGGCGCGGACTCTTTCGAGCGCCGCGAGCCCTTCGTCCAGACCCGGACCCCGCGGCGAACCGGTCGAGCTCCGGTTCGCCTTGTCGAACGAGGCCTTGAACACGACCGGTACGGCCTTGCGCTCGGCGAGCGCGGCGAGTCGGTCCGCCACGGCGAGCTGAACCTCGTCTTCCTCGAGGACACAGGGACCGGCGATCAGGAAGAGCCCGGTCCGCCCATCCTCACCCGCGCGGCCCGCGAAGAGGCCGGCGGCGTCGCTCATCCGCCGGCCGAGACGCCCTCGGTCGGCGCGCGCTCGACCGACTCGCCCCTCCCCGCGCCGTCGCCCCTCTCGGCCGCCACGCGGTCGCGGCGCCCGATGGCCGCGGCGACGAACGCCCCGAACAGAGGGTGCGGACGATTTGGCCGCGACCTGAGCTCGGGGTGGAACTGGGTCGCCAGAAAGAACGGGTGTTCGGGAAGCTCGATCATCTCGACGAGCTCGCCATCCGGCGAGACGCCGCTGAACCTCATGCCGCCGTCGCGCAGCACCTGCCGGTACTCGGGGTTCACCTCGTACCGGTGGCGGTGCCGCTCGGAGATCTCGTCGCTCCCGTACACCCGACGGGCCAGCGAACCCTCCTCGAGACGGCAGGGGTAGGCGCCGAGCCGCATGGTGCCGCCCATGTCCGTGACCTTGCGCTGGGAGTCGAGCAGCGAGATCACCGGATCCTCGGTCGCCTTGTCGAACTCGAAGGAGTGCGAGGTCTTGAGCCCGCAGACGTTACGCGCGAACTCGATGATCGCGCACTGGAGCCCCAGACAGATCCCGAAATAGGGGATGTCGTGCTCGCGGATGTGCCGGACCGTATCCAGCATCCCGCTCACGCCCCGAACGCCGAAGCCCCCCGGCACGAGCACACCGTCGAAGCGGTCGACGAAGTCGGCCCCCTGCTCTTCCACCTTCTCCGACGACCACCACTCGACGTCGACCCCGACGTTCTCCTGGATGCCGCCGTGGATCAGCGCTTCCGCGATCGACTTGTACGAGTCGACGAGCTCGGTGTACTTGCCGACCACGCAGATCCGGACGCGCCCGTGCTCGGGGTGCTTGATCCGGTCGACCATGTCGGTCCACGCCCCGAGGTCGGGCGCGGTGGACGGCAGTCGGAGGATCTCGCACACCCGGTCGTCGAGCCGTTGCTCGCGGTAGGTGAGGGGGAGCTCGTAGATCGTCTCGACGTCGCGCGACTCGATCACCCGCGCGACGTCCACGTTGCAGAACCGGGCGATCTTCTTCTTGATGTCGTCGCCCAGCACGTGCTCGGTGCGACAGACGAGGATATCCGGCTGGATCCCGATCCCGAGGAGCTCGCGGACGGAGTGCTGCGTCGGCTTCGTCTTGAGCTCGCCCGACGCCGCGATGTAGGGGACGAGCGTGAGGTGGATGAAGAGAGAGTTCTCGCGCCCCGAGTCCTGTCTGAACTGTCGGATCGCCTCGAGAAACGGTAGCGACTCGATGTCGCCGACGGTGCCCCCGATCTCGGTTATGACGACGTCGTGGTTCGGCGCCAGCCGGCGGATCGCGGCCTTGATCTCGTCGGTGACGTGCGGAATCACCTGCACGGTCGCTCCGAGGAAATCGCCGCGGCGCTCTTTCGTGATGATGTCCTGGTAGACGCGCCCCGTGGTGACGTTGTTCGCCTGCGAGAGCGACTCGTCGATGAAGCGCTCGTAGTGACCCAGGTCGAGATCGGTCTCGGCGCCGTCATCGGTCACGTAGACTTCGCCGTGCTGGAACGGCGACATCGTCCCCGGATCGACGTTCAGATACGGATCGAACTTCTGGATCGTCACCCGAAGACCGCGCTCCACCAGCAGCCGGCCGATCGAGGCCGCCGTGATGCCCTTCCCGAGCGACGAGACCACTCCCCCGGTCACGAAGATGTACTTGGTCGGCGACTTGTCGTTCATCCGCGCTTCACTCCCCCTGCCGGTCGTTCATCACCAGCTCGCATCGGTCAATACACGTTCGGCCCGCCCGAGGTCGGCGGGCAAGTCCACCCCCGGTTCGGTCGCGGGTCCGACCTCGACGTGGATCCACATCCCGAGCTCGAGCGCCCGCAGCTGCTCGAGCCGCTCGAGCCGCTCGAGAGCCGTCTCGGGGGCCCCCGCCCAGCGCCTGAGCGCGGGCCGCCGACAGACGTACAGCCCCACATGGCGCAGCGGTGCCCTCGGAGACCCGTCGGTCTCCGAGCCATGGCCGCCGAAATCGGGCTCTCCGTCGCGCACGAACGGGATCGGGCTACGGCTGAAGTAGAGCGCCCGCCCGTCCGCGGCCCGGGCGATCTTCACGACGCCCGGGGACTGCCACTCCTCACGGTTGCTCACCGGCCCCGCGACGGTCGCGATGTCGATCGACGGATCCGCCGCCACCGCTCGCACGGCGCGGGTCACCGTGTCCGGGTCCACGAAGGGCTCGTCCGCCTGGAAGTTGACGATCACGTCATCCTCGCGGACGCCGAGCAGACCCGCCGCCTCCTCCACGCGATCGGTCCCGGAAGGGTGATCGGGTCGGGTCGCGACGACGTCGGCTCCGATCGCGCGCGCCTCCCTCTCCAGCTCTTCCGCGTCGGTCGCGATCACGATTCGATCGAACGCGGAGACACGATTCGCCGCCCGCCAGGCCCACTCGAGGAGCGACCGGCCGGCGAGTTCGGAGAGGAGCTTTTTGGGGATACGCGTGCTGGAGAGTCGAGCCGGCAGGACGCAGATCACGTCCATCGATTGCCAGCGCCGGGATGGGTCCGGAGTCGCATCGCGAGAAGCTAGACGGGTCGTTTCCGGTTGTCAAAAACCCCGGCCGGGGGCCGGCGCGAGCGTCGGCCGGGCGCCCCGTCGCGTCCGGACATCGAAGTACCAGATGGTGCGCGTCCCGCCTTCGGCGGCGGACCCGAAGGCGACCCCGGTCTCCATGGCGAACTCCCAGAGCCGGATGTCGATGCCCCCTGAGAGCGCTTCCTCGAGCCGGAAGGGCACCCCGGCCCCCCACGCCGAGCCCGCCGAAGCCCGGGCGAAGACATCGAGCCCGCCGAGGGTCGCCATCCCGAGCACGGGGACGGCGTACCCGACGTCGGCGTAGACCATCTCCGGCCCCCGCATCGACCGGAGCGGCATTGTCGCCACGGTACCGGGACCGCCGAGGGTCGAGTACCGCTGGCCCGCGACATCGCCGGCGAGCTTCACTCGAGCGATTGCGAAGACTTCCCACGCGTGACCCCAGGACGTCGCGTGGCGCGTGGAGAGGCGACCCTCGGCCAACAGGTGGCTCAGATCGTCGGGAGACGGCGGATCGTTCGCCGACTGGCCGCGCAGGTCGGAGAAGAGGTGGAGACCGACGCCGAACGCCGTGCGTCCCGACTCGCCACGCTTCATCCAGTCGAACGCGGCGGACAGCGTCAAATTCTCGCCGTCGTCGATCGAGGGGTTCGGGTGCCGGTCCGCCGGGTCGACGATCTCCGGGATCGACGGGTTCGACGGCAGGGGCGGATCGCTCTCGAAGATCGCCCACGTATCCCTCGCCTCGAGCGACTCGGCGTCCTCCCAGAACCCGGCGAACGACACGGTCCACGTCGGCGCATCCTCCCAGATCGGCGGCTCGACCGAACGCCATTCGGCCTCTACGCCGAGACGGTCGCCCCGGTAGTAGTCGAACGCGTCGTCATCCGCGACGAGCAGCGACAGGCTGTTGTACCAGGTCGGCCGGATCCAGCCGTCCATCGTGCGCGTGGCCCGGCTCGCGGAGACCCCCAGACGAAGCCGCTCGGACGGATAGATCGAGCTTCTGAGCGACCCCTCGATGTCGCCCGGACCGGTCAGGTAGCGTACGCTTCCCTCCAGATCGGGCCGTCCCGCGGCGCGGTCGAAGCGGGCGATCGCCCCCCACCCGAGCGTGACCGCGTCGACCCGCTGGTACACGGGGATGTGGAATCCCCACGTCCCGTCGAGCTCGAAGGGATCGCGCTCGGCCTCCTCCGAGAATACCTCCAGCTCTCCCCCGGTGGGCCGGACCCTGATGCGCTCGTTGGGGCGGTAGGTGATGTCGCCGCCGACCTCGGCCAGGTCCGAGTCGTAGAACCCGCCGCCGAGCACGACGATGTCTCCCGTCACGCGGGCACGCGTGCGGAGGAAGAGGTCGCCGTCGATGACGAGGACGTCGCCCTCGATCCGGCCCGACACCCGTGCGGTCGCCTCGACCACGAGGACGTGCGATGTCACGACGTCATCGCGCGCGAGCACGGTGTCGCGCGCCCACACCTCGTAGCCGCCACGGTCGAGGAACATCTGCACGGCGCGCTCGGCATCGTTCCGCGGGTCGCCGGCGAGCCGTACGTCCTGCGCGCCCGCGGCGGATACCGAGACCGCGAGCGTCGCCGTGGCGAGGAAGACGCGGCGCCCGACCGCGGTTGCCGCCATCGGCCATCCCGTCCGTCCCCGGATCACCGAAGCGTCCGCGCGCCCTCGGTCTGCCACGTGTCCCAGGCGATCACGTCCTCGCGCGGGCGTCGCTCGGGGAGATCCGAGAGACCGTCGGGGTAACCGAGACCGAGAAGGGCCACGACGGGAACGTCATCGGGGACACCCACGACGGGTCGTACGGCCGACTCCCGGAACCCGTAGACCCAGCTCGCGTGGATCCCCAGATCGGCCGCGGCGATCATCATTGTCTGCGTCGCGGCGGCGAGGTCCATCGGAAAGCTCGGGCGCCCGCTGCCGCTGATGTGCGAGTGGATCCGGGCACAGCACACCACGACCACGGGCGCGCTCTTGAGGTGCGGGTGGTTGAACGCTGCCGCGGCCAACCGGTGCCTCGAGAGCGCGTCCTGGACGACGACGAAGCGCCAGGGCTGGGCCTCGCGGGCCGATGGCGCGTAACGGGCCGCTTCGAGCACCGCTTCGACGGCGTCGGCCGGCGGGATCCGGTCGGCGAAGGAGCGCACGGGCCGCCGGTTCCGGACGAGCTGGAGGAGCCGCGTTACCCGCATCGCGCACACCCCGGCGATGCGTCAGCCTCTCGGGTGATGCTCTCGATGCACCTCGCGGAGGTGCGACCGATCCACGTGCGTGTAGATCTCCGTCGTCGAGATATCCGCATGTCCGAGCATCTCCTGCACCGACGCGAGGTCGGCGCCTCCCTCGAGCAGGTGTGTCGCGAAGCTGTGCCGCATCGTGTGCGGCGTCACGCGTCTGGCGATGCCGGCGCTCTCGACGTACTGGCGGAGGATCTTCCACACCCCCATCCGGCTCAGCGGGCGCCCGGTCCGGTTCAGGAACACGCGACCCTCCGAGGCCCCGCGATCCAGACGGGGCCTCGACTCCCGAAAGTATCTGCGGAGCGCGTGACGCGCATCCGCGCCGAGCGGGACCAACCGCTCCTTCGACCCCTTCCCGAGTACCCGAACCAGCCCTCCGTCCAGGTCGGTGTCGCGCGACCGGAGACCGCACAGCTCCGACACCCGCAACCCGCACCCGTACAACACCTCGATGATGGCCCGGTCCCGGAAGGCGTAGGGCCGATCGGTCGTCACGGCCGCCAGCACGCGCTCGACCTCGGCGACGGACAGGACGTCGGGAAGCGGCCGGCCGCCTCGGGGCGACTCGAGCAGCTCCGTGGGATCGGCATCGATGACAGCCTCCTCGAGAAGGAAGCGGAAGTAGCCCCTCAACGATGACACGGCCCGCGAGACCGAGGCGGGCGCCCGTCCGAGATCCGACAGCGCCGCGACGTGGTCGCGGAGCAGGTCGTAGGTGACCGCGACGGGATCGCCGACACCGCGCTCGCCCGCCAGCTCGACGAGACGGCGGACATCGCGCACGTAAGCGTCGACGGTGCGCGCGGCGAGACCTCGCTCGAAGCTCAGATAATCCCGGAACTCTTCGAGCCTGAAGAGTCGCGTCCCTGAATCGTCCGCATCCCCGGGGGACTTCACTCTTCCTCCTCTTCCGCTTCTTCGTGCCGCGTCCGGTACCACCAGACGCCGATCCCCACCGACACGATCACGGCGATCGTAAGGAGGAGCGTGTTCGTGTTGCCGAGCAGCTCGACGACCACTCCCACGTTCTGCGAGGCGAAGATTCCCAGGTACAGGACCACGGCGTACCACAGACCCGAGGCGACCGCGATCGGGATCAGCGTCTTGACCCAACCGAACTCGGCGAACCCCGCGAAGGTCGGGATCACCACGCGAAGGACGGGGAGAAAACGAGAGAAGAAGATCGCGATCAGTCCGTACTTCGCGTAGAAGCGCGATACGCGGTTCGCCTGTGCCGGCCGCAGGATCCAGCGGCCCCATCCGTCCTCGAAGAAGGCGGGCCCGTGTCGCCGAGCGGCCACGTAGACGAACATCGCGCCGGCCACGTTCGCCAGCCAGGCCACGATGAGCACCGTGGTCGGCACGAGGCTCCCGCGGTCGGACAGGACGGCGCCGAGCAACACGAACGTGTCGGACGGTACCGGCGGGAAGAGGTTCTCGAGCGCCGACCCCGCGGCGATGATCGCGTAGGCGCCGACGGGGGGCATCGCGCCGAGCGCCTCGATGAGGCGCCCGAGATCCTGCAGGTCGATCACCCCGGCGGCCGGTCGATCGCCACGACGGTCGCGACGGCGATCGCGGCGATCCCCTCGCCCCGCCCGATCCAGCCCATGCCCTCGTTCGACTTTCCCTTGATCGAGATGCGCCCCTCGTCGACGCCGAGCGCGGGAGCGAGACGCCCCGTCATCCGCGGGACGAGTGGGGCCATGCGGGGGTGCTCGGCCACCACCGTCACGTCGACGTTCCCCACGGTATACCCCGCCTCCCGGACGTGGTGCACCGCGTCCGCGAGCAGCCGGACCGAGTCCGCCCCTTCGTGCGCGGGATCGTCATCGGGAAACAGCGCACCGATGTCGCCGAGACCCGCCGCTCCGAGCACCGCGTCGGTGATCGCGTGGCAGATGGCGTCCGCGTCGGAGTGGCCGGCGAGGCCCGGCTCGCCCGGGATCTCGATCCCGCCGAGCGTCAGGGGTCGAGCTTCATCGAATCGATGGGAGTCGTACCCGACGCCGACACGCACCATCGGTCCGGGCCCACGCCTCAGTCGGCGAGGCCGAGGATGCGGAGCGCCAGATGTGCGGCGTTCTTCGCGTTGTCGATTCCGACGGCCGCCACGGGCACGCCCGGGGGCATCTGGGCCACCGACAGCAACGCATCGAGACCGCCGAGCGTGCCCGCCGAGATCGGCACGCCGATCACGGGCAGCTTCGTGTGGGCGGCGACCACGCCGGGGAGCGCGGCGGAAAGCCCGGCGCCGCAGATCACCAGGTCGTAGCCGGCCCCGGCGGCTCCTGAGGCGAGCTCCGCCGTACGGCCGGGCTCCCGGTGAGCCGAGCACACCTCCACGGTGACGTCGACCCCCTTCTCCTCGAGGATAGGCACGCCCTTCTCCATCTTCGGCATGTCCGAGGCCGACCCCATCATGATCAGGACCTTGCTCATTCGCCATCCCATCTCGTTACGGCCAGACAGACGTTGTGGCCCCCGAACCCGAACGAGTTCGTGAGCGCGGCCCTGACCGGTCGCTCGATCGGTCCTCCGTGCGCGTACTCGAGGTCACACTCGGGGTCCGCCTCGTGGAAGTTGATCGTCGGGGGAATGACACCGCGCTGGCAGACCATGGTCGAGATCGCCCCCTCGATGGCGCCCGCGGCGCCCAGCGTATGCCCTATCATCGATTTCGTCGACCCCACCACGATATCTCGGGCGCCGTCGCCGAACACGCCCCTGATCGCGGTCGTCTCCGACGAGTCGTTCGCCGGGGTCGAGGTGCCGTGGGCGTTGATGTATCCGATGTCCGCCGGCTCGAGACCGGCATCCGCGAGCGCGTACTCCATCGCCGAGCGCGCGCCGGCGCCGTCGGGCGCCGGGGCCGTCAGGTGATACGCGTCGGCGCTCTGCCCGAATCCCGCCATCTCGCCGAGAATCGGGGCGCCGCGCGCCTTCGCATGCTCGAGCTCCTCGAGAATCAGCATCCCCGAGCCCTCGCCCAGAACGAAGCCATCCCGGGTGGCGCAGAACGGGCGCGACGCGGTCTCGGGCGAGTCGTTCCGTGACGACATCGCCTTCATCGAGGCGAAACCGGCCACGCAGAGCGGCGTGATGGTGGACTCGGTCCCGCCGGTGATCATGATGTCGGCCTCGCCGTGACGGACCGATCGGAACGCGAGCCCGAGCGCATGGGCGCTCGACGCGCATGCCGAGACCGTCGCGTAGTTGGGCCCTCGCGCGCCGTACTTCATCGAGACCATCCCGGCGGACATGTCCGCTATGAACATCGGGATGAAGAACGGCGACACCCGTCCCGGCCCGCGCTCGAGCAGCTTCTGGTGCTGCTCCTCGAGCAACGGGAGTCCCCCGATCCCCGACCCGATGATGACGCCGACGCGCGCCGGATCGACGCCGCCCCACCCGTCTGCGAGCCCGGCCTGCTGCATCGCCTGACTCGCCGACGCCATGGCGAGCTGGAGAAAGCGGTCGGCTCGACGCGCCTCCTTCCGGTCCATGTATGCCTCCGGGTCGAATCCCTTGACCTCGCAGGCGAACCGGACGTCGAACCCGTCGGGGTCGAACTGACTGATCGGGGCCGCGCCGCTCGTTCCGGCGACGAGGGCCTCCCATGTGGATTCGGGGTCGAGCCCGACAGGTGTGACGAGCCCGACCCCGGTGATGGCTACTCGACGTTGTGACATGTCTTTCGGAATGCTTCCGCGGGCTGGCCCGCGGAGACCGGTCTATTCCTTCTCGGTCAAGTACGTGATGGCCTGGCCGACCGTCTGCATCTGCTCGGCATCCTCGTCCGGGATTTCGATCCCGAACTCCTCCTCGAACGCCATGACCAGCTCGACGGTATCGAGCGAATCCGCGCCCAGGTCCTCGACGAAGTTGGCGTCGTCCGTGACCTTCTCTCCCTCGACGCCGAGCTCCTGCGCGATGATCTCGCGAACCCTCGAGGCGATTTCCGACATGTTTTGCGCTCTCCTTGAGAAGGGGCCCTCACGCGGACCCTCGCTAGGACTTTCGAAGACCGTCCTCGACGGCCGCCCACCACCGGATCGATCCGGTCCTACATCACCATCCCGCCGTCGACCACCACCACCTGCCCCGTGATGTACGAGGCCCCCGGACCCACCAGAAAACGCACGGTCTTCGCGATGTCCTCGGGGGCGCCCAATCGACCGAGCGGCACCTGCTCGAGCAACCCGTCCCGAACCGCTTCGGGCAGCGCCGCGGTCATATCGGTCTCGATGAACCCCGGCGCGACCACGTTCGCGAGCACGCCGCGACCGGCCAGTTCCTTCGCCACCGACTTCGTCAGTCCGATCAGCCCGGCCTTGGCCGCCGCATAGTTGGACTGGCCGCTGTTTCCCGTCAACCCCACGACGCTGGATACGTTTACGATCCTCCCGGCCCGCCGTTTCATCATGCCCCGCGCCACGGCCCGGATGAGATGGAAGGCGCCCGAGAGGTTCGTGTCGAGCACGCTCGACCACTCTTCATCCTTCATGCGGATGAGGATGTTGTCTCGCGTGATTCCCGCATTGTTGACGAGGATGCCGGTCGAACCGAGCGCCTCCTCGACCCGCCCGACGAGCTCGGCGCACGCCTCGCCGTCGGCGATATCGCACCCGAACCCGGCATGCCCCGAACCCGGCAGCTCGTCGGCGACCCGGGCCGCCCGTTCCTCTCCCGTCGCGACCACCGCGACGCGCGCCCCCGCCTCCGCCAGCTCCTCGCAGATCGCGCGACCGATGCCACGCGTGCCGCCGGTCACGATGGCGACGACCCCCTCGAGCTCGCTCATCCGATCCTCCGGTGTCGGTGCGGTCCCGGCGCGCGCATCACCGCCCGCCCCCGATGAACGCGTCGATCGACTCGGGATCCCCGAGTGACGACGCTCGCAACCCGCGATCGAACCGGCGCAGCAGACCGGCGAGAACGCCTCCGGGGCCGAGCTCGATCCAGACGTCGGGTCCGGTCGCACGCATGCTCTCCATCGAATCGACCCAGCGTACCGGCGATGTGAGCTGGGAGAGTAGCGTGCGCCGCGCCGTTTCGGCGTCCGTCACGGGCCGGGCCGTGGCGTTCGCCACGATGGGGAAGCCGGGGTCGTCCATCTCGGTGGCGGCGAGAGCCTCCCCGAGGCCCTTCACCGCGACCTCCATCAGGGGCGAGTGGAAGGCGCCGCTCACGTTCAGCGGAACGACCCGCCGTGCGCCCGCCTCCTCCGCCAGCGCCGACGCCGCCTGGACCGCGGGCACGTCGCCGCTGATCACGATCTGGCCGGGAGCGTTCAGATTCGCCGCCACGACCACCCCGTCGCTCACCGCCGAGCACAGATGCGAGACGACGTCCTCCTCCAGACCCAGCACCGCGGCCATCGTCCCCGGCCGCTCGTTGCCCGAGGCAGCCATCAACTCGCCCCGGCGCCGGACGACGCGGAGGGCGGCCTCGAGATCGAACGTCCCGGCGATGAGGTGGGCCGAGAACTCGCCCAGGGAGTGGCCCGCACCGACCCCGACGACCTCGATCTCATCCCGGATCACGCACCAGGTGGCATAGCTGTGCAGGAGGATCGCCGGCTGCGCATTCTCGGTGGCCGTCAGCTCCTCGTCCGGCCCTTCCCAGCTCAGTCGGCTCAGGCGGATCCCGAGGGCGTCGTCCGCACGCTCGTACAGCTCCTCGACGGCCGGGAACGCCTCGGCCAGATCGCGTCCCATACCGACGTACTGCGCTCCCTGACCGGGCAGAAGCAGGGCCGCCCCGCTCACGAGGCTTCGCCGTGCGAGGCCGCCAGCCTGGCCGCCTCCATGTCTTCGAGCGAACGGCGCATGTTCGGGACGAGTCCCGACCGCACCGACTCGATCGCGGCCCGCGTCGCGTTCTTGATCGCCCGTGGCGGGGAGGCCCCGTGACAGATGATCGTGACGCCCGCCACGCCCAGCAGCGGGGCACCGCCGTACTCGGTGTAGTCGAGGAACTTGAGGATCCGGTCGATCTCGCTCTGCTGCTGGATTCCGGACTCGCGCAGAACCCCGACGACGAACCCCGCCATCGATTCGTAGAACTTGAGCAGAGCGTTCCCCACGAACCCCGAGCACACCAGCACGTCGCACGGCCCCTGGATGATCTGGTGGCCCTCGACGTTGCCCACGAACTGGATCTGGTCGTCCGCGGCGAGCAGCCGGTATGCGGCCACCGCCACGTCGTCTCCCTTCTCCTCTTCTTCCCCGACGTTGAGGAGACCGACGCGCGGGTGCGCCACCGCGTGGGAATCGCGGAGATAGATGGATCCGAGCCGCGCGTACTGGTGAAGCTGGTGAGCCCGTGCGTTGACGTGCGCGCCGACATCGACCACGAGCATGTGCCCCGTCGCCGTCGGGAACATCGCGCCGACCGGAGGCCGGTTGACACCCGGCAGGAC
Organism: Gemmatimonadota bacterium; assembly: GCA_033720355.1. Taxonomy (GTDB): domain Bacteria; phylum Gemmatimonadota; class Gemmatimonadetes; order Palauibacterales; family Palauibacteraceae; genus Palauibacter. The sequence goes on from JAWWCR010000056.1 coordinate 17,823, forward strand.
GCCGAGCGTGAGGACCGAGGCCGCCATCACGGCTCCCGTCGACCCCGCCGAGATCAACGCGTCGGCCTCGCCATCGCGTACGGCCTCGAGGCCTCGAACGATCGAGCTGTCGCGCTTTCGGCGGACCGCGAGGGCCGGCGGCTCGGCGGGATCGATGGCTTCGCTCGCCGGGATGACCCCGATACGATCGCGCGGCGCCCCCCCGAGATGCGGCTCGATGAGATCGGGGGGGCCGACCAGAAGCACCGAGAAGCCGTCCGGCCACTCGTCGAGCGCGGCCAATGCGCCCTGGATCGGCGTGCCGGGCGCCGAATCGCCACCGAGGACATCGAGCGCGACACGGATCATCGAGCGATCCGGAGTTGGAGTGGAGGGATCGGTCGGTATGCCGCGCGGGGTTCGCCCGCGCGGAAACGGGTCAAAAGTCTTCGACGCGTACGACTTCGCGATCCGCGTAGTGCCCACAGGTCGGGCAGACGCGGTGCGGCCGCTTCGGATCGCCGCAACGTGGGCACGATTGGCTGGCGCTCGGCCCGGCCTTGTAGTGCGTGCGGCGCTTCCGCTTCCGCTGCTTCGATGTTCTTCTCTTCGGAACCGCCATGATCGACCCTCTATCGTCCTGCTGCTGTCGTGTTCGGCCACCGGGACTTCGCCGCGTCCGCGTCACCCGACGCCGTCGCAGAGAAGCACACAAACAGGCGGGTTTTCGCCCCGAATGTCAAGCCGGGTGCCGGCTCGCAAGCCCTCTCCCTAGCCGCCCTTGCGGACATTCACCTCGCGCAGCGCCGCCCACCGTTCGTCGGGCTCGGGGGGCGGACATGTGCAATCCTCTTCGGAGAGCCTGGCGCCGCACGAGGGGCAGATTCCACGGCACTCCTCCTCGCACACGGGATAGTCGGGGAGGGCGAGCAACACCTCCTCGCGAACCGCGTCCGTCAGATCGATCCCGTCCGACGCGCGCGCGAACGGCCACACGCCGTCCTCGCCGGGCGTCACCTCGTCTTCGACCCGGAACCAGACGTCGAGGGCCGGCGCGATCTCGACGCGGACTTCGTCGAGGCAGCGCCGACACTCGCACCGGGCGATCGCGGACAGCCTGCCCTCGACGCGGACGCCATCGCGTGGCGTCCCCCGGGCGGAGACCTCGATGTCGAGCGACCCGACGGTCACGGGCAGCGTCCCCAGTACCTCGGCGGGCGTTTCGAGCCGCCACTTCTTCTCGACGGCTCCGCGGTGCAGGTCCGCGAAGGAGATCCTCACGTCACATCCGCGTCACGTCGCGGTCCCGATCAGTGCGGCCCGGTCGAAGAAGAAGCCGAGCTCGATCCGCGCGTTCTCGTCCGAATCCGAGGCGTGGATCGCGTTTCGCTCTTTGCTCTCCGCATGGAGCGCGCGAATCGTCCCCGGTTCGGCCTCCGCCGGGTCCGTCGCGCCGATGACTTCCCGCAAGTATGACACGGCGCGCGCGTGCTCGAGGGCCAGCGGCATGCAGGGGCCGGACGTCATGAAGTCCACGAGCGAGCCGTAGAACGGCCGCTCGGCGTGCACGGCGTAGAACGCCTCGGCCGCCTCGCGCGAGAGCCGCGTGACGCGCGCACCCCGAACTCCGAACCCTGCCTCTTCCAGAGCGGCGAGGATCTTCCCACCCTTTCCCGAGCCGAACGCGTCGGGCTTGATGATCGCCAGCGTGAGCGTTTGCGTTTCCGACATCTATTCGTTCTCCCCCCTGTCGCCGGAGCCGTCCCCCAGCAGTCGTCTGATGATGTCGCCCCGGGTCAGGAATCCGACGAGACGTCCGTCGGCCACGACCGGCAGGCGTTCGATCTCCTTGTCGAGCATGAGACGCACGACGTCGCCGAGCGCCTCGTCGTCGTTGACGCACATGACCGTCCGCTCCATCACGTCGCGAACCGTCCCCTCCCGGATGACCTGCGGTCGGTCGGGGCGCTCGGCGGTCGGGTCCTCGAGATCCGGCAGGAAGTGCGTCATCACCTGACGGTCGGTGACCATCCCGAGTACGCGACGCTCGGGGTCGATCACCGGGATGGCCCGGAGGCGCCGACGCACCAGCGTGTCGGCCACCTCGTCGAGCGCGGTGTCGGGCGTGGCCGTCACGACCTCGCGGACCATCACGTCACGGACGAGCATGTCTTCTCCAGGACCTGCCGTTCACATACGCTCCTGCAACAGACCGACGAAGTCGGCCGGGCGCTCGGCGACGCCGATCCCGTTGTCGCGGAAGGACCGCATCTTCTCCTCGGCCGTGCCTTCGGAGCCGGAAATGATCGCCCCGGCGTGGCCCATCCGCCGACCGGGCGGGGCCGTCTGGCCCGCGATGAAGCCGACCACCGGCTTGGACATGTGCTTCGCCACGTATTCGGCGGCCTGCTGCTCGTCCGTCCCGCCGATCTCGCCCATCATCGCGATAGCCGCGGTCCCGGGATCCGCCTCGAACGCCTCGAGACAATCGATGAAGTTGGTGCCGATCAGCGGGTCGCCGCCGATCCCGATGCAGGCCGACTGGCCGATCCCGGCACGCGTCAGCTGGAAGATCACTTCGTACGTCAGAGTTCCCGATCGGCTCACCACGCCCACGTTCCCCTCGAGCACGATGTGCCCCGGGAGAATCCCGACCTTGCACACCCCGGGGACGATCAGTCCCGGACAGTTCGGACCGATGAGCCGCGCGCCCTTCTCTCTCACGTACGGCAGGACACGGAGCATGTCCGCCACCGGGATGCCCTCGGTGATGCAGACGATCAGCTCCACGCCGGCGTCGGCGGCCTCGAAGATCGCGTCGGCCGCAAAGCGGGGCGGCACGTAGATGACGCTCGTGTTCGCGCCCGCCTCCTGAACCGCCTCCTCGACGGTGTCGTACACCGGTATGGTGTCGTCGAACGTTCGACCGCCCTTCCCCGGGGTGACACCCGCGACCACGTCGGTGCCGTACTCGGCCATCTGACGGGTGTGGAAGGATCCGTCGCGTCCCGTGATCCCCTGGACGACGAGCTTCGTGTCTTCTCCGATGAACACGCTCATGCCGCGACCCTCCTGACGGCGGTCTCGACGGCGCGGTCCATGTCGACCATCGCCTCGAAGCCGTGCTCCTCGAGGATCTTCACGCCGAGCTCCTCGTTGGTTCCCGTCAGCCGGATCGTGATCGGCATGTCGATGTCGATCCGCTTCGTCGCCTCGACGATCCCGTTCGCGACGTCGTCGCACCGGGTGATTCCGCCGAAGATGTTGAAGAGGATCGATCGGACGTTCTCATCCTCGGTGATCAGCTCGAGCGCCGTGACCACCTTGTCGGGGTTCGACGACCCGCCGATGTCGAGGAAGTTCGCGGGCTCGCCACCGTAGTACTTCACGAGGTCCATCGTCGCCATCGAGAGCCCGGCACCGTTGACGCAGCAGCCCACGTTGCCATCCAGCTGCACATACGAGAGCCCGGCGTCCCGAGCCCGGATCTCGGCCGGGTTCTCGGCATCGAGGTCGCGCAACGCGGCGATCTCGGGCAACCGGAAGAGGGCGTTGTCGTCGATGTTCATCTTTGCGTCGATCGCCCTGACCTCGCCGGCGGGGTTGAGGATCAGCGGGTTGATCTCGGCCAGCGTGGCGCCCGACGCCACGTACGCCTGGTAGAGCTGACCCATGATCGCCGCCGCCTGTCGGGCGACCTTGCCATCCTCGTACAGAAAGTGCCCCATCCAGGCGAGCTGGTGCGGCAACACTCCGTATCGCGGATCGACGCGCACCCGCTTGATGCGGTCGGGCATGGTCGCGGCCACCTCCTCGATGTCCACGCCGCCTTCCGGGGAGACCATGAAGGTATCGCACTTGTTCGCGCGATCCATCACGATGCCCACGTAGGCCTCGGACTCGATTTCCTCGGCGGGAGCGACGAGCACCTTCCGCACGGTGATGCCCTTGATCTCCATGCCGAGGATCCCTTCGGCCTTCTCGCGGGCCTCCCCGGGGGTCGAGGCGAGCTTCACGCCGCCCGCCTTACCGCGGCCTCCCGCGTGGACCTGCGCCTTGACGACGACGGCGCCCCCGTACACCCGGGCCGCCTCCTCCGCCTCCTCCGGTGTCCGCGCGACCTCGCCGGGCGGCACGGGAATCCCGTGCTCGCGCAGGATGTCGCGCGCCTGATATTCGTGGATATTCATTCGTCGTCCGTCCCGTCCTCTCGATTCGGAATCCCGGTGCGGGCGACGGGGATCAGGAAGCTTCGGCCTCCCGAATGATCGTCCCCGCCTTCCCGCGCAACGCCTGCTCCGCATCCTTGAGCGCCGCGATCGCCGCGACCTCCCCGCCACTCTCGATGAACTGCAACGCCGCCCGGAGCTTCGGCAGCATGGATCCGCGACCCACCTGGCCCTCGTCGATGAGGGCCCGCGCGCCGGCGGGCGTCAGGCGATCGACTCGCGTGGCCTCCGGCGTCCCCCAATCGCGGTACACGCCGTCCACATCGGTCAGGATCACGAGCGCGGAGGCCCGAATCTCGTGTCCGAGAAGCGCCGCGGCCAGATCCTTGTCGACCACGACGTCCAGCCCCTCGAGCCCGAGCCTCGGATCCTCGTACACCGGGATCCCACCTCCACCGGCCGCGATCACTATGGTGCCGTCCGCGACGAGCGCGCGGGCGATCTCGGCTTCCACGATCCGCACCGGGGCCGGGCTCGCCACACGACGGCGCCACTGTCCGCGACCATCCTTCGCGACGTCGACCCCTTCGGCCCGCAGCACCTCGGCGCGCTCGGCATCCAGCGCGCGTCCGATGAACTTCGTCGGCTCGAGACCCGCAGGGTCGTCGACATCCACGACGACCTGGGTGACGAGCGTGGCGACGAGGCGGTCGATCTTCTCGCGCGCCAGCGCGTTCTGAAGCGACTGCTGGATCATGTATCCGATCGAGCCCGCCGTCGCCGCCACGAGCACACCGAGGGGGAGCTCCGCCACCCTGTCGCGCGACCACTCGTTGCGCAGCAGGGCGTCGCCGACCTGTGGGCCGTTGCCGTGTACCACGGCCACGTTCCAACCGGCGCGGGCGAAGGCGATGATCGGAGCCAGTGCCTCGCGCGAATGGCGGAACTGGTTCTCGACGGTCGCCGGCTCGCCGGCGGGCGACAGGGCATTCCCGCCGACGGCGATGACGGCGGTACGGACGCGCTCGTTCACCTGTGATCAGACCGGAGGCAGCGTGACCCCGTGGCCGGCGAGCACGGCGCGCACGTCCTCCGCGATCTCGACGAGCCGGTCGCGGTCATCCGCCTCGATACGCGCCACGATCACCGGTTGCGTATTGCTCGCCCGCACGAGCGCCCACCCCCCGTCGAACAGGACCCGCGCCCCGTCGATGTCGATCACGTCGTGCGACGCCTTGTAGTGTGCCACGACGTCATCGACGATGCCGAACTTCGACTCCTCGGTGCAGTCGAGTCTCAGCTCGGGTGTGGAGGGGTAGGTCGGGATCTCGGCCGCGAGCTCCGAGAAGGGTCGGCCGGTCTTCGCGAGGATCCCCGCGAGCCGAGCTGCCGCGTAGATCGCGTCATCCGTACCGAAGAACTTGTCAGCAAAGCAGATATGGCCGCTCATCTCACCTGCGATGGGAGATCCGCCCCGCTTCATGCGCTCCTTGATCAGCGAGTGTCCGGTCTTCCACATCACCGGCACGCCGCCGTTCGCCTCGATCACCCGCGGCAGCGCCTGCGAGCACTTCACGTCGAACACGACCTCGGCGCCGGGCCGGTCGCGCAGCACATCGAGCGCGAACAGGAGAAGAAGGTGATCGCCCCGAACGATCTTCCCCTCCTCGGTCACCGCCCCGATTCGGTCGGCGTCGCCATCCAGACCGACGCCGAGGGCTGCCCCCGTTTCGCGCACGCGGGCGATCAGGTCGACCACGTTCTCGTCGACGGTGGGATCGGGGTGGTGATTGGGGAACGTCCCGTCTGACTCGCAGAACAACCCGTCCACGTCGATCCCCGCCGCACGGAGCGCGCGCACGGCGACGACGCTGCCCGCGCCGTTCCCGCAATCGAGCACCATGCGCACGGGCCCCTCCACGCGACCGCGAGCGGCGATCTCCTCGACGTACCGATCGAGCACCTCGGCCTCGCGGGTCGTGCCCGAGCCGCTCGCGAAGTCCGAGGCCCGTATGCGGGCGAGCAGGGCCTGGATCGCATCGCCGTAGATTGACCCGCCGTCGCGGACCATCTTGATCCCGTTGTACTCGGGAGGGTTGTGCGAGCCCGTGATCTGGACCCCCGCATCCGTCTCGTACTCGATCGCCGCGAAGTACAGGGCCGGCGTGGGGACCGTTCCGACGTACAGGGTATCGACTCCGGCGGCATTGAGCCCCCGGCACATGGCTTCCCCGAGGACCGGCGAGCTCGGCCGGTTGTCGTGACCCACGACCACGCGCGGCGCGTCGCGATCGGCCAGGTCCGTGCCGAACGCGCGACCCACGAGCTCCGTCACTTCCTCGGTCAGGTCGTCGCCGACGATCCCGCGGATGTCGTACTCGCGGAAGATTCCGGTATTGAGATCCATGAACTACTCGGCCTGGACGGTCGGGGAAGCCCGTAGGTCGACCGCACCGCGCACCGTGTCGATCGCGCGGCCCGGCACGAGCCCGGCGAGCAGGAGGATGAGCGCGCACACCGCCGTCGTCAGGCGGAAGCCCGCCGACGGTCGGGCCGGCACCTTCCCGTCGTCCGACGATTCCTGGAAATACATCATCCAGACGACCCGCAGGTAGTAGTAGTACGCCACGAGGCTGGTGAGGACGAGGACGACGGCGAGCGCGATCTCACCGGCCTCGACCGCCGCCTGGAGCAGATAGAGCTTGCCCACGAAGCCCGCGGTGGGCGGGAATCCGGCGAGCGACAGGAGAAATACGACGAGGAGCGCCGCCAGCCCGGGCCGCGTCCACCCGAGGCCCCTGTAGTCCTCGACGCGGGATCGCGCGTCACCGCGCCCCGCCACGTGGAAGACGATGGCGAACCCTCCTATCGTCATCACCGTGTAGGCCGCCAGATAGAAGAGCGATGCCGACCGGCCGAGCGCCGACGCGGCGGCCACGCCCACCAGAAGATACCCGGCGTGCGCGATCGACGAGTAGGCGAGCATGCGCTTCACGTCGTCCTGCGTGAGCGCGATCAGGTTCGGGACGATCATCGTCAGGATCGCGAGCCACCACACCGCGTCGCGCCACACGCCGTGCGCCCCTATGAGATCCACGGAGAAGATGCGGAGCAGCGCGACGAACGCGGCCGCCTTGACCCCGGTCGCCATAAACGCCGTCACCGGGGTGGGCGCGCCCTCGTATGCGTCCGGCGTCCACATGTGGAA
>JAWWCR010000057.1:0-25070 GCA_033720355.1 Gemmatimonadota bacterium
ATCCCGTCGGGGCGCAGCACGAGCAGCCCGTCGAACCCCGACGAGCCCCCCACGAATGGGCTCAGACCGATCCCGACCCCGGTGACCTTCGTGCCGTTCCGCTGCCCGCTGAGCGCCTGTTTGCCGGCCCAGTCGAACCGCTCGGCCCCGACATCGAAGGCCTCGCGCACGAACGCGCTGGTAAGCGTGCCCCGGTTGGCGCCGAACTGCGCGTCGTGGCCGGGGGCGTTCATCCGGCGGATCGCGAGACGGTCGATCCCCAGCTCGCGCGCCGCCTTGTCGACGATCGGCTCGAGCATGGCGACGATCTGCGCGCCGCCTGGCGCCCGCTGCGCGGATCGTGGCGGCGTGTTGGTGAACACCGTGAGACCGCGGAACCGCATGGCGTCGGGCTGATACATGAGATCAGCCACCTGCGATGCCGTCACGTGATCGCCCGAGCGCCCGTACGGGCCATGGTCCTGGACGATGTAGAGGTCGATCCCCGTGATCTTGCCGTCGTTCCGGAAGCCCATGCGCGTCCACGCCTGGAACCCCGGACGGCCGCGGCCGATGTAGTTCTCCTCGTACCGGGTGATCCGCAGCATGACGGGCCGGCCGACCTTCTGCGCCAGCAGCGCCGTGACCACGTAGATGGGCGCGCCGGCGATCTTCGAGCCGAAGCCGCCGCCGCAGTACTGCCCGACGAACACCACGTCGGACGGGTCGAGCCCGAGCTGCCCGGCGATCGCGCCGTGGGTGCGCTGCGTGCTCTGTGTCGACGCGTAGATGTGGAGTCGCCCGTTGTCCCAGTACGCCATCGAGCTGCGGGGCTCCATCGGGTGATGGGTCAGCGACTGGTGGACCATCGTATCCTCGAGCACGAGGTCGGCCGCGGCGAACGCCGCGTCGAGGTCGCCGTGCTCCCACTCGTCGACGGGCGGGCCCATCGGGAGGCGGCCCTCCTCGAGCGCCGCGAAGTCGGCGGCGCTCCACTTCACCTCGGTGACGGCGAGGCTTCGGCGACCCTCCTCGTCTTCCTCGACACCCGGGACGTTGCCGTCTAGCCGCGCGTTCGGGCCGCCGGGCCGAAGGCTGTCGAGCGGGTCGATGGCGAACGGCAGCGGCTCGAGATCCACCTCGATCGCCTCGATCGCGTCCGCCGCGGTGGTCTCGTCGACCGCCGCGACGGCGAGGATCGGCTCGCCCACGTAGAGCGGCTCGTCGGTGAGCGCCCGCTCAGGCGCGAAGCCCCGCGCCTCGGGGAGGTCCTCGGCGCGGAGGATCCCCAGCACCCCCGGCATGGCCAGCGCGCGGCTCGCATCGACGCTCCGCACCCGCGCGTGCGGCATTGGGCTCAGGAGGAGCTTGGCGAAGACCATCCCCTCGGCACGGAAGTCCTCGGCGTATTTGGCGCGGCCCGTCACCTTGGCGACGAGATCCGGCGCGACGATGTCCTGACCGATGAGTGCCATCGTCCTGGCCTCCTATGCCGTCCGCTGCCGCGCGTACTCGGCGGCGCGCATGGCGGAGTTGAGGATCTTGTTGTAGTCGCCGCATCGGCAGAGGTTGCCGGAGAGCGCGACCGCCGCCTCCTCGCGGGTGGGGTTCGGATTCTCGTTGATCATGGCCACCATGCTCATGATGAACCCCGGCGCGCAGAACGCGCACTGGAACCCGCCCTCGTCGATTACCCCCCGCTGCACCGCATGGAGCGTCCCGTCGGGGCTCTCGAGACCCTCGATCGTCGTCACCTGCCGGTCGCGCACCGTGCTGGTCAGGACCGAGCAGCCGTAGTGGCTCACCCCGTCGATCAGCACCGTGCACGCCCCGCACTCGGCGCGATCGCACCCGAGCTTCGTGCCCGTGAGACCGAGCTTGTAGCGCAGCGTCATGGCGAGGGTCTCGTTCGGGAACACGTCGACCGACCGGCTCGCGCCGTTGACGTTGAGCGTGATGAGCCGCGGGAAGCTGCTCCGGACGACGGTCCCCGCCATCGCGCCCGGCGCGCGAAACAGGTAGCTGGAGGACGAAACCGCGGCGCCCGCGGCCACGACACCCTTGATGAAGCTTCGTCGGGAGGGGCCTGAGGAGGCGGTTCGGGTGATCTCGGCAGCACTCATGAGGAGCCTCAAGCGGGAGATCGACGCGCGCTACCCCTGTAACGCGCACAAGAACGCAACTTCATCCTTGCATCGGGACCCGCGGGAGACAAGGCGGTGCGTGGGATGCCGACCGCTCGGCGTGGTCTACAGGACGTCCCAGAAGCGCGGGTTGATCGTGAGGAAGAAGGTCCAGTCGCCCTCCACACTGTCGGGCGCATCGCCGCCGCCGATTCCGCGTGCCAGCTCGACGCGTACGAGATCGTAGAGGAGCCCGAGCCCGACCCCCAGCGAGCCGGCGACCGCATCGGTGTCGATGACCCCGAAGCGTTCCGCCGCCGATGCGCCGGCGGGGCCGGAGTCCGCCCAGCCGGCGGCCCCGGTCACGCGGACGCTCACCCACGGCCAGACCACCGACCGCGAGACGTCGCCGCGCCACAGGGCGACCCGGCCGCCGCCCCAGGGGCGGAACGGGAACCCGGGGAGCGTGCCGCGTCCCCCGAGGAGGAAGAGACGCTGCGCCGGAAGCGAGCCACCCGACACCCCGAGCGTGACGAGGCTCGTCCACCCCCACGGGTCGTCCAGCAGGTCGCGGCGGGCGGACAGGGTCACGGCGCCGCGCGTGTATCCGAAATCGCCGATCGACGCCGTCGCCGCCTCTCCCTCGAGCTCGACCGACCAGCGCGTCCCGAGCCTCGCCCCGAGCCGGACATCCACGAGCGCGTCGAGCGAGACGAGCTCGCCGTCGTCGATCGTGCGCACCGGACGCAACGGGCCGCCAGCCGTGAAGACCGACTCGACCACGAGCTCGGCCGAGCGCTGCCGCGCGTACGAGAGACCGACCTCGATGTTCGCGGCCCCGAGGTCGACCCCGCCCGCCAGGCGTGCTCCATCCTCGAAGAAGGGGTCGGAATAGTCTTCGTGATCGAACACGAGGCCGATCGACCGTCCGACGCCCGATGCCGGCTCGAACCACCCCACGTCTTCGAGGCTGCGTCGCCGCCCCGCCAGCCCGATCCGCCAGCTTCCGAACCGGCGGTCGAGGCCCACGGTCGCCTCGAGCTCTTCGGCGCCGGTGGCGTAGCCGGCCCACGCCGTCAGGTCGGAGGCGGCGTCGAGCCGAAGCCGTAGCCCACCGCCGATCAACGCGCCCTCGGCGCGCCGGAGACGAAGCCCCGATGATGCGTCGGGCACCGAGAACTGGAGCCGCTGATCGCGCTCGAGCGACCACGGCGTCACCAGCGAGCGGGCGTCCTCCACCGCACGAGACAGCTCATCGTCAGACCGGTCTCCCGCGTCGAGCGGCCCGTCGTACAGCTTCGACTCCCACCACCTGAAGGCGGCGAGACGCGACTCGGGCAGCGTGGCGACGCGCTTGCCGGCCGGCAGCGTCCACGACTCGGCGGGGTCGAAGTCGTAGTCCTGTACGACCAGGCGGGTGCGGATCACGCTCTCGAGCGGGAAGCTCAGCCAGCGCAGCGAGCGCGTGATCTCAACGTCCTGCTCGGCGGGCAGCCAGTACCGGCCCTGCCACAGCCCCGACCGCAGATCCAGCGCGATGCTCTCGAGCTCAGGGTCCCGGTAGGAGGCGGCCGTGAACGTGATCCGCAGCCGTGCGATGGCTCCGGTCTCGCGGTCCACGTACATGGACCCCACGACGGCGGGGCGGTCGTCATCGCGCGGCCGTACCTCGAGACGGTACACGCGAGCCGTCCGGTCGAGGATCCTGATCTCGAGCGAGTCGGCGAGGCGGTATTCGTAGACGTGCGGGCCGCCGGGCGAGGCCGGGTGCGGAACACCCAGCACCTCGTCGCCCTCGCCGAGCTCGATGCGGTCGCCGAGGTTGTCGAGCACCAGGCTCAGGTGATCGATGTGGTACTGGATCTTCGTCGGTAATCGGACCTCGTGACGTCGTCCGACGATCGTCTGAACCGCATTGTCCGGCGCCTGCCAGCGCACCTCGAGCGCGACCTGATCGGCCCGGACCACCTCGCGTTCGCCCCTGAAGTCGCCGAGGAAATAGATGTGGCCCTGCGCCGTCGCTTCGAACCGCTCGAGTGTCGTGTCGGCGAAGGCGTGGCTGCGCGCCTCGATCGCCCGTTCGACGAGCCCGAGAGTGCGCGGGGCGCCCCACTCCGCGTCGTCCACTTCCTGCGCGGCGGCCGGAAAGACGTACACCGTGGCGAGCGTCAGTACCCCGGCGGCGATGACGCCGGTGTGTGGACGGGTGGGTGGGGAGAGGGCCGGAGAGCTCACGCGAGAGTGTACCGCGCGGTCGACGGCTCGTTCCTCCAGGCGAGTCGGGGCGTGAGGGGGCTACCCGAAGAGGTCTTCCTGCGTCTCGGAGTCGTCTCCCTTCTCGATGACCCCGCGCAGCCGCCGTACCCAGTACTCGGCGTCGAACCCTCCCTCGTTCTTGAGCATGCGCCGGATCACCGGCGGGATCTCGCGCATGGCCCCGATAAGGTCTTCGGCGATCGATCCGATCTCGGCGGCCCGCGCCTCGTCGGGCATCGACGCCATGTCCTGGAGGATCGACCCTTCCGAGCGAGACGCGATGATCGGCTCCTCGAGCGTCGACACGTACACGGCCGTCCGGCGCCCCGGCCCCCGCTCCTCCTCGATCCGCACCAGCCCGAGGATTTCGTCAGAGCGCCAGTACTTCGCGTATCCGAGGTGGACCATCCGGTCGTGTCTGATCTCCACGCTGCCTCCATCTCCGTCGCTGCCGGCATCTCTCCGGCACGCACCGCTGCGCGACCCTCCATCCACGACCCCGCGCAACATCTCCGAGCGCCGGCCCGCCCGTCAAGCGCCCGTCCGGGCGGCACGGCGGTTGATTGCTGGGTGAGCGGTCGGGCGATCATGTTCCCGACACCCATGACCAGACCCCGGACGATTCGCGACCCCCTGTGGGGGAACATCCACGTCGAGGCGGACGCCGCCGAGATCATCGACTCGGCGGAGTTCCAGCGGCTTCGCGGCGTGAAGCAGCTCGGTTTCGCGCACGTCGTGTATCCGGGGGCGGTGCATTCCCGTTTTCTGCACGCGCTCGGGGTGTACCACCTGGTCTCGCGGGCGATCGACGCGCTGACGTCAGCGGGCGCGATCGAGCGGCTGAGCGTCGACGAGCGCGCGTCGCTGCCCCTGATCCGTCTCGCCGCCCTGTTGCACGACGTCGGGCACTACCCCTTCTCGCACGCGATGGAGGAGCTCGGGCCAGCCGCGATCCCCGGTCACCACGAAGAGGTCGCGTTCAGGTTTCTCGAGGCGTCCGCCATCCGTGGCGTGCTCGACGCGCACGGGCCGGCCGCGGTCGCGACGATCGGCGAGCTGATCCGCGGGGTCTCCGGGCACCCCCTCCAGAGCCTGGTGGCGGGCTCGCTCGATCTCGACAAGATCGACTATCTGCGGAGGGACTCGCTGTTCTGCGGGGTTCCCTACGGGGCCGTCGATGTGGATCGGCTCATCGTCGCGCTGACGCTCGCGCGCGAGTCCGACGGCGCCTCGCTCGAGATAGCCGTGACCGAGAAGGGGCTGAGCGCCCTCGAGACGCTGCTCTTCTCCAAGTACCAGATGTTCCGGAACGTGTATTGGCACCACGCGGTCCGCGCCGCGACGGTGACGTTTCGTCTGTTGATCGAATCGGCGCTCGAGGCGGGACTTCTGGCCGCCGACGACCTCGCCGGGCCGACCGACGAGGAGCTGCTGGCGATGATCGGCCACCGGCTCGAGCGAACAGCCGCCGGCGCGCCGGCGGCGGGCTCCGCGCTCGAGCGGATCGCCTCGCTGCTCGACGCGCTGACGAACCGACGGCTCCCGAAGCGGGTCGTGGAGTTGTTCGGCGACGCGCTCCCGCAACGCGTGGGGGCCTGGACGTCCGATCGCCCCGACCTCGTGCGGCGCGTGGAAGGACGGCTGGCGGCGGACTGGGGTCTGCCCGAGCGGGCGGTCGTGCTCGATTATCCGAACAACCCCGGCATGATGGAGCTCAACCTCCTGCTGGTGCGGAACGACGGGGGTGTCCAGCGGCTGACGGAACGCGGGGCACGCGGTCTCATCGACCTTCCGAGGCTCGGGACCGCGCTCAACCACTCGGCCCGGGTGCTGCGCGTGTTCGCGACCGGCCAGGTCGCCCCGCCGGACCCGGCGCCTCTGCTGGCGCTCGTGGAGGCGTCTCCCGAGGAGGTCGAGGGGCGTCTCGAGGATCCGAGGCCGCTGCTGTCCAGCTAGCCAGGGGCCGCGTCAGCCCTCGTCGCCGATGGCGTCGACGACCACCGCGGTCACGTTGTCGTACCCGCCGGCTTCATTGGCCGATGCTATGAGCGCGGCGACCAGCTCGTCGGGCGTCGACTCGCCGGCCAGTAGCTCGCGGATGCGGGGCTCCGGCAACATCGACATGAGCCCGTCCGACGCGAGGACGAATCGGTCGCCGGGCATCGCCGTCCCCTCGAACAGGTCGACGTGGACGTGGGGGTTCGTCCCGAGCGCGCGCGTCAGGAGACTCGAGCGCGGGTGGAGTCGGGCCTCCTCGTCGGACAGGCGTCCCTGGTTCACCAGCTCCTGGACGTAGGTGTGGTCTTCGGTGATCTGCTTCGCCTCGCCGTCGCGAACGAGATAGGCCCGGCTGTCACCCACGTGCGCGACGACCCACCAGCCCTCATCGGAGAGGAAGAGTGCGGTCGTGGTGGTCCCCATCCCCGACCGCTCCGGGTGGCTCTGACCCTCGATGAGGATGACCTGGTTGGCGTCTGCGATCGCCTGGCGCAATCGCTCGCGCGCCACGTCCTTCGGCGACGATGGCGGGATGAGCGCGACGCCCTCGGTCGCGCACCGCACCGCGAGCTTGCTCGCGACCTCACCGGCCGCGTGGCCGCCCATGCCATCGGCGACGACGAAGAGGCCGGGGGGGCTGTCGGCCCCGAACGAGTCTTCGTTCTGCGTGCGGACGAGCCCGACGTTGCTGTCGGCGCTGTACCGCCAGGAAATGGAACTGGTCAACGGCCCGTGTCCGTCACACCCATGTATCGTCTCGGCAGCGACCCGACCCACCGCTCGAGCGCCGCTCGCGTTTCGTGGCTCCGACAACCTCGGGGCCGCGTTCGGAAGGGACAAGGCCGCACCCGGACGAGCGCGTCGTCGGGACAGCCGGATTTGCACCCGTTCCTGGCTCCATCTAGCTTTTCGCGCCAAGGACGGCACCCGAGCCAAGCGAGCACGGTTACGGCCCTGAGCGATGCCATCAAACGGTCGTAGGTCGGAAGACCTCGCGGATCGGATGATGACCTCCCTCGACTACTACCTCGAGGAGTTGAGTCGCTATCCCCTCCTGACGCCCGAGGAGGAGAAGGACGCCGCCCTCCGGGCCCGCTCGGGCGACACCGACGGCCTCGATCTCCTCGTCCGCTCGAACCTCCGGTTCGTCATCTCCGTCGCCAAGAAATACCAGAACCGCGGTCTCGGCTTCCTCGACCTCATCCAGGAGGGGAACGTCGGCCTGATAACGGCGGCGAGAAAATTCGATCCCGACCAGGGCGTGAAGTTCATCAGCTACGCTGTCTGGTGGATCCGCCAGTCCATCCTCGCGGCGCTCGCCCGTCACGGTCGGTCGGTCCGGCTGCCCCTCAACCGGGCGACCGAGCTCGCGCGGGTGGTCAGAGTCCGTGCCGAGCTGAGGCAGGGATCGAATCGCGAGCCCACGGTCGAAGAGATCGCCGAGCTCGCCGAGCTGACGCCGGCCACCGTGGAGATGCTCCAGACGCTCACCGTCGCCGCCGTCCGTCTCGACGCGCCCGTCGGCGATTCGGAAGACAGCCACGTCGCCGAGCGCTTCCTGACCGACGAGGCCGACCTCGAGGAGGCGATCGAGGCCCTGCTGCTCAAGCAACACATCGCCGAGGCCCTGCGCTCGTTGCGGCCCCGCGACGCGCGGGTGGTCCGGCTGTACTACGGGCTCCAGGGCGAGCAGCCGCATACCCTGGAAGAGATCGGGGGACTGCTCGGCGTCACGCGGGAACGCGTACGGCAGCTCCGGGACCGCGCCCTGAGGGAGCTGCGGGAAGGCGACAAGGGGGCCGCGCTCGCGAGCTTCGCGGCCTGATCCCCCGGCCGGGCTCAGTTCCCGGCGAGCCGGGCCAGCGTGCGGCAGTCCGCCGGTTCGAGCCAGTCGATCCCCCGCTCCTCGCCCTCCTCTACGATGCTCGCCGCGAGACCCACGCTCGACGCGTCGTACCGGCGCACCACGTCGATTCTATGCGCACCGAGTTGGATCCAGTCGAGGAACTCGAGCGCCTCCTTGTCCTCTTCCGAGGAGTAGCGCCGGACTTCCTCCCACAACGAGATAAAGCCCTGGGTGGGCTCGAAGCGCGCCATGAAGAACAGTGACACGGCCTGCTCGCCCGGGGGGCCCGGCGCCAGCGAGTCGGCGATCATCCAGGTAGCCGCCATCCCGGCGAGCGTGTCGCCCGCCAGCGCGAAGGGCGACATCGACTGCCGCCGCGCGAGAAAGGCACGGTCGCCCCCGATCATCCGCTCCGCGAGCACCGGGCCGGCCACGTTCATCGAGTTCGTCGGCTGGACCGGCGGGACCCGGCTCGGCTCGGCGGCGGCGCCCGTGCCACCCGGCACGGCGAAGGCGAACGTCGGGACATCCTGCCCGGGAACGAGCAGCGCGCGCCCCGTGCCTACCGAGGGGCACCTCCCCACGCCCGTGCGGGCCATCCCCTCGACGACCAGCGACCCCAGCCGCGCACCGCGCGCCAGCAGGTCGAGCTCCATGCCCGGCGCCAGGAAGACCGAGTCGAACCGCGCACGGAAGCTCGGGTCCTCGGCGTCGGGGATCGATACGCTCTCGAGCTCGAGGTCGCCACCCGCGTCGGAGCTTCCCGCGATCGCGGCGATGGGGATGAGGCGACCCGCCCCCCGCCCGTCGAGACGGACGGCGTAGAGGAACGGGCCATCGGGGAGGGGTAGCTGCTCGGGCTCGAGTTCCTCCTCCACGGCCATCGTGTCGGGTGGGGGCGCCGGATTCTCAAGGGAGATCTCCCCGCCGCCCCATTCCACCGCGCACCCGGCGGCCGTCGCGAGGATCGCGAGCGGCGGCACCCTGTTCAGCCTCGTCATGGGCGATAGACTAGACGCCGTCTGATTCGCGAGCAAACGCCGTCGCGTCCCCGGGGCGCGGCGTGGAAAGGCATGCCCGGCTTGTCACGCGTAGGCCTCTATCAGCACCCCGACTGCGGGCGTCACGACACCGGCTGGGGGCACCCCGAACACCAGGGGCGGCTGCGCGGCGTGATGGACGCGCTGCACCGCGCGCTTCCGCGGCTGCAGGGGCACATCGACTCGATATTCGCCGAGCCTGCGGCCGAGGATCTCCCCGCTATCGCGCACTCGCAGGCTCACGTCGCCGAGGTCCTGGACGTCTGCCGCGTCGCGAAGTCGGAGGCGAAGATCCTGGGGCTCGACGCTGATACGCCCGTTTCGCCGGCGAGCCTCGACGCCGCCCTCGCGGCCATCGGGTGCGCGGTCGATGCGGTGGACGGTGTGCTCTCCGGACGGCACGATGCCGCGTTCTGCCCCGTCCGACCGCCGGGCCACCACGCGACGCGCGTCCGATCGATGGGCTTCTGTCTGTTCAACAACGTGGCCGTGGCGGCCCGGCACGCGCTCGAGCACGAAGGTGTCGAGCGGATCCTGATCGTCGACTGGGACGTCCACCACGGGAACGGCACGCAGGACATCTTCTACGAGGACCCGGACGTGTTCTACCTGTCGATGCACCAGCACCCCTTCTATCCGGGCACCGGTCTGGCGGACGAGCGTGGGCGCGGCTCCGGGGAGGGCACGATCCTCAACATCCCGTTGCCCGCCGGGCTCGAGGCGGAGCGGTATACGTCCGCGCTGCTCGACGGGCTGGACCTCGCACTCGGCGAGTTCGAGCCTTCTCTCCTCCTGATCTCGGCGGGGTTCGACGCGGGCATCGACGACCCGCTCGGGTCGTTCACGCTCACGCAGGACGACTTCGCCCTCCTCACGCGCGAGGTCGTCGCGCGGACCCGGCCTTACACCGGAGGGCGCGTGGTATCCGTTCTCGAGGGCGGTTACAATCCGGCCGAGCTGGGGCGAAACGTAGTGGCGCATCTGTGCGCGCTCGCGGGGATCGATTACCTGGACCAGCCCGACACGCATCGACCGGAACCGGAGGGGTGATGGGCGCCGATCTGAGCCCGGGGTTCGTCGCGACCGCAACGCGGGGTCTCGAGGAGCACCACATAGATGCCTGGCTCCTGTACGACTTCAGAGCGAAGAACACCCTCGCGGCCGACCTCCTCGGCATCCCCGACGGGCAGAAGCGCCGATACTTCGTCCTTCTGAGACCCGGCGAACCCCCCCTGGCGATCGTGCAGAAGATCGAGGTCTCGGGGTGGGATGGCTGGCCGTGGGATCTGGTGGCGTATCTGGGGTGGGACGAGCTCGAGACGGCACTGCGCGCGAACCTCGAGGGGTGCGCCACCGTCGCGATGGAGGTGAGTCCGGGGGACGCGATCCCCTACATCGATCACGTCCCGGCCGGCGTCGTCGAGCTGGTCGAGTCGGTGGGGCCGCGGGTGGTCAGCTCGGTCGACCTGATCTCGAGCACGGCCGCCCAGTGGAGCCCGCGCGGTCACGAGCTCCACCACGAGGCGGCGGATATCCTCGCGCGCACGGCTCGATCGGCGTTCGAGCTCGCCGCGCGGGCCGCGGGGCTCGAGGCCGCCCCCACGGACGAGACGGCCCCGGGGTGGGACATCTCGCACGAGCCGACACCGGTCGACGAGCACGATCTCGCCGAATGGGTGCGCGATCGTCTCGCGAGCGAGGGATTGACCGAAGGCGACACGATCATCGCTGTGGGACCGAATGCCGCGAAGCCGCACTACACGCCCGAGCCCGGCACGTCGCTCGCCTTCGAGCCGGGGCAGGTGTTCATGGTCGATCTGTGGGGGAAGACAGCCGGCGAGCCGGACGCCGTGTTTGCCGACCAGACCTGGATGGGGGTCCTCGGGCCGGACGTCGCCGACGAGGTCCGGGTCGCCTGGGAGGCGATCAGGGATGCGCGCGAAACCGCGATCGAGGCGATCCGCTCGAACCCCGGCGCCACGGGGGCGGATGCGGATCGGGCGGCGCGGGGCGTGCTCATCGAGCGCGGCTTCGAGGAGGCGATCTTCCACCGCACCGGCCACGGGATCGACCGCGACATCCACGGGGTGGGGCCCACGCTCGACAGCATCGAGATGAAGGACGATCGGCGGCTCGTACCCGGCGTGGGGTTCTCGGTCGAGCCGGGCGTCTACCTCGAGGGCCGGTTCGGGCTGCGTACGGAGGTGGATGTGTACATGCGGGACGACGGGCCCGAGGTCACCCCCCCCCGCGTACAGAACACGTTGTGGACGGCCGCGCGAGCGGATTCGTGATCCACTCCCGCGCCTCGTCTGGCGGAGCGGTAGCGTGAAGGTCTCCTGGGAGACGCTCTCGATCGAGACGACGCACCCCTTCGGGATCAGTCGGAACGTCCGCACCGGGGAAGAGGTCGTGTGGCTCCATCTCGAGCTCGACGGCGTCGAGGGGTGGGGAGAGGCGGACCCGTCGGCGTATTACGGCGAGACCGCCGCGACCGCGACGGCCGCCCTCGAGCGCCTGTCGACGCGCATCGGCGAGATCGAGGATCCCTTCGCGCTCGAGGCCATCGAGCGCGACATCGGCGCGATGATCGGAAAGAACGGGGCCGCCCGGGCGGCGGTCTCGGCGGCGCTCCACGACTGGATCGGGAAGAAGGTCGGGCTTCCGCTGTGGCGTCTGTGGGGTCTCGACCCGGCCGGGGCCCCGCTGAGCTCGTTCACGATCGGGATCGACACACCCGAGAGGATGGCCGAGAAGACGAGGGAGGCGGCGGACTTCCCGATCCTGAAGATCAAGCTCGGCAGCGACGATGACAGGGCGCGGCTGGAGGCCGTCCGCGGCGCCGCCCCCGACAGGGTGCTGCGAGTAGATGCGAACGCGGCCTGGACGCCTCGCGAGGCAGTAGCGGGCTGCGCGATGTGCGCGGAGTTCGGTGTGGAATTCGTCGAGCAGCCGCTCCCCCCGGATAGGAACGCCGATCTCGCCTTCGTCCGCGAGCGGTCGCCGCTGCCCATCATCGTGGACGAGTCGTCGATCGTGGCGAGCGATATCCCCGGACTCGCCGGTCTGTGCGACGGCATCAACATCAAGCTCGCGAAATGCGGCGGACCCCGTGAGGCGATCCGCATGGTGCACGTGGCCCGGGCGCACGGTCTGTCGGTCATGCTGGGGTGCATGCTCGAGACGACGCTGGGTATCGCGCCGGCCGCCCACATGTCGCCCTTGGTCGACTTCGCCGATCTCGACGGGGCCGCGCTGCTGGCGAACGATCCGTTCGTCGGGCCGCGACTCGATGCCGGCCGGATCGTCCTGGGCGACGAGCCCGGGCTCGGCGTCGCACCCGCTGGCTGAGCGCGAGCCGGCCCCGTGCCGAGGGTCAAGATCTGCTGTATCGCGGACCGTGACGAGGCGGCGATGGCCGTCGAGGCGGGGGCGTCGGCGCTCGGTCTGGTGTCGGAGATGCCGAGCGGTCCGGGGGTCATCGACGATGAGACCATCGCCGCGGTCGCCGGGTGGGCGCCGCGGGGTGTGGAGACGTTTCTCCTCACGTCGCGCCGCGCCGCGACCGCGATCGCCGCGCAGCACGCGCGCGCGGGCACGACGACCATTCAGCTGGTCGACGCGCTGCCGCCCGATGAGCTCGAGGCCCTTCGCGGGTTATTGCCCGGCGTGACGATCGTCCAGGTGATCCACGTCCGCGGGCCCGAGGCGGTCGAGGAGGCGCTCGCGGTAGAGGACCGCGTCGATGCCATCCTGCTCGATTCGGGGAATCCCGATCTGGCGGTGAAGGAGCTGGGCGGGACGGGCAGGACCCACGACTGGCGGTGGAGCCGCCGGATCGTGGAGCGGACGAGTCGGCCCGTATGGCTGGCCGGTGGCCTCCGGCCCGGCAACGTGCGAGACGCCATCGAGGCCGTCGGTCCGTACGGTCTCGACGTGTGCTCGGGTGTTCGCGGCGGCGGCGGGCTCGACCCCGAGCGGTTGAGGCGATTCATGGGGGCGGTGTCGGATGCGAGCTGAAGGGGAGTCGGAACGCATGAGCCGGGACGGCGCGACGCGCCGGCGCCTTCTGCCGGTCGGGGCGTTTACCGGCGCCTACCTGCTGCTCGCCCTCGTCGGCGCGGTCACGCGCGGCAACGCCGAGTTCGTCTTCTACATCGCCGTCATGCTCATCCTGATCGGTGTGGTGTGGGCCGTCGACCGCTCGGTCACGCTGTCGGCGGGGGCCCTGTGGGGGCTCAGCCTGTGGGGGCTCGCGCACATGATCGGCGGTCTGGTGGCCGCACCGGCGGGCTGGCCGACGGCCGTCCCCGATGGTGCGGTCATCTACAACGTCTGGCTGATCCCCGAACGCATCAAGTACGACCACCTCGTCCATGCGTGGGGGTTCGGGATCACCACCTGGGTGTGCTGGCAAGCGCTCGGCGCCGCCATGCGCCGACGCGGCGCTCCGGTCGCCCCGGCCCCCGGACTGCTCGTCCTGGTGGCGGCCGCGGGTCTCGGCTTCGGCGCGCTCAACGAGGTCATCGAGTTCGCGGCGACCCTCCTCGTTCCCGAGACGAACGTGGGGGGTTACCGGAACACGGGATGGGATCTCGTCTCGAACCTCGTGGGCGCGACGGTCGCGGTCACCCTCATCCGGCTGCGCGGGGGAAGCGCCGCCTGACGCCCCGCCGCGCCGCCGCACGGACCTGGCAGAGCGGTGTCGACGGCTCTAGGACGTCGGCACTCTCGCGCCGGCGCGACACCGTCGCTCGAGCTCGGGCGTCTCGGCCCCCGTGCACGCCTGTCGCCGCTCCTCCGTCGAGCCGTACAGCGTGCCGATCTGCTCGCCGATCGCCTCGTTGCACCGCGGCTTGTACCGCTCCTCGATCTTCGTGCAAAACGCGAACCCGTCACCCGTGGTCGCGGTGATGTCGATGTAGTTCTTCACCAGCCCCACGTAGCAGTAGTCCCGGTACTCCTCGGGCGCCTCGCGGCAGGCGCCGATGCCTCTGGCGTGGTCCTGAAGCGTATAGGCGCTCACGTCGCGTCCGAGACTCTGGAAACAGGTACGGCGCCAGGGCTCCGGGGCGCTCGAGCAGTCGTCTGCGGCTTCGCCGAAATCGCCGCCGTTGTAGTGCAGCATGACGGAGGTCTGCATCAGGTAGCACGCCGTCAGGTAGCGATCCTGGAGCACCGAGCACGGGTAGTGGGGATCGTCCGGCCGCAGCGGCTCGAAGGGCTCGAGCGCGTCGACGACGGCCGCAGCGGCCGGTTCCATGCCGTGGTCGTGCATGTCCCCCTGGCCTTCGTCTCCGGCGGGGGTGGCCGGGTCGGAAGAGTCGGCGCCTCCGGCGACCACCGCCGCCGGGTCGTGAGCGAGCTCGGTCGCCACATGGTGGGGACTCGTGGCGGCCACGACGTTCTCCATGAACGCCCCGCCGTAGCACGACTCGCGGTCCCAGCCGTCCGCGAGCAGATCGCAATCCTCGAGAGCGCGCGGCAGGTGATGCCCGTAGTACATCGTCAGTCCGTGCCCCAGACCGTGCAGACACTGGAAGAGGAGGAATCGATCTTCGCCGGGCCGCTTGAAGTCCTCGCACAGCCCCTCGACGGTGCCGGCATCGGGGATTCCCGTCGCCATGAAGTGGGCCTGGATCACGCCGTGATAGCACCCCGACTGGAACAGTTCGGTGCACTCGGCGAAGACCTCCGAGACGGGCCGGGCCGGATCGTAGGAGGTGATCCCGATGGCGTGCGTGTAGACGTGCGCGTCGCGCTGGACCTCGACGTCGGCGGCGGCGATCTGCGACAGGGCCTCGAGAGCCGACCGCACGCCCGAGTCATCGAGCACCGCCAGCACGCGCTCTTCGTAGCAGTCCTGCTTCTCCCGGGCGCCGAGCGAACGGCACGCCTCGACGGCCGCGATGACCTCGGGGCTCGCGTCGTCGGGCAGCGAGCCGCTGTCACCGCACCCCGACAGGATCGCCGCGGCCAGACACGTGATTATTTGTCGCTTGTTCATGTCGGGAATCTATGCCCCCCGCGGAGCGGAGGAAAAAAGACGAGGGGACCGGAACGACGAGCGCCCGCCGGCTCGGACTGCCAGCGGGCGCCGTCGTTCGTCTCGGCCGGTGCGGACGGTCAGCCTCGTCGCGCCGCGCGCCGCGCGGAACCTAGACGGGGTCGATGAAGATGTTCACCTGCCAGTTGCTCATGCTCTCGGGGTCGTCGTCGCCCCCATCATCCCCTTCCGACGAGAAGTCCTCGCCCGGGCCGTACGTTCCGAGCCAGCCCTCGACCGGGCCCGAAAGCTCGCGCCGGTAGTCATCGAGATGGTCGTTGGCACTCGTGATGTCGATCTCCTCACCGTACAGCTCGATGACGAGGTGGTCGACGACCTCGCCCTCGAAGATCACCCACTTGATGATCTCCTTGTTGAACGGGGGCTCGTCCGGGATCGAGATATGACCGGTCGCCGGGAACCGACTCTCGTGCTTCACGGGGAAGTTGTTGCTCGTCACGACGGACCGGAAGACGAACTCGCCCTTCGCCTTGAAGGCCGGCTCGAGGTTGTCCAGGATCTTGACCCACTGGACAGTGACCTTGATCCGCTGGCCGTTTCCTTCGCTCATCGCCTTTCCTCCGTACAGGTCGGGTAACGCGGACGGACAACTTGTCGCGACGGACCCGGATCAACAAGAACGGTCCGCCGCGAAGCCGCCCCCGGTTTGCGGTGCCGGTCGCCGGCCCCGCGACGATCCATCAGAGCAGAGACTCCGGGTCGCGGTCTATCTCGACCCGGAGCTCGCTGTCGACGCGAGCCCGCCGATTCGCCAGGAACC
This sequence comes from Gemmatimonadota bacterium, assembly GCA_033720355.1. Lineage (GTDB taxonomy): Bacteria > Gemmatimonadota > Gemmatimonadetes > Palauibacterales > Palauibacteraceae > Palauibacter. Next base: position 16,070 of record JAWWCR010000057.1, read on the forward strand.
TGAGCACGGCCCCCAGCTCCGCCGCGTGTCGCGACTTGATAAGCAGGTGCCAGCGCCATCGGTCGCGGAGCCGATCGATCGCGCACGGAGCCGGACCGATGACCTCGATCCCATCGAGCTCGCGGTCGTCGATCAGCGCGCGGGTCCATTCGGCCAGCGAGTCGGCCTCGTCCGCGACGCGATCCTCCCTGAGGCCGGAGACGACGAGGTTCGCGAGACGCACGTGGGGCGGATAGACTGGCTCCTCGCGGTCGGCCAGCTCGCGCTCCGCAAACCCCACGTAGTCGTGCTCGGCGGCCCGGGCGAGCGCGAAGTGGCGCGGCCGGGAGGTCTGGACCAGGACCTCGCCCGGGTCGGCCCCACGGCCCGCGCGTCCCGCCACCTGCTCGAGTAGCTGGAACGTACGCTCGGTCGCCCGGAAGTCGGGGATGTGGAGGCCGACGTCCGCGTTGATCACCCCCACGAGCGTGACGCCCGGGAAGTCGAGCCCCTTCGCGATCATCTGGGTCCCGAGAAGGATGTCGATCTCGCGATCCCGGAACGCATCGAGGATCTCGACGTGCGCCCACTTGGTGCCGGTGGTGTCGAGGTCCATGCGGGCGAGTCGGGCCTCGGGGAACAGCTCCGCCAGGCGTCGCTCGACCTGCTCGGTGCCGACGCCGGTGAACCTCGGCTCGGGCGCTCCGCACTCGTCGCAGCTCGCGGGCGGCGCCATCTCGAAGCCGCAGTGGTGGCACACGAGACGCGCGCGCCGACGGTGGAAAGTGAGCGTCACCGAACAGTTCCGGCAGCTCCACACGCGGCCGCAGTCGAGACACTCGACGAACGTGGCGTACCCGCGCCGGTTGAGCAGGAGGATCGACTGCTCGCCCCTCGCCAGCCTCGCCGTGATCGCCTCGCTCAGCTCGGGCGAGACGATCAGCGGACCCCGTTCGCCGCGCGTCGCATCGTCCGACGCGTCCCCGGCCCCGGCTTCCCTCGCCGTCTTGAGGTCGATCAGCCGTACAGTCGGCAGCCCGTGACCGGTGACCCGCTCCTCCAGCTCGAGAACGCGGTAGCGTCCCGCGCGTCCGTTGTGCCAGCTCTCGAGCGAAGGCGTGGCCGAGCCAAGCAGACAGAGACAGCCGGCCAGGCGGGCGCGGACGATGGCGACCGACCTCGCGTGATACCGCGGCGTGTCGGACTGCTTGTAGCTGCTCTCGTGCTCTTCGTCCACGACGACGAGGCCGAGATCGCGCAGGGGGGCGAAGACGGCGGATCGCGGGCCGATCGCGATCCTCTTTCGCCCCTCGCGCAGGGCCCGCCATGCGTCGTATCGCTCCCCATCCGAGAGCCCCGAGTGGAGCACCGCCACATCGTCGCCGAACCTCCCGCGGAAGCGCGCCACGGTCTGCGGAGTGAGCGAGATCTCGGGGACGAGCACGATCCCGCTGCGCCCCGCGGCCAACACCGACTCAAGCAGCTCGAGATAGACGAGCGTCTTCCCGGACCCCGTGACGCCCCGCAGAAGCGCGACCGACCCGACACCCGAACCGGCCATCTCCCGCAGCGAATCGAGGACCCGGGCCTGATCGGCCGTCGGCACGATCAGGTCGCGGGTCGCGGGCGCTCCGGCGAAGGGGTCGCGCTCGACGGTCCGATCCGCCAGCTCGACGAGCCCGCGGCCGGTCAGCCCGTCGATCACGCTGCGCGAGAATCCGAGGTGACCGGTCAGGTGGGCAAGCGCCGCCTCCCCGTCGAGCGACTCGAGGGTCTCGTACGCCTCACGCTGCCGGGCGGCCCGCCCGAACGTCTCGTCGCGATCGATCAGCGTCTCGAGACGTCGGACGATCCTGACGATCCGCTCGGTGCGTACCGCGGGCTCCGACGTCCCGGCCCGCCCACCGAGCAGCCCGGGCGGCAGCGCGGTCTTCAGGATCACGCCGAGGGGCGCCACGTAATAATCGGCGATCCAGCGACACAGCTCGAGCAATTGCGGGTCGGCGACCTCGGAGTCGTCGAGGACGTCGCCGACCGGCCGAAGACGTCCCGGCTCCTCGCTGCGCTGGTCGGACAGGCCCAGCCGATCGACCACGCCGACCGTTCCGCGCTTGCCGAGCGGCACCCGGACGCGGACGCCCGGTCTCACCCGCTCGATGAGCCCCTCGGGAATCGAGTAGGCGAGCGTGCCGAGGAACGGACGCGGGATCGCGACCTCGCAAACGCGGTCGATCACGGGGTCGCGGACCCCCCGCGAATCCCCCGGATCGCCCCGTCACGCCGGGCGATCTCGGCTGTCTCGAGGGGGTAACGAAACTTGACACTTCGCGGGCGGGCTGCTTGCTTATTCGCGACCTTCATCGGAGGAACACGGGCATGGGTTGTCTGGCGCTGAACGCCTCGTTCGAGCCGCTTACGATCATCCCGATCCGGCGCGCGATCCGTCTCGTGATCGACGGCAAGGCCGAGGCGCTGGAGCTGGATGCGTCTCGCCCCATCCGTTCCGAAAGCCTCCAGATGGACACTCCGGTGGTCATCCGGCTCGTACGGTTCATCCACGTACCGAGGCGATTCCGACGGCAGGTCACCAACACCTTCCTGTTCGCCCGGGACGGCTACACCTGCCAGTACTGCGGGCGACACCGCCGCGACCTGGGGTACCGTGAGTCGCTGACGCGCGACCATGTCACCCCGATCTCGCGCGGTGGAGACAACGGCTGGTCGAACGTGGTCACGGCCTGTAGCAAGTGCAACCTGCGCAAGGCCGACCGAATGTTGACCGAGTCGGGGATGCGTCTGCGCTCCGCGCCGAGCGAGCCGAACCACGTCGAGCTGATCTGGGCCGTGCGCTCCGTAACCCCGATCCAGGCCCGATACATTCGGATGTTCTATGGCGAGGATGTGTTGCGAGCCCTCTCGCACTAATTTTCCTCCCACATTCGCGGGCGCCTTCAACGGGGTCTCACGGGGGCCCCTTCTCGATGGGTTGGACGTATGCCGCTGAGCGGAATCGGTTTCGGAGAGATGCTGGTCATCGCCATGCTGGTGCTGATCGTCTTCGGACCCCAGCGGCTCCCCGAGATCACGCGCTCGGTCGGGAAGGCGATGCGCGAGTTCAAGCGCGGGATGAACGAGATTCAGCGCGAGCTCGAGGTCGCCGACCGTCAGCAGAAGTGGAGCGATTCGTCGAAGCCGTCGGCCGCCCGGTCCGCGGCATCGGCCAGTGCCTCGCCGACCGCGGCCGCGACCGCCGGGACCGCCGCGACCGCCGCGTCGAGGTCGGGGTCCGGCGATGCGGCCGGGGGCGGAGGGAGCGGCTCGCCGCAGACAGCCGAGCCCATGATCGCGCCGCCCTCCTTCGGCTCGGATCTGCCGGATGAGGTCCAGTCGCAGCTCGCGCCCCTCCCGACCGAGACCGCGGCCAATCCGCGGCGCGCGAAGCCGCTCGAGCCCCCCGCGGGGGCGTCCGGGGAGGACCCCGCCGAGATGGATCGCGGCGAGCCTGCCGCGGTCGCGGACGGGTCGCTCGACCCGGATGACGTCGCTTCGGAAGGTGGCGACGACGAGTCGGAGAGCGTCGAGCCGCCTGGCCGCGAGACCCTATGAGGCTGTCGAGAACCCCCCCGCGGGTCGCGCTACGCGCTGTGCCGACGTAACCGTTCACCGGTTCTCGGCAGTCTGCTGGCCCGATTCGCGCCCGAGCTCGCGATAGCGCTCGTTGTCGCCCCGTAGCGCGTCGAGCCACGTCCTCGCCGCCGACTCGTCTCGGGCGACGCTCGCATCGGGGAATCCGGGGTCATCGACCTCGACGACCGGCCGCTCCGTTCCGGTCACCCTGATGTCGAGACGCGCACCGCGCGCGCAGGGGCGACACAGGAATCCGTCCGCGACCTCCGTTCCGTCGACGCTCCACTCGCCCCCTCCCGTCCGCAACGAGAATCCGGCGAGGGCCTCCGGCACGCGAAACGACCCGGCGAACCCCTCCTGGTTCGCCAGGCCCCACCCCGAGAGCGCGATCGGCCGGTGGAACGCCTCGAGCACGCCGGCCGGCGAGACACTCCCGCGGAACTCGTAGTCGTCGTCGGCCCACCGAACCCGGCCTTCCACCCCCCGGTCGTCGAGCGCGGCCTGTCTCAACCGACGGAACTCGATGCGCCCGCTGCCCCGCCAAGGAGAGAGCGGGGAGAGCGGGCCGATCGAGTCCGTCAGCTGAGCTCCTCCGATCCTGATCTCGACGGTCCCGCCGGTCGGCGCCGGGCGGAGTGGCCGATCTGGCGGAGGAAGGAGCTGGGCGACGATGCGCGCCCGCAAACCATCGGGGTCGGCCGGGTCGGCCGGAGCAGACGTGTCGGCCTCGGCTGCCGGGTCGTCGGAACCCGGCCGACCGCCCTCCGACACCTGGCCGGCGTCTTCCTCGGGCGCCTCTTCGACGTCTCCCTCCGTGGCATCTTCGGTCTCCCCCTCCACCACGGCCCGCCGACCTTCGAAACGAGCCTGGAAGGCTCGCGGGTCACTCGGACGCCGCGCGGTGTCCCCGCCGCGCCCGAGCTCGATCGCGCCCGACATGGTGGCCTCGCGAAGCACGCCACGGACGCGGATGTCGAGATCGGCTCCGCGCCCGCCGAACCGCATGGTCCACCCGAATTCCTCGCCGGCTACCCAGCCGTCCCGGATGTCGCCGTCGAGACGCTCGCCCTCCAGGCGGCCCGTGAGCTCGCCGTCTTCGGACATCTCGAGGGTTGCGCGGGTCCGCTGGATTCCGACCGGCATGTAGAACGTCATGCTCCACTCGCCGGTCAGGTCGACCGTGGGAGGCCCGTCCGGGATCGCGTCGGGACTCTCGAGGACGGCGGAACCCGGCCCGCCGCCCCACGCCGTCGCGGCATACTCGACCTGCGCCAGCAGTCGCTCGGCGTCGGCTGCCCACACGAGCTCGACGGGGCGCGGGGAGCCGAGGACGATCGCGCCCGAAGGGAGGGTCCCCCGGGCCCCCGGCGGACGCGACGCCTGGACCTCGAGATCGGAAGCCGAGAGGGGTGGCTCATCCCGCGGCAGGGGGGCGAGCGTGGATCCGATCACGACCGAGAGCTCGTCGGCGCACCCCGGCTCGCCGACGACCGATACCAGGATCGTGTTCCAGCCTGCCGCGAGCCGGACCGGCATCTCGCCCTCCAGCTCGTCGATCGTCTGTCCGTTCAGCCACAGACGCCGCTCCGCGCAGGCCGCACCATCGACCCGCATGCCGACGGTCAGGTCGCGAGGGGCGCGGATGTACGCGTGAGCCAGCGTAGCCGCGTCCGCCGACGCTCGCTCGCCCGTGTCGGCGAACGAAAACGTCGTTCGTCCGTCCTCGCGGACGAGCATCCAGTATCCGGGCCCGACGACGAGGTCGCGATCGGGAAACAACGGTCGGCCGGTCTCGCTCATGAGCGGGCTCGCGTCGCCCGGCCCCGGAGCGGCGTGGGTCACCAGCCATCGGTCGATCGGGAGCCGAACCTCCTGAGCCGTCGATCGAGAGGCCGTCGCGACGACCGCGGTCGCAAGAAGTACTGCGGAAACGGATCTTCTGATGACGCCCTGGCGCATCCGGTGGCGATCTCCAGGATGGGGTTAGAGCCGGCGGGGCGGCTTCTGTCTCTTGATCAACGCGCGAGATCCGGCCACGCCGACATCCCGCCCGACAAAGATAGAGGACGGGGCAGGCGGCGTAACCGTCACGGCCGAGGAGCTCTTCGAACACGCGGACCCGCAGGGTGGGCGCGGGGTCAGGCGATCGGCACGCGGTCAGGCGACGATGTCGGCCACCCCCGTCCCCCCGGCGTCGAGCCACTCGTCGAGCGCCGGCACGGTCAGCGCGTGGGCGAACAGATAACCCTGGACGTACCGTAGTCCGAGCCGCCGCAGCACGGCCTCTTCCTCCGGCGTCTCGACCCCCTCGGCGAGGATCCGCAGACCGAGCCTGTCACACATCTCGGCCAGCGACTGGACTACGGCGCGCAGCGGGGGCTGCGAGTCGATCCCCGTGATCACGCAGCGATCCAGCTTGACGAGATCGATCGGCAGCTCGGTGACGTGCAGCAGGGGCACACGATCGTCCCCGACGTCGTCGAGGGCGACGGCGAGCCCCTCCTCGCGGAGCCGGCGCAGGACCGCCACTACCCGATCGAGCCTCGATCGTCCGACCGCCTCCGTGATCTCGAGCCCGATGCGGTCGAGCGGCACGGCGCTGCTCCCGAGGATCTCGAGAAGCTCATCGGCCGTCGCTCCCTCGATATCGCACCCCATCAGATTGAGCCAGATACGCCCATCCACCCGATCACCGCAGGCTCGCCAGACCTCCTCGATGTCGGTCATCGCCACCCGCAGCCAATCTCGCGAGGCGCCCAGCCACTCGAGGGCGTCGATCAGGCTCCGTGTCGGCACCTGTACGCGATCCTCACGCTGCCACCTGGCGAGGGCCTCGAGACCGACGACGCCGCCGGTCGTCAGATCGAGCTGCGGCTGAAAGGCGCACTGCAACTCACCCGAGCCGAGCGCGGTCGACAGCTCATGGATCATCCGGCGCCCAAGCTTGCGCCGGAAGAATCGGGCGGTGTCGCGGCCGCGCTCCTTGGCCTCGAGCAGCGCCAGATCGGCCTCGACCAGCAGCTCCTCGAGGTCGACGTCCTCCCTCGCGACCGCCACACCCGCCGTGAAGTGGAGGCGTAGCGAGTTCGTGTCGATCTCGATGGGCTCTTCCAGGGCCACCTTGAGACGCGCGATGATGTCGGTGGCCCCTTCCTCCGGATCCTCGAGGCGTTGCAGCAGGACGACGAACTCGTCTCCACCGACGCGACAGACGAGATCCGTGGTGGACCGAACCGCGCCGCGAAGCGCCCGGGCGAATCCGACGAGCGCCTGATCGCCGACATGGTGCCCGAAGTCGTCGTTGATGGACTTGAAGTCGTCCAGGTCGACGTGGATCAGCGCGAAGTTCCTCAACGAGGGGTCGGCCAGCCGGCCGGGCGCGTTCGAGAAGAGGGCGTACCTGTTCGAGAGCCCGGTGAGGGGATCCTCCTCCAGCGCCGTCCGCAAGTGCCGATCGACACGCATGCGGCTGCGGATGAGACGGACGGCGAAGACGACGCCGAGCAGGATGGCGGCCATCCCCCCGTACTTTGCGATGGCGCTCCGCCGGGCGGACGTGGCGATCGCGACATCGAGACGTGCGATCGCGTGCGACCGGATCGCCTCCACCAGGTCGACGATCTCGGGCACCCACACGTCGCGCTCGGCGTAGATCTCGCCGACCGACTCGAGCTGCCGCTCGTCGGTGAGCGAGAGGAGGTACGGCATGTCGGTCTCGTGGCGCCGGATCCCGGGATGAGTCGCCAGCGCCGCCACCAGCTCGACGGTGCGCCCATCTACCCGCGCGGCCAGCTCCGGCAGGATGTACTCCTCGAACGGCGTGTACCCGGACGCCTCATCGCCGTGCGACTCCCGGAGCTGTCGCATCGAGGCGAGAGCCGTGTTGTAGGTGTCGATCAGGTCGGGATCGGCGGGTGGTCGCCGCGTCAACTGCCACTCGCGCGCCATCGCCACCTCGAGGTACTCCTGGAGGATGAGCGGGACCTCCTGCGACCACGTGGCCACCTCGAGCAGCGGACTCCACTCGCCGAGGTTGTCGGTCGGGATCACGCGCTTGAAGTCGTACAGGAATTCCGTCAACCATGACGAGATCTCGCTGTTCGTGCGCGGCCGGTCGAAGGTCGCGAGCGCGTGGCTCACCGACTCGCTCATGTCCTCGTGCGTCTGTGACCAGCCGTGCGACGGGGACATCGCGTCCAGCCTTGCGGCTGCCTCGCGCATGCTCTGGTGGAGAACCTCGCCGCGGAGGGAGAGCTCCTCCTCGTGACCGCCCTCGTACATCTGCATGGTAAGCGTGGCGCTGAAGGCCGCGGCGGCGATCGAGACGTCGCGCTCGACCTCGAGCAGCTCGAGCCCCTCGCGCATGCCGAGGAGGGGGGCGCGGTCCGCGCTCTCTCGCCCGACGACGATCGAGCCGTAGATAGCCGCGGTAATGGCGAGCAGCCCGACGAACAGCCCTTCCCAGACGGGACGGGACGAACCCCCCGGCAGACCCGGCAACAGCCCCGAGTCAAGCCTGGATCGCGGATTTTGCGGGCTTCCGGCCATATTGCAATCCGAGTACAGCGGGCCCCGGTCATCGATACGAGCATGTCCCGGCCGTTCTCTCCAATTCCCGGTCGTGCAGACGGTGGACCGGGCGGATTCGGCGCACCGAGGGAGGCAAGCCCCACGCCACCGGCGACCGGCCGTCCGACTTGCCCGCCCTCGCGGTCCCGGACAGCTTCGTGGCCATGCAGACCATCCTCGAGCTCAGGGTAAACGGTGACCGCCGCGAGACGGGCGTGCCCAGCCACTACACGCTGCTCGAGACGCTGCGCTACGTGCTCGGGTTGACCGGCTCGAAGCAGGGGTGCGACAAGGGAGATTGTGGCGCCTGCACGGTGCTGATGGACGGCGAGGCGGTGCTCTCGTGTATCATGCCCGTGCACGAGGCCGCCGGGCGCGAGATTCGGACCGTCGAGGGCCTCGCCGAGGGACCGGCCCCACACCCTCTCCAGGACGCCTTCGATCTTACTGGAGGCGCGCAATGCGGCTTCTGCACCCCCGGGATCCTGTGCTCGGCGGCCGGTCTGCTGGCCCGCAACACGGCGCCCACGCGGGCGGAGATTGCCGAGGCGCTGTCGGGCAATCTGTGCCGATGCACGGGCTATACGAAGATCTTCGAGGCGGTCGAGGTGGCGGCGGAGGCCCTGCGAACCGGGTCGAGCGTCGAGCAGGTGATGACAGCCCGCGGCGCTCGGGTGGGCGGCGTTCCCTAGGAGGCTGCTGAAGAACCCCAGGGGGTCGCGCGCAGGGGTCTCGCGTGGTTCAGGCTAGGAACGACGACGAGTCGTAGCAGCGCTACGGCGAGGAGGAGAGACGATGGATCAACCGCGCGACCCCCCCGCGCCGA
>JAWWCR010000058.1:0-24456 GCA_033720355.1 Gemmatimonadota bacterium
CGCCCGGGGCCACCGGGCGCCACTCTCACACCTCACACACATCGTCATGCCGTCGTCGTCTTCGCAAGCCCCGACGTCGGCAGCTTTCTCGTCCACCTGTTGGCGATCACGCTCTCCGCGACCAGCACCGCGGCCGCGGCGAGCAACAGCCACCACCACAGCTCGCGTCGCACCGGCTCATCTTCGAGAACGACTCCCACGCCCCCGGCCGTCTCCGGCGCGCCACCCGCCCCGACCACCGACCCGGCGATCCGCTCGGGCGCGACGGGCGCGAGATCCGACTCGGCGAGCGGCAGATTCACCGCGACCGTGATTGGCGCCGTGTTCGCGTCGAGCTCCTCGATCTGGTAGAACCCGGCGCGCTCGAAGGCGATCCAGTTGGGCCCGTCGACGAGCTCGATCGGCGACCGATCTCCATCCGGGTTCACGAGCACCCACTCCTTCTCGAGCGCGGCCGCCGCGCCCGCCTGCGAGCCCCCGCCCGCGAGGGCGCCGAGCTCGAGCACGCCGCCCGTCGACACCCAGCGCTGCGGCTCGCGGTACCGCGTCGCGTGGCGCAGCGAGCGGTGCAGGAAGGGCAGGAAGACGGGCTGGAGGGCGAGGTCGTTCCAGAACCGGTCGAGCGTCGACATCCAGGCGAGCACGCGGCCCTCGCCGACGACGTGCTCGACGAGCGCGGGCTCGCCGTCCTCGAACCGGGCGAGCACCCGCGCGTCCTCGCCGGGCTCGAACGCCCGGAAGCGGAAGAAGCGCGCCTCCGAAAAGTCCCCGCTCCGCGGGGTGGCGAACAACTCGAAGATCGGGTGGTCGTAGTCGAGCCACGAGAGCCGGACTCCCCCCGCGGACGTTCGATCCTCGACGGCCCGGGTCCGGCCGCCGAGCAGTCCCGCCGCCGACCCCGCCCACTGAGCGGGATCGGCGTTCGATCCGAGCGCGACGAACAGCGCCCCGCCGCCCTCGACCCAGTCCGCGAGCAGATTCGCGCGACCGTCGTCGGTCAGATTGGCGTCGTTCACCACCACGGCGGACGCCGCCTGGAGCCACGCCTGCTCGAGCTGGCCCGCGGGACGCCGTACCGGGCGGATCCGCGGGGCGTCTCCGATCTGGAGGGCCCGCTCGACGAACAGGCTGCGATCCGTCCGTCCGCGCGCACCCTCGAGGATCAGAACCTCGAGCCCGGGCTCGGCGGTCGCCATGAAGAGCAGCCGGTCGTCGACCTCGAGGTCATCGCCGGGGATCGAGATCCGTCCACGCGTTGGACCCGCCGGGAGGGGCACGTCGTCGAACGCGACCGTCGCGGCACCACGTGGCCCGATGTCGATCTCGCGCGTCGCGACCGCACGCTCGGCCAGCTCGAGCGAGACGGGAAGCCCCGTGACCTCGCGATCGCCCATGTTCGCGATCCGGGCGATGATCCTGAACCGTCCGCCATCGCCGCCCGAGAACCGCGCGTCGGCCACCGCGAGGTTGTCGCCACGGTCGTCGGCGAGGGTGAGCGGCGTGAGCGAGATGCCGTCGGGGAGCCGCGACCGCCCGGCGTCCTCCCACCCGGTCCGCTGGAAGTCGGTGAGCAGCACGACCTCGCGGTGCGCCCGCTCCGACTCGTCGAGCACGCGCCCGGCAAGCTGGAGCCCCGACTCGATCCTCGTTCCGAGATCGGTCGGCTCGACCCGGTCGAGCGCCGCCCGCACCGCGAGCAGGTCGCCGGTCAGGCTCGCGCGCTCTTCGGCGCTCTCGTCGAAGGTGATCAGAGCGGCCCGGTCGCCCTCGACGAGCGCGTCGAGCACGCCGCGCGCCTCGTCGATCGCGGTGTCCCACCTGTCCGCGAACTGGAGGCTCGCCGACGTGTCGAGCAGGATGACGACATCGCGCGCCGACTCGCCCGTCGCCCCCGCCCCGCCCGTCACGTAGGGTCGCGCGAAGGCCGCCACGATCAGGGTGATCGCGAGACATCGCAGCGCGAACAACAGCGGGTGTCGGATACGGCGCCGGTTCGACGTCTTGAACGGCACCTTCCGTAGGAACATGAGCGACGGAAACCCCGTCACCTCACTGCGCTGCCGAAGCGTCAGGTGGATGATGACCGGGATCGCGAGAAGCCCGAGACCGGCGAGGAAGAGCGGCGTCAAGAACGACATCACGACCTGCCCTTCAGCCGCCGCGCGCGATACGACAGGTACTGGAAGAGCGCGACATCGAGCGGCGTGGACGTCACGATCATCTCGTGATCGATCCCGTGATCGGTGAGCGTGTGCGTGAGCTCTCCCACGTGTCCCTCGAGGAGCGCCATATACTCCTCGCGCATGTCATCGGGGGTCACGGGGAGCCGCTCGCCCGTCTCGAGATCCTCGAACGAGCGTGGCGCCTCGAACGGGAAATCGACCTCCGCGGGATCCAGGATGTGGAACACGATCACGTCGTGTCCCTTGGTGCGGAGCGCCCCGAGCGACTTGATGACCTCCCGAGGGTCGGCGTACAGATCCGACACGAGCACGACGATCCCCTTCCGAACCAGGCTCTCGGCGATCTGCGTGAGCGGCTTGACGAGGTCGCCCGCTTCGGTGGCCTCGGCCCGGTCGAGCGTGGCGAGCACCAGACGCCGATTGCGTACCGAGGGTCGCACGTAGTCCTGGAGCCGGGCGCCGAAGACCGCGGCCCCGACGCGATCGCGCTGGCTCGCGGACAGGTACGCCAGACACGCGGTCAGGTACTTCGCGTACTCCAGCTTGGTGATCCCGCGGGAGCCGTAGGACATGGAGCGGGACGAGTCGAGCGCGAAGAAGACGTTCGCGTTGGTCTCGGCCTCGTACTCCTTGATGTAGAAACGATCGGTCCGGCCCCACACCTTCCAGTCGATGTTCCGGATGTCGTCGCCCGGCATGTACTCCCGATGCGCCGCGAAATCCAGCGACAGCCCGAGAAAGGGAGACGAGTGCAGACCGGCGATGAAACCTTCCACGACCGAGCTGGCGAGCAGCTCGAGGTTGCCGATCCGCGTCAGCACCGTCGGGTCGAGGAACTGCGCCCCGGGAGCCCCCTTCGAAGCGATTCGTGCGCGCACCGGTCACATCCCCGAGGCCGGCGGCTTGACGTCGGCGAGCAGGTTCTCGATCAGGTCGTCCGTGGAGACCCTCTCCGACTCGGCGTGGAAGTTCGTGAGCACACGGTGCCGGAACACCGGCGTGGCCAGTGCGCGGATGTCGTCGAAGGACACCGTGACCTCGCCGCGCAGCAGGGCCCGCGCCTTGCCGCCGAGCACCAGGTACTGCGCCGCCCGGACGCTCGCCCCGTACGCCACGTACTGCTTGATGTAGTCGGGCGTGTCGGGACGCCCCGGCCGCGTGCGACGCGCGAGCTGTACCGCGTAGCGCGCGACCGGCTCGGGCATCGGTACCTTCCGGACGAGCTGCTGGTAGGCGACGATATCCTCCGCGTGGATGACCGCCACCGGCCTTTCGCCGGCAACCCGGGTCGTCGTGAGGACGACCTCCAGCTCCTCGTCCTCCGGCAGGTGGTCGATGTTGATGTGGAACATGAACCGGTCGAGCTGCGCCTCGGGGAGGGGGTAGGTCCCCTCGAGCTCGATCGGATTCTGGGTCGCGAGCACGAAGAAGGGCCGCGGGAGGTCGTACGTCCGCCCCTGGATGGTGACCTGCTTCTCCTGCATGGCCTCGAGCAGGGCCGCCTGAGTCTTGGGAGGCGTCCGGTTGATCTCGTCGGCGAGCACGATGTTCGCGAAGAGGGGCCCCTCCATGAACGTCAGGTGACGCCGGCCCGTCTCCGGATCCTCCTGGATGATGTCCGTGCCGGTGATGTCGGAGGGCATGAGGTCGGGCGTGAACTGGATCCGGTTGAAATCCAGGTCCAGCACGTCGGCCAGCGTCTGGATAAGGAGCGTCTTGGCGAGCCCGGGCACACCGACGATCAGGCTGTTCCCACCCGCGAACAGCGACAGGAGGACCTGCTCGACCACGTCGTCCTGCCCGACGATCACCTTCTTGAGCTCGCGCCGGATCCCCTCGCCGGCGAGACGCAGCCGCTCGGCCAGCTCGGCGTCGTCCGCCGAGCGGGTCTGCGCCGCGACCTGCTCGGCCGGCTCCCGGGCTTCGGCCGCTTCCGGGGTCTCGACGCCCCGGCCGCCTTCGGGGACGATTCCTTCCTCGGGGTGGGCTTCCATGTCTTCCTCTTCGGATCCCGGTCTCTCGATCGAGCGACCGGGGCAGCGAGTCCGTCGTCGTGACGGCGGACTCTGGGTTCAGTGAGTGAAGGCGTACACCACGTAGTTCACACCCAGCTTGTAAGCTTCGTTGGACAGCGCGATCGGGACGAAGCCGCTGTCCGACCACTCCATGTAGTCGCCGATGTCGTTGTCGTGGTTGATGACGACCATCAGACGGCCGTCCTCCAGATCGTTGTCCTCGAAGATCCCCCAGTAGCTCGCCCGCGCCGGCCCTCCGCCGCCCCGGAACCGTCCACCGGACGAGGGCCCCAGACTGTGGATCGCCTCCTCTTCGAGGTGGAAGAAGGAGTCGAAGATGGGGTGCTCGATGGGGATCTCGACGACGCGCAGGTCGGGCAGCGCGTACTGGAGCATGCGGACCGTGTTCTCGAAGTGCCACGGGCCGCTCATGTCGTCGATGATGAGGAACCCGCCTTTGAGGATGTACGCGCGGAGCGTTTCCGCCTCCTCCTGCGAGAGCTCCCAGTCGCCGGGCTCGGACAGATACGCGACCGGGTACTTGAACAGCTCGGGGTCGTCCATCGCGAGCACGTTGCTGCCGCCGAGCCACGGCGTCATGGTCGTCAGCTCGCTGAGGATCTTGCCGAAGTTGCGCTCCGCGACCGGGTAGTCGTGCGCCCACCCGGGGTTCCGGTAGGCCCGACGCGGGCTTGTCCGGTACATCAGGCGGACGAAGGTGAAGTGCCCGGTGTAGTTCGTGTTGAACTGCTGATATCCGCCGGGGTCGAACCCCAGATTCGACCCGCCGCGGTCGCGCTCCTGCGCCCCGAGAGAAATGGGCGACGCCAGGGAGACGAGCGCGACGGCGGCCGAGACCGCCATCGCTCTCGGCACCGCGAGCGACACGCCCGCGAGACGCGGCCTGCGCGCGCCCGGGCTCACCGACCACCCCCTCGAATCTGTATTAGAAGATCGATCGCATCTTCATAATTGGGAGCGATTTCCAGCGCCCTCAGTACCGTCGATCGAGCGGCCGCCGTATCGCCATCCCGGTACAGCGCCAGCGCGAGCCGGTAGTAGGCCGCGGCGCGGTCGTTGGGGTCCAGACCCAGCAGCGCGCGGCGCTCGCGCACCCCCGCGCTCCAGTCTCCCGCCTCCTCTTCGGCCGCTGCCAGCTTCTCGTGGACGTCCTGCCGGTAGGGGTCGATCCACAGGGCGCGTTCGAGGGCGTCGCGCATCCCCGCGGCGTTTCCCGCGGCCTCTTCGAGCTCGGCCAGGGCGACGTGCGCCTCGAGGTGGTTCTCGTTGAGGGCCGTATATGCGCGGTACGCCTCGAGGGCCGCGTCGTCGTCGCCGCGCTCGCGGTGCATGCGGGCGAGAAGAAGGGTCGGCGCGTCGGCGCCGGCGTACTCGGGGAACACCTCGCGGGCGCGCTCGAGAGCGGCGATCGCCTCGTCGGTTCGTCCCTCGCTCCGGTGGGCGAGCGCCGAGGTCAGCAGCGCGAGAAACTCGCCGCCGCCCGGCTGCGATTCGTCCAGAGCCGCGATCGCCGGCGCGAACCGGGTCTCGATGTAGGCCGACAGCCTCTCGTCCAGCGCATCGGCGTCGAGCCCGAAGACGCGCTCGAACACCGCGGGCGTCTCGAGCCCGTCGCGGTAGCCGTCGAGCATCGCGAGGATCGCGGCGAAGCCGTCCTCCTCCTCGATCATCTGCACGAGAAGCGACGCCATGTAGTAGGAGTGCTGGACCTGCCCCGGGTACTCCGGTCGCACGAACCCGTAGTTGAACCGGGCGAGCGAGGGAAGCCGCTCGTCGCGGAACGCCTGGAGGAAACCCGGGCTCACATCGCCGCCCCACCCGTCGCGCGCGTGCCGCTCGTCGAGGACGGCGAGGCCTTCCGAGAGCCAGCGCGGCACGCGGTGGTCGGTATACCCGAGCGTGAAGGCGTGCGAGATCTCGTGCCACAGGGTCGAGCCCCAGTTGAACTCGCCCTCCGGTCTCGCGCCCGGCGAGTCCATCGCGAGCACCGAGCCGAAGCTCACGCCGAGGGCCCCGATTCCGGCGAGGCCGACGGTGCGGACGGAGAAGTCGGCGTGCCGGTCGTAGACTTCGACCGAGATCGGCGTCGGGGGCTCGTAGCCGTACCGGGCCGACATCGCGTCGAACGCCTCCTCCGCGAGCTCCGGGGCGTAGATCGACAGGAGTTCGGACTCGTCGGGGTGGATGAGAAAGACGAAGCGGTCGCTCCGGGTCTCTTCGAACGCCGAGAGCTCGTCGAGGAGGTCGAGCGTGTTCTTGACCCAGAGGTTGAACGGATCGCCCGCGAACGCGCTCTCCAGGGTCTGGCGGCCCGTCTCGAGCTCGCCCACTCGCAGCTGGTTCAGACCCAGGGCGGCGTAGGCCGACCAGGCGGTGTTGTCGAGCGCCACCGCCTCCTCGGCGAACTCCACGGCGTCGCGGTAGCGGTGCGTCCGGTAGGCCGCCTCGGCCAGCGCCTCGAACAACTCGGAGTACGCCGGGTTCAGGGCGAGGATCCGGTCGCGGTGGGCACGGAAGGCCTCCGCGTCGTCCTCGAGGTGGGCGATCGCGGCAAGCTCGGTCAGCGCCTCGAGCGACACCGGGTTCGTCTCCAGCGCCCGCCGGGCCTCGCCCGCCGCACGTCCCGTGTCGTTCAGATCGACGTAGAGCCGGGCGAGAAAGGCCCTCGCCACCGGGTCATTCGGGTTGATCTCGAGCGATCTCTCGGTCAGCTCGATCGCCGCGTACGAGCCGTCGAACTTCGCGCGGCGCGCCCGGGTCAGGGCGGCGCGCGGGTGGTCGGGGTTCCGGGCGTCGGCCTCGTCCAGCAGGGTGCCGGCCTCGCGGCTGTCGAACTTCGACAGAAAGAGCTCGGCCATCAGGATGCGGGGCATCGGATCGCCCGGGTCGGCGGCGATCGCCTCGCCGTAGGCGCGGACGGCGTCGTGGAACAGCCCGGAGTCGCGTCGGCCGAGATAGGTGAGCGCCGTACCGACGGCCGTCAGCTCGGCGGCGGTCGGGTCGACGGACGCGTTGTAGAAGTCGATGAACCCGTCGAAGATCGCGATGGCGCGGTCGCGGTCGCCCCGCCGCCACAGAAGCTCGCCGAGCTCGAGCCGTGCGAGCTCGGCATCGGAGGCCGCTCCGTCGATCGAGCGGCGGAGGGCGGTCTCGGCCTCGTCGAGACGACCGACGACGCGGAGGACGGCGCCGCGGACACGATCGAGCTCGACCGGATTCGCGGCCCCGGTGCGCGCCTCGTCGAGCGCGTCGAGTGCCGCCTCGTACTCGCCGGTGATCGCGAGCGACTCGGCCCACCCGCGGGCCGCCGTCGGGTAGTCGCGTCCCTCGCGAGCCAGGGCTCCGTACTGGCGCACCGCCTCGTCGTAGTCGCCCGTCTGGAACGCCTCGCGCGCGAGCCCGACATCGGCCGACTCGACGTCCTGAGCGCACGCCGGGATCGGGACTAGCCACAGGAGCCCGAGGACGGGCCACAAACGCGGCGTCGGGGCGGAGCGGCCCATCACCTGCCACCTCCCTGATCCCGGATCGCACGGTTCGTCGCGGCCAGCTCGAGCACGAGGGTCTCGAGCTCGGCGTCGTACACGGCCGGGTCCATCGAGTCGCGCAGCCTGCGCAGCTCGGCGATCGCCGTCTCGATCCGCGTCTTTTGGGCGAGAAGCGCCGCCAGCTCGGGATCGTCCGCCGCGGCCTCGACGACTTCGCGACCCGCCGTGGCGAGAAAGAACGTCCCGGCCAGCGCGCCATCCGCGCCGGTCGTGCCGGGCTCCGCAGACCCCTCGCGATCGCCGTTGTCATCGAGCATCGCATGCTCGGTGAGGAGCTGGTTGTCGCGCTCGTAGCGCCGAGCGACCTCGCCCGCCGCGAACTGGAACGCTTCGAGCAGCGAGACCCGCTCGTCCTTGTCGGTGTCGGCCCCGTCATCGAGAAAGGCGTCGACGAAGTACGAGCCGAAGTAAGTGCGCTCCTGCTCGCGCGCCGAGCGCGTCGCGGTGACGACGATCCGCCGGTCGCCGGAGAGCTCGCCGACGAAGCCGCCGCTCGCGCTCGCCGTGTTGACGATCGCCACCGTTTGCGTCGTGAACGCCCCGAGCGCGATGGCCAGATCCGCGCCGCTCACGTCGGGCCCGGGCAGGTTGATCTTCGACTCGTCGCCGGCCGCCGAGCCGTGCCCGATGAGGACGATCATCACGCCGTCGGCGGGACCCGCCCGCCCGGCGGTGGCCGCGATCGCCGTCTCGAGGGCCTCCTTCGTCGACCGGTCGGCGATCTGTTCGGGTGCCCTGTCGGGGGCCTCGGCCAGCCAGGTGATGTTCGCGCCCGGGACGCCCCACCGGTCGCGCGCCGCCTCGATCAGCGACTTGCCCTGCGTGAAGAAGAGATCAGAGTACTCGGGCTGCCCGCCGAGCCCCGTCACGACGATCAGGTGCGTCGAGGGCGCACCGCCCCCCGATCCCTGCGCCGCGACGACCCCGGGGTCGCCGACGAGCCCGGAGACCGCGAGCGCGAGCGCGGCGCCCTGCACGGCCGCCGCAGTCACGCGAGATCCCGCCGGCGCCGGTACGTCCATTCGGCCGTGAGCAGCAGCCCCATGGCGATGAACAGGATCGGCATGTTCCAGAGCGGGCGCTCTTCCTGGAGGGTGTCGCCGCTCTCGGTGTACTGGATCTCCTCGGCGAGCAGACCGGCGTCGTCGTATGAGTAGGACCGCCCGCCCGTCTCCTCGGAGATGCGGCGGAGCAGCTCGGTGCGCCGTCCTGCGGCGAACTGCTCGCGCTGCTGCGGACCTGCCCTGAAGTACCCCGTCGCCGCGACCGAGTCGCCCGCCACGCCGGTGCTGGCCATCCCCTCGCCCACCAGCCGCGCAGCGT
This sequence comes from Gemmatimonadota bacterium, assembly GCA_033720355.1. GTDB lineage: Bacteria > Gemmatimonadota > Gemmatimonadetes > Palauibacterales > Palauibacteraceae > Palauibacter. The sequence continues at coordinate 9,091 of JAWWCR010000058.1, forward strand.
CGCCGCCCCGCGACGCCGCGGTCACCTCGACCTCGTACAGACCCGGCTCGTCCGGGGTGAAGCGGCCCTCGTACTCGCCGTCGCGCTCCACCGTCCACTCGAGCGGGACCTCGTGCGCGACCCCGCTCGGCCCGGTCACCGTCGCGGACACGTCCGCGCCGTTCACGCGCAGGTGCCGCGCGTCCTCGATCTCGGCCCGGATCGTCATGGGCTGGTTGATCGCCGCGGCGTCCTCGATGAGGTCGAGCCGGGCGCGGCCCGGCGTGTCGTGGATGAGCCACCTCAAGAGCTGACGCCACAGCGTCTCGTGCGTCTCGTCCTCGAGCGGGATGTCGGCGTGCATCTGCCACATCCACAGGTCCTGGGCGTTGAACACGATCGAAGTCCCCCGGCCGTACCGCTGATACGCGAGAAGGACCCGGTCGTCGCCGCCCGCGAGCGGCACCCCCTCGAGCAGCGTCACGGCCCCCGGCTTCACGCTCGTCACGACGTTCACCGACGTGAGGGGCGGCAGCGTGCCCCACCTGTCCGCCGATGTCTCCGAGTCGCCCGTGAGGCGGATCGCCGGGTGGCGTCGGCCGGCGGGGGTGAGCTCGGGGAGGATCTCCGCCAGCGGCTCCGAGCCCCCCGTCTCGAGGACGACCGGGAGCGCGTCGGCCAGCGGCGTGCCCGCGTAGCCGCCCTCCGCGAGGGCGAGGTGACCGCCGAGGACGAGCAGCCCGCCTCCGCGCTGTCCCACGAAGTCCGCGATCATCTGAAGCTGGTCGTGCGTGAAGAAGCTCGCCTCCACGCTGCCGAGGATGAGCCCCGAGTACCGGTAGAGCTCCTCGCGGGTCCCGGGGAACCCGCCGGGCAGCTCGTCCGGTCCATCCACGTTCTGGCGGAAGAACTTCTCGGTGGCCGTACGCGTGAGCGTCACGACCTGGAGGTTCTCGTCGTCCTTCACGGCGCGGAGCGTGTACCCGATCTCGGGACGCACCTGGCCCTCGAAATAGAGGATCTTCCTGCGCTCGTCCCCGACCTCGAGGAGGGCCTCGCGGCGGTTGTTCTCGGTCACCGCTTCGCCCTCGACGGGCTGGACCGCGAACGTCAGCCGTCGTGGCCCGGACTCCTCGAGCGTGAACTGGAGCTGCGCGGGGATCTCGCCATCGACGCCGAGCTCGACCTGCTGCGACCCGACGATCCGGCCATCGTCCTCGACGTCGAGCCTGACGGTGCGGCCGGCGAGACCCGCGTGCGACAGGATCACGTCCGCGACCATCGTGGTCCCCTCGAGCGCGCGGCGCGGCAGCTCGACCCGACGGACCTCGACGTCGGGCACGATCCGTTCGGCACCGAGCCCGATGGTGTGGACGGGGAGTCCGTCGGCCTGAAGGGCCAGCAGGGTCTCGGCGATCGGCTCGTCCGCGTTGTCGGCCCCGTCCGAGAGGACGACGACGCCCGAGACGGGCAGACCCTCCATCTCCTGCCGGACCCGGTCGAGCGCCGCCGGCAGGCTCGTGGTCTCGCCGGCGAACGTCATCGTCTCGGGCGCGTCGACGCGGACGGCGTCCGAATCGAAGGAGTACATCCTGAGGCGGAAGCGGTCCTCGAGCGCGCGCCGAAGCGCCCCCGCCTCGTCCACCCCGGCGAGCGTGTCGGCCCCGGCGCCCCCGAACATCTCGATCACCCGGTTCGCGCGCGGGGCCCCGCCCTCGTCGGCGATCCGCATGCTGCGCGAGTCGTCGAGGAGGACCGCGACGTAGTTCCGGCGCGGAACGACGGTCGATACGAGGAGGACGGGCTGGAACAGCGCGAACAGGAGGACCCCGATCGCGCCGGCTCGCAGCGCGCCGAGCACCCAGCGGTCCCGCGTCGTCACGGTCGGTCCGATGTCGCGGTAGCGGAGGGCGAAGGGGACGGCGGCCCCCACCCCGAGCAGCGACAGGGCGTAGACCCACAGGGGGAGTGCCAGGAGGAGCTCACCACGCTCGAAGACCACGGGGCGGTAGTTGAACAGAAACTCGAACACGCGCTGCGTTCGCCCCTCCGGTCGACGACAATCGTGGCCCGAAACCGCCTTATCCTGCGCGGTTCCGCCGGTCTCCGCTATCTATGACGAAACTTTCCCGGCCCTCTACACTGAAACAACCGTTTCGCTCCCTTCGTTGCCCGGCACGCGTCAGAAGTCGAAGACGAGCCCCGTGCTCAGACGGATGTCGGTCGGCTCGACGTCTTCGGGGGGCCGCGAGTCGTGGGTCAGGTCGAACCGGACGATGAGATCGAGCTCGCCGACGATGTCGAGACGGAGCGATGCGGCCGTGTACGCCCGTGCGTCGGCGAAGTCCGAGAACAGCGGCTGGTAGAAGGTGCTCACGTCCACACGCAGGGTCTCGGTGAGGTCGCCGATCGCGCTGAGAAAGAACGACCCGCGTCCCTCCCTCTCGATGCCGCGGTCGGGGTCGTCGGTGATCTCCTCCCCTTCGTACATGTACGAGAGGCCGAGGGCGGCCTCCCACCGCTCGCGCCGCACCACGTCGAGACGCGCTCCGGCGCCGAGCAGCGTGCGCCGCGCGAGCCGTCGGAACGGATCGGCCTGATACTGGACGAAGACCAGCGTCGAGACGAGCGCGGTCAGACTGTAGTTGTGACGCACGTGGGCGAGGATCGACTCGGCGATCTTCTCGCCGCTCGCGCGCCTCAGCGACCCCGACCCGAGCCCCCGCAGACGGTGCCGCTCGGCGACCAGCTGGACGTTCGCCCCACCCGTCAGCTCGAGGTACTCGGTGTTGCCCTCGGCGAGCGCGAGCGTCCCCTCCACGTCGCCGCTCCACCCGGGCTCTGCGTCGGACCACCGGCGAAGCGTATTGATGATCTGCCCCTCGGTCGGCGCGGCGGCGCCCGGCGCCAGCGAGAGGACGGCGGCCAGGCATAGCGAGCGGGCACCTCGCGGGGTCGGAATCGAAGCGATCAATCGTCGGCCCTCCGGTAGGTGTCGTGGTCAGGGAACGGGAGAGATACCTTCCCGCTCCTGATCTCGCATGCGCCACGCGGCCCGAACACGTCTCTGCACCAGAGGTGACGTCACGATGATCCGTCCCCCGATCCCGTCGATCGCCGACCGTTCCGCGCTCCGCCTCCTGTCGAGGGCGCTCCTCGCCACATACCTGGCGGTGACGGCGGCCGCGCCGCTGGCCGCCCAGCCGGCGGGAGACGAGGACGAGGCGCCCGGCCTCACGTCGGGCCTCCTCTCGAGCATGCGCTGGCGTAGCATCGGACCGGCCGTGGCCTCGGGACGGATCGCGGATATCGCGATCGACCCGACCGACCGCAGCGTCTGGTACGTGGCGGCGTCGTCGGGCGGCGTGTGGAAGACGACGAACGCCGGCACCACGTGGGACCCGATCTTCGACAGCTACGGCTCGTACTCGATCGGCGCGATCGCGCTCGACCCGTCCAACCACCTCACCCTCTGGGTCGGGTCGGGCGAGAACAACGGTCAGCGCTCGGTCGGCTACGGCGACGGCATCTACAGATCGATCGACGGGGGTCGCTCGTTCGAGAACATGGGCCTCGAGACATCGCGTCACATCGGGATGGTCGCCATCCACCCCGACGATTCCGACGTCGTCTACGTCGCGGCGATCGGCAACCTGTGGGCATCGGGAGGCGAGCGGGGTCTCTACCGGACCACCGACGGTGGAGAGACGTGGGAGGCCGTGCTCGAGATCGACGAACACACCGGCGTCCACGAGGTCTACTTCGACCCCCGGAACCCCGACTGGATGTACGCGGTCGCCTGGCAGCGACGACGCCATCAGTGGACCATGATCGACGGCGGGCCGGGGTCGGGCATCTACAAGTCGACCGACGGCGGCGACACGTGGCGCGAAATCGACCGCGGGCTCCCGGGCGGCGACAAGGGACGCATCGGGATGGCGATCTCGCCGCAGAACCCCGACGTGCTCTACGCGATCGTCGAGGCGAACGGCGGCGGCACCTACCGCTCCGACAACATGGGCGAGAGCTGGCGGCGCACGTCGAGCTACCAGTCGGGCGCGGCCATGTACTACCACGAGCTGTACGCCGACCCGCACAGGTACGACCGCATATACGCGCACGACACCTTCCTCCAGATGTCGGAGGACGGCGGCGAGACGTGGGGCCGTTTGCCGACGCAGGGCGTCCACGTCGACTTCCACGCGATGGCGTTCGACCCGGACGACCCGGAGCACCTGCTCGTCGGGAACGACGGGGGGCTTTACGAGACGTTCGACTTCGGGGGTAGCTGGAAGTTCTTCTCGAACCTCCCGCTCACGCAGTTCTACAAGGTAGCGACGTCCAACGACGAGCCGTTCTACTACGTGTACGGCGGGACGCAGGACAACAACACGCTCGGCGGCCCCTCGCAGACGCTCGACAACGCGGGGATCCGGAACTCCGACTGGTACGTGACGCTCGGCGGGGACGGCTTCGACCCCGTCGTCGACTACGACAACCCCGACATCATCTATTCGCAGCTTCAGCACGGCGTCCTCTCGCGGTTCGACCGGGGCTCGAAGGAGCGGCTGGACATTCAGCCGCAGGAGAGCGCCGACGGGCCGCCGCTCCGCTGGTACTGGGACGCGGGGCTCCACATGTCGCCGCACGACAGCCGGCGGCTCTACTTCGGCGCCCAGATCCTCTTCCAGACCGACGACATGGCCTCTACCTGGCGTCCGATCTCGGGCGACCTCACGCGGAACATCGACCGCAACCAGCTCGAGGTGATGGGGCGCGTGTGGAGCGTGGACGCGGTGGCCAAGAACCGGTCGACCTCCGTCTTCGGGCACATCGTGTCGATCTCGGAGTCGCCGCTCGTCGAGGGGCTCATCTACGTCGGCACCGACGACGGCCTCATCCAGGTGACCGAGGACGGTGGCGGGAGCTGGCGCGAGATCGGGTCGTTCCCCGGCGTCCCCGACACGAGCTTCGTCCACGATGTGGAGGCGTCGCTCCACGACCCGAACACCGTGTTCGCCGTCATCAACAACTTCAAGCGCGGCGACTTCTCGCCGTACGTGCTCAGATCGACGGACCGGGGGGTCACCTGGACGCAGATCACCGGCGACCTGCCCGAGGGCCCGGCGTTCTCGATCGTGCAGGACCACGTCGAGCCGAACCTGCTCTTTCTCGGGACCGAGTATTCGGCCTTCACATCCGTGAACGGCGGGCAGAGCTGGCTCGAGCTGTCGAGCGGACTGCCCACGATCCCGGTGCGCGAGCTCGAGATCCAGAAGCGCGAGAACGACCTGGTCGCCGCGACGTTCGGACGGAGCTTCTACGTGATCGACGACTACACCCCCCTCCGCGAGCTCGCCGCGCGATCGGACGAGATCCTCGCCATGGACGGCCACATCTTCCCCGTCACGCGGGGCGACATGTACCTGCGCTGGAGCCCCGGAGGGGCCGAGGACTACGCCGCCGACAACCCGTCGTTCGGCGTCACGTTCACCTACTTCGTGGGCGAGACGCTCCGCACGCGGCAGGCCGAACGACAGGCGGAAGAGCGCCGGCTCGCGCGGGAGGGCGAGGACACGCCCTACCCGACGTGGGATGAGCTCGAAGCCGAGGACCGCGAGGAAGCGCCCGAGGTTTTTCTCACCATCCGCGACGCCGGCGGAAACGTCGTCAACACGGTCGACGGATCGACGTCGCGTGGCATCCACCGCGCGACCTGGAACTACCGGTACCCGGGGTACAACCCGGTCACGGGCGGTGGCGGCTTCGGCGGCTTCGGCGGAGGAGGCGGCTTCGGCCCGCTCGCGCTGCCCGGCAGCTACACCGTCTCCCTTTCGCAGCGCGTGGACGGGGTCGCGACCGAGCTGGTGGGGGCCACGCCGTTCGAGATCGCCCCGATGGTCGACCCCGCGATCCCGCCGCAGGATCCCGCGGCCGTGCTCGAGTTCCAGCGCGAGACGGGCCAGCTGCTGCGCGCGGTGACGGGGACCCAGCGCGTCGCGGACGCCGCGATGGACCGCATCCGGGCGATGAAGCAGGCCGTCGCGCAGTGGCCCGAGGCGACCGAGCAGATGCGCGAGGACGTGCGAGCTCTCGAGCTCCGCATGATGGACCTCGACGAGATCCTGAACGGCTCGCGAACCCGCGCGTCGCGCTCGGAGCCCGAGATGCCGGGGATCGTCGGTCGCGTGAACCAGGTCGTCCGCGGGCACTGGCAGGGGATGCACGGCCCCACGAACACGCACCGCGAGCAGTACCGCATCGCGTACGACCGGTTCAGCGAGCTGTACCCCGACATGCGTGAGCTCGTCGAGACCGACCTGCCGGCGCTCGAGGCGCGGCTCGAGGCAGTCGGGGCGCCGTGGACCACGGGACGCGCGCTTCCGGACTGGCCGCCGCGATAGGGCGACCTCGGCCGGGGGGCGCCCGGCCGAAACACCGGCGGAGGAGCGACATGACACCGAGGAGCGTGCCACGACTTCCCGCGCTTGCGGTGCTCCTCGCAGCGACCTCGTGCGGCGAGGACGGCCCCCCGTCGTCCGGAGCCGGATTCGCGGCACGCGACAGCGCGGGGATCGCGATCGCGGAGAACCGCGGCGAACCGGGTGGCCTCGTCGTCCTCGACGGGCAGCCTCGTCTCGACCTCGGGGTGGCCGAGGGCGACCCGGCGGCCCAGTTCACCGAGATCGTCGGCGCGGCCATCACGTCACACGGCGAGCTCGTGGTCGCCGACGCCGGTCCCTCGGAGCTGCGGTTCTTCGATGCGGATGGCGCACACGTGCGGACCGTGGGCGGTCAGGGCGAGGGGCCTGGCGAGTTCGTCGCGCTCGCCCGGCTGGCGACCCGGGGCGATTCCCTCATCGCGTGGAGCCAGCGGGGCTTTCGCTTCTCGGTGTTCGAGGAGGACGGGTCGTATCTGGGGATGACGCCGCCGGGCGCCTTCTACGTGGGGCTCATGGGAGACGGCACCCTCATCTCGTACGACGTGGTGAGCCGCGAGATGCCCGACCCGGGGACGGTGAGCCGATCGTTCGGCCTGTTGCGCCGGCACATCCCGGGCGGCGAGACCGCCGACACGATCATCCGCTTCGAGATGAACGACCGGTACGTCCACGACGTGGTGCCGGGCTTTTCGGAGCGGATGTTCGGACGCAACACGGCGATCGTATACGGCGACGAGCTGATCACGGTCGCCGACAACGACCGGTGGGAGCTCCGTCGCGCCCGGTCGGATGGGACCATCGCGATGGTCGTGCGGTGGGACCGGCCGGCACGTCCCGTAACGCCCGCGGACGTCTCGCGGTACATCGAGACGCGGCGCGAGCAGTACGGGGACGACCCGCGCGCCGGGATGTTCATGCAGACGCTGGTCGATCAGCCGCCGCCCGACCGGATGCCGGCATTCGGGCGCTCGGGCCTGCTGCGGGGCGATCTTCCGTACGCGTTCGAGTCGGAGACGGGCGATCTGTGGATTCTGGACTACGTCGCCTTTCCCGACGAAGCCGAGACGTGGCGGGTGTTCGACGCCGACGGCCGGCTGTACGCGTCGGTGCGGCTGCCGCCCGGCGTCGAGGTGGCGTGGGTCGGCCGGGGCTCGCTCGTGGCGGTCGGTCTCGACGAGCTCGATGTGCCGCACGTGGTCGTGTACGACCTGCCGGATTTCTCGGACGGCTGACCGGCGAGCGGCGGGTGACGTCGCGGGGGAGGGCCGCCGGCGTGACGGCAGACGGGAGCGGAGACCGCGCCTCACCCGGTGACACGCCGGTGACGGCGCCACGCGGCCCCCTTCCGCGCGGCGTGGCGCTCGCGATCGCCGGGCTCCTCGCCATTTACGTCGCGTGGCTCGTCGTCGGCTACCGGTACCACTTCATCGATGGCGTCAACCTCCTCATCCACGAGGCCGGTCACGTCCTCTTCTCGCCGCTCGGCCAGGTCATCGGCGTTCTGGGCGGCACCCTGCTACAGCTCGCGTTCCCGGTCGCCTTCGTCGTCCATTTCACCCGGCGCGGGCGCACGGTCGAGGCCCTCGTCTGCGGCGTGTGGGCCGCCGAGAGCCTGATGTACACCGCGCTCTACATGGGCGACGCCGTCCGTCAGGAGCTCCCGCTCGTCGGCGGCCACCTCCACGACTGGAACTTCCTCCTCGGTCGCGCGGGTCTCCTCGGCGCCGCGGAAGGGCTCGCCCTGACGCTCCGGTTCGTGGCGGCCCTCGCGGCCATCCTCGCCGTCGCCCTGGTGTTGCGGACCCTGCTCGCGCGCCCCTCCTGACTTCCCGGCGCGGACTCCTCTTGCTTTCCGGGGGGAACTCCACTTGATTACCGGGAGTAACTTCTCTCGGCAATCAGTAGAAAGGGCGCGACCGTGGCGCGATCGAAGTCGGACATGATCAAGGGCACCCTCGACATGCTCATCCTCAAGGTCATCTCGCTCGAGCCCATCCACGGATGGGGGATTTCCGAGCGCATCCAGGGCATCACGGCCGATGAGCTCAAGGTGAACCAGGGCTCGCTGTACGCATCGCTCCAGCGGCTGACGGCCGAGGGGTGGATCCGCTCGTACTGGCACACCACCGAGAACAACCGCCGCGCGCGCTACTACGAGCTCACGCGAGCCGGCGAGAAGCAGCTGGGCGTCGAGACCGCGCGGTGGGCGCGTCTGTCCGACGCCGTGCAACTCGTGCTGTCGACGACATAGAGGAGGGCGCCATGCGCTGGTTGAATAGACTCTGGTTCCGGATCCGCGCCCTGTTCACCTCTGGTCGCATGTCCCGCGAGCTCGACGCCGAGATGGCGTTCCACCTCGAGATGGAGACCGAGAAGCTGGTTCGCGCGGGGCTGGACCCGGACGACGCGGCGGCCCGGGCGCGACGCGCCTTCGGATCACCGCGCCGCCAGCGGGATCGGGCGCGCTGGGAGTGGGGCGCGACGTTCCTTCGCGACCTCGTGCAGGACACGCGGCTCGTGGGGCGCCACATGCGCCGCGACCCGGCGTTCGCCGCGGGAGCCATCCTGACCCTTGCGCTCGGGATCGGCGCGAACACGGCCATCTTCAGCGTCGCCGACCAGGCCCTCATGCGTGAGCCGCCGGTTGCCGACGCGGACCGGCTCGTCTCGGTGTACACGACGTGCCGCAGCGGATTCCCCCGTTGCTCTTCGTCCTGGCCGGACATCGTGGACTACCGCGACCGGACCCGGACGGTCGACGATCTGGCCGCCTACAGCCCGGTGCCGCTCAACGTGGGCGCGGAGCAGTCGGCCCGGCTGGCCACCGGGATGCTCGTGACGGGGAACTACTTCGATCTCCTGGGCGTCGGCGCGCACGCCGGCCGGACGATCCAGCCGTCGGACGCCGCCCCGTACGCGTCCGCGCAGGTGGCGGTCCTCGGCCACGACTTCTGGGTCGAGGCGTTCGGGGCCGACCCCGACATCGTCGGCGACGTCGTGCGACTGAACGGGGCCCCCTTCGAGGTCGTGGGGATCGCACCGGCCGGGTACCACGGGCTGACCCTGAACGGGGACTCCGATGTCTTCCTCCCGATCTTCGCAGCGCCGGCGCTCGGCCCGGGGGTCGGCGCCGCCTCGAACCCCGAGGCGCCCGACCTGCGCGGCAACCGGTGGGTCGGGGCGCTCGTCGGGCGGCTCGCGCCGGGGGCATCGGTCGAGCAGGCGCAGGCCGAGATGGACGTGCTCGCGGCGGCGCTCGGCGACGAGTATCCCGACGAGCGCGCGGCAATGGACGGCCCGCGGCAGATCACCGTGGATCCGATCGACGGCTACATCCTGCCGCTCGGCAGCGAGGAGACCCTCGAGGGGTTCGTCCTCCTGCTCGTGGGCGTCGTCGCCATGACGCTCGTGCTCGCCACGGCGAACCTGGCCAACCTGCTGCTGGCGCGCGGTACGTCGCGCGGCCGGGAGATCGGGATCCGGATGGCGGTGGGGGCCGGGCGCTCGCGCGTAATCCGGCAGCTTCTCACCGAGAGCGTGATCCTCGCTCTGATCGGCGGGGCGGCCGGTCTCGGCGTCGCGGCGGTCGCGCTCGGCGCGCTCGGGTCGTTCGAGCTGCCCGGCGGCGTCGTGATCGGCGACCTCGGGGTCGGCCTCGACGGCTCGGTGCTCGCGTTCACCTTCGTCCTCTCGGTGGCGACGGCGGTGTTGTTCGGGCTGATCCCCGCGCTCCAGACGTCGCGCGGCGATCTCATCGGCGCGGTACGCGGCGAGACATCCACGGGCGGCGGCCAGTCTCCCCTGCGAAAGGGGCTCGTGGCCGTGCAGGTCGGGCTGTGCCTCGTGCTGCTGGTCGGATCGGGGCTCTTTCTGCGGACGCTCCGGAACAGCCTCGGCGAGGACCTCGGGTTCGAGCCGCGTGGCGCCGTCACGGCGCGGTTCAACCTGTCCCTCCTCGCATACGGCGACGAGCAGGCGCAGGTGTTCGGGGCCGATCTGCTCGCGGGCGTGCGAGCGCTCCCCGGCGTCGAGGCGGCGAGCCTCGCCACCCTGGTTCCCTTCCAGCGCGGCGGGTTCCGCGGGACGTTCGTCACGGTCGACGGGTACGAGCCGCGACCCGACGAGGAGATGCGGGTCGACTGGGTGCTGGTCGACACGGAGTACTTCGAGGCCCTCGGCGGGCGCGTCCTCGAGGGCCGCGAGTTCACGGCCACCGACATGGAGGGGTCGCCCGGCATCGCCGTCATCAACCGCGACATGGCCGAGCGGTACTGGCCAGGGCGAAGCGCGCTCGGGGGGCGGGTTCACCTGAACGAGCAGCAGTCGTTCGAGGTCATCGGGGTCGTCGAGAACCCGACCTGGGGCGCGGTCGGCGAGGTGTCGAGCCCGTTCATCTTCTTCCCGCAGCGGCACAACCCGAGCCTCGCCAGCAGCTTCTTCACCCTCGTGGTCCGGACGGAGGGGGACGCCGAGTCCCTGCTGCCGGCGGTCCGCGACAGGTTCCGATCGCTCGATCCGGGTCTGTCGCTCACGAGCCTGGCGACCTTCGACGACCAGGTCGGAGGCGCGCTCATGCCGCAGCGGATGGGCTCGGTGCTCCTCACCATGCTGGGCGGCCTGGCGCTGCTCCTCGCGGCGGTCGGCGTGTACGGCGTGGTCAGCTACGCTGTCAGGCGCCGCGCCCGCGACATCGGCATCCGCATCGCCGTCGGGGCGTCGGGGGGTCGAATCCTCCTCGCGGTCGTCCGCGACATGCTGCTGCCGATCGGGACGGGTCTCGCGCTCGGCGCGGTCGCGGCCTGGCTCCTCTCGGATACAGCCGAGGCGTTCCTCTTCGGAGTCTCCGCGACCGATCCGGCGACGTTCGCGGGGATCGCCGTGCTGCTGCTCGGGGTCGCGCTGGGGGCGACCCTCCTCCCGGCGAGAGCCGCCTCGCGGATCGACCCGGCGGAGGTGCTCAAGTCGGAGTAGCCGCCGCGCCGCACCCGCCCGCGACGCCGCGGGGTGCGAAGACGCTCCGCCAATACCGCGTGTTCGCGCGAGCGCGACCGACGTCCGGTGGGCGGTGTTGACGGGCGGCATGTACTTAGATATCTAACTGTATGCACCGAACGTTGCCTTCGATCCCGCCCCCCCGAGAGCGATCCGGCGAGGGCGAGGACGATCGGGCCCTCACGCTGGGTCTCATGATCGCGGCGGCGCGGGCCCTGAAGGCGATCGAGCGGGGGATCCGGCCGCACCTGGCCGGTCATGGGCTCCAGATGACCGAGTTCGCGGTGCTCGAGGTGCTGTATCACAGGGGGCCCCTGCCGCTCGGCGAGATTCGGGATCGGATCCTCGTGACCGGCGCGAGCACGACCTACGTCGTCAAGAAGCTCGAGCGGCGTGGACTCGTCAGCAGACACGGGTCGGACGAGGACAGGCGGGTCGTGTTAGGCGAGATCACGCCGGCGGGCCGCAAGCTCATGGACGAAGTCTTCCCGGTTCACGTGGAGCACCTGCGTCACCTCATGGCGGGTCTGTCGCCTCACGAGAAACGGACGGCGACTCGCCTGATGCGGAAGCTCGGCCGGCACGCGGGGTCCGGCGGGCCGCCCGATCGCCAGAAGTAGGTTTTTTTTTCGAATATTCTTAGATATCTAAGGGATAGAGGACATGACCGTGTCGTGGATTCTCCAGGGACTGCTCGCCGCGGCCTTTCTCGGCGCCGGGAGCATGAAGCTCGCCAGAACGCGTGAGCAGTTGCTGGCGCAGGGGGCGGCGATGGCGTGGGTAGAGGACTTCGGGCCGACGAGTATCCGGCTGATCGGAGTGGCCGAGGTTCTCGGAGCCGTCGGACTCGTCGTTCCGACGGTGACGGGGATCCTGCCGGTTCTCGCCACCGTCGCGGCCGGGGGCCTCGTTCTGTTGATGATCGGCGCGGCGGCGATCCACGTTCGCCGCGGGGAGGTTCGGGCCCTCGCCGCACCCGTCGCGCTCGGCGCGATGGCGCTTGCCGCGGTCTTCCTCCGTCCGTGACGGGCCCCGGGTGCCCCGCGCACCGGCGATCGTGACCACCACGGCTCGAAGGCACGTTTGACTCGCGCCGATGGATGAGGCAAGGTGCGCGCTCACGGTACGACGCACCCGCTCCACGGTCCCGACAGCTGCCTGCACCGCCACCCCCTCCCCGCAAGGACCTCTCACCCCGCGGCATCTTCGTGTTCTGGATGCCGCTCGCGGCGACGTGGCTGATGATGGCGGCCGAGGGGCCGTTCCTCGCCGCCGTGATCGCGCGGCTGGCGGACCCGACGATCGGGCTCGCCGCGTACGGCGTGTCGATGGCGCTCGCGGTCCTCGTCGAGGCCCCGGTGCTCATGCTGATGAGCGCCGCGACGGCGCTGGTGGAGAACGCCGAGGCCTACCGCCGCCTGCGGAACTTCGCCAACGCGCTCAACGCGTTCGCCACGGCGTCGCTGCTGTTCGTCGTGATCCCGCCGATAAACGACGCGCTCTTTCTCGGGGTCCTCGCGCTGCCCGACGCCGTCGCCGACCAGGCATACGGCGCGCTGTGGCTCTTTCTCCCGTGGCCGGCGGCGATCGGGGCGCGGCGGTTCCTCCAGGGCATCATGATCGGCGCGGGCCGCACCCGTCTCGTCGCCTACGGGACCGTCGTCCGGCTTCTGGCGATGGCGAGCGCGGCGATCGTGTTCGGCCCGGTGCTCGAGCTCCCCGGCGCGTGGGTCGGCGCCGCCAGCCTGTCGACGGGCGTCGTCGCCGAGGCCATCGCGGCGCGGATCATGGCGCACCGCAGCATCCGTGAGCTCCTGATGGGCGAGCGCGGCGAGCCCGATGCGCCGACCATCTCGTACCCCGAGATCGTCTCGTTCTACTACCCGCTCCTCCTCACCTCGCTTCTGGGGCTCGCCGTAGGCCCGATGGTGACGTTCTTCATGGGACGCTCGGTTGCGCCGGTCGAATCGCTCGCCGTGTTCCCCGTCGTGCACTCGCTGCTCTTCATCTTCCGGGCACTGGGGCTGAGCTTCCAGGACGCGTCGATCGCGCTCCTGGGACGGCGGCGGGAGGGGTTCGCCGAGTTGTCCCGCTTCGCATGGCAGATGGGACTCACCATCACGGGCGTCCTCGCCGCGATCGCCTTCACGCCGCTCGCGGACGTCTGGTACGGGACGGTCTCGGGGCTGTCGGCCGAGCTCGCGGCGTACACGACCATCCCAACGAGAGTCGTCGTCCTCTTGCCTCTCCTGGGCGTGTGGCTGTCGCTCGAACGCGCCGTCCTCATGCGCAACCGACGCACACGGCCCATCACCCTCGCCACCGCGTCGGAGGTTCTGACGATCGCGGTCCTGTTCGCGGTTCTGGCCTGGGGGGTGGGGCTCGTCGGCGTCACGGCGGCGTTCATCGGCCTCGCGTTCGGAAAGACCGCGTCGACGCTCTACCTGATCCCGGCCACGCGTCGCGCGCTGCGCGACGGACCGCCCGAATAGTGACCCTGGCCGACGTAAGAGACAGGTAAGAAGCCCGCGAGCGGCCTCGCGGAGCTGCCGCCGCCCCGGCATCTTCATCTGATGGACGCACTCCGCCGCCCGCTGCTCGCGGTGCTCGCCCTGGGCTTTGTCGGGACGGGAACCGAGCTGCTGCTCATCGGTCATACGGAGGAGTGGACGCAGATCATCCCGCTCGTGATTCTGGCGATCGGGCTGGTCTCCGTGGGGGCGGTTGCCCTTCGGCCGACCCGGCTCGCGATTCAACAGTTTCGAGTCCTGATGGGTCTTCTGGTTGTGGCCGGCGTGTTGGGGATCGTCCTGCATTACCGTGGCAACGCGGAGTTCGAGCTGGAGATGCGCTCGACGATGGCGGGGCTGGAGCTGGTCTGGAATTCCCTCACGGGCGCCACCCCGGCGCTCGCACCGGGCAGTCTGATCCCGCTCGGCCTCGTGGGCCTGATCGCCGTCCACGGCATTCCGCCGGCTGGCGCCGGTTCAGATTGACGAGAGGAAGAAAATGAGGACGCTCGATATCACACCCGGTCGCACGGCGCTCGCGCTCGTGGTCGGACTCGCCCTCGCGGGGTGCGCCGGCACGGACACCGAGACCGCCGAGGAACCCGTCGAGACCACCGAAACGATGGAGACGCCCGCGACCGACGAGGCCGCGCCGGTCTTGAAGTGGGGGGACGGTCTCGTCAACCCGAACATCGCGGGGGAGGACGAGATCGCCGCGATCGACGGGATCGCGCCCGCCGCCGTCGGGGCGATCATGGATGGACGGCCGTTCATGGACATGCTCGCGCTCGACGCGGCCATCTCCCCGCACATGGACGAGACCGCGCGCGAGGCGCTGTACGGCGCGATGTGGGTGCCGCTCAACCTGAACACGGCGTCGGATGACGAGATCATGCTCATCCCCGGCGTCGGCGACAGGATGGCACACGAGTTCGACGAGTACCGCCCCTACGATGGGATGGAGCGTTTCCGACGCGAGATCGGGAAGTACGTGGACGAAGACGTCGTCGACACGTACGCCATGTACGTGTTCATCCCGATCGACCTGAACACGGCGACCGACGAGCAGATCCTCATGATCCCGGGCGTCGGCGACCGGATGCTGCACGAGTTCAAGGAATACCGTCCCTACACGAGCCTCGAGCAGTTCCGGCGCGAGATGGGGAAGTACGTGGATGACGGCGAGGTCGATCGTCTGACACGCTACGTGACGCTGTCCGACAACCAGGAATCGGAGGAGTGATGATGACCCGGACATCGCGAAGGGGCGTTCTCGGAGCGCTCGTTCTGCTCGCGACGGCGGTCGCGGTGCCGATCGAGGCGCAGCAGACCGGTCTTCCCACGATCGAGGAGTGGACGGTTCCCTACCCCGAGAGCCGCCCGCGCGACCCGATGGTCGCTCCGGACGGCCGTGTCTGGTTCGTCGGCCAGGCCGCGCACTA
>JAWWCR010000059.1:0-24453 GCA_033720355.1 Gemmatimonadota bacterium
ACCGACTGTCTCGACGACCTGGGCATCGAGCACCTGCCGAGCCAGACGAACTTCATCATGCACCGGATCCGGGGTGAGCTGCTCACCTACAACAACCGGATGATGGACGCCGGGTTCGCGGTGGGGCGGCCGTTCCCGCCGATGCTCGACTGGAGCCGTCTGTCGATGGGCATGCCCGACGACATGGCCCGGTTCGCCGAGACGCTCAGGGACTTCCGCTCGAAGGACTGGATTTAGCGGGGACCGGTTTCGTCGGTCAGTTCGAAGACATGATCCGGTAAACCACGACCCGCGGATACGGCAGCGCCGGGTGGGCCACCGCGATCGTATCGGCCAGGACGTCGATGCGGGGCGTGTCCCGGGTCTCGTCGACGGGCACCCCGGTCTCGAAGTCCAGGAGAACGGTGCGAAGCTGCGTCATGGCTTCGGTCGTTCGCATCCCCGGCGTGAATGGGCCGTACTGCACGGCCACGACGCGATCCGCCCTGGATGTCAGCGTCGCCATCATGTCGGGGTGACCTCCGCCGGGCGGCCCGCTGAAGCTACGGCCGCCGTGCGCGTTCGCCTCGATCCGATGCGGCGCGAATCCCTCGTACTCGGTCTCCCACAGCATGGCGCCGTCGGTCGTGTATCGCCGGACCACGGGAACGTGGGTGGATGAGACGATCAGGGCGTCGGGACCCCTGCATAGAATGCGGCCGAAGTCCACCGAAGGAACGTCGGGCAGAAACGGCTCGCCGAAACTACGAACGACGCTTCCGCCGGAGTCGAGCTCGTGGATCAGGCCCTCGTGGAAGCCGAGGACGAAGATGCGGCCCGACAGGGCGCATGCATCGCTGACCGCGAAGGGGAGGCGCATCTCATCGTTCAGCCCGAGTTCGTTGCCGCGCAGCAGGTAGGTCGAGATGCGGGCGTTCGCGACATCGAAAACGGCGATCCCCTCGCCGCTCGGTGCGAGGGCGACAGGGAAGCCGAACTCCCCGGGGCCTTCCCCCCGAGCCCCGGTTCGCGCGATCACCTCCCCGGTGAGGGAGAAGACCGACAGCTGACCTGTCGGACCGAGGTTGTCCAGCACCCAGAGCAACTCGCCGTCGACGACGGCCCGGGTCACCAACCCGAAGATCGGGCCGTCTTCGCCGTCCAGCGAGCCGATCGTCGTCTCCCCGACGACAGACGGAATCTGACCGATGGTGCCGATCGGCCGAACGCCGAGACAGGCGGCGATCAGGAGGATCGGTAACGTTTTCCTGCTCCCAAGCATTGATCCCAATATCGGGAGGCGTTGGATCGCTAGCGAATCCGCTTGCCGAGCGTCGCCTCCAGATAGTCCGCGATGTGCGCCCGCGTGGCCGGATCTGCCCACACCTCGCGGACTTCGTCCTCGAGCGGCGCGGTCGTCGATCCGCCGGGTTGCCGAAGCAGCCGCTTCGTCAGCTCGAACGACCGCGCGGGCGCCCCGGCCATCTCGACCGCGAGCGCGACGGCACGGTCCACCACGTCGAGCGGCTGTGCGATCTCGTCGATGAGCCCGCGCTCGAGCGCCTCCTCGGGGTGGAAGGTGCGGCCGAACAGGATGACCTCGCGCAGCCGGTGCGCCGGGACGACGGCCCGCGCGATCGACAGCACCGAGGAGGGGAAGGGGACGCCCACCTTGAGCTCGGGGAGCCCGATCCGGGCGGTGCCGGCCGCCATCACGCGGGCGTCGCACGCGAGCGCCAGGACCCCGCCGCCCGCGATCGCATGGCCGTTTACCGCCGCGACGAGCGGTTTCGGGAACTCCGCCGCGGCCCCGAACACGCCATCGAGCGCCGTCAGGAAACGGTCGAGATAGTCGTCCTCTTCACCGAGGAGGCGAAACAGGTCCACACCGGCGGAGAAGACGCCGCCCGTGCCGGTGAGTACGAGCGCGGACACGGTGCCGTCCTCGCCGGCGCTCCGGAGCGCGGCTTCCAGTGCGCCGGCGAACTCGAGGTCGAGGACGTTCGCCGGTTCGCGTCGCATCTCCAACAATGTGACGCCGTTGCGGATAGAGCGGTCGATCATAATGGACGCTCCCGTGTACTCGTTGACGATCGGCGTGCGCGGGGGGGACCCGTTCACCCCCCCTTCGAGGGTCTCTTAACGCCGAGTTAATGTCGCGGTTCCAGGTTGTTTCGTCCGGTCGGTGCAACGGTTCGCATCGATCACGGGTCGAAGTCGATGAGTTGCCGGCCCGCTGACGGTGCGGCCTTATCATATACTATTGACTTTATAGTAGGAGCCCGACGGTCGGGCCGAGCCGTCGCCCGTCCGATGACGCTCCGGGAACCCGAACGCGAGTCGCCCGATGAAAGCACGCCACATCGTCACCCTGGTCGTGATCCTCACGCTCGGGGCCGCCCTCACGGGCATCTTCCTCAGGATACAGGCGGGCGATGAGGAAGGGGACGAGTCGACGGGCGACGCGTCGGCGGACTCGGTCGTCGCAGCCGTCCAGTCGACGGCGAGCGCGCAGGCGTTCGCGACCGAGGTGGCGCTGCCGGTCGAGGCGGCGCGGATCCAGCACGACGTCTTCGTCATCTGGGTATCGGCCGACGGCCGCGCGGCGCCGCTGCGCACCGCGCCGCTTCAGGCCGAGGTCGAGGGGACCGTGCTCGAGGTCCCGGTGCAGGAAGGGGGCTACGTCGAGGGCGGGAGCGCGCTCGTCCGCATAGACCCCACGCTCTACCAGATCCGCGCCCGTCGGGCGCAGGCCGCGCTCGAGCGTGGGCAGGCGGACTTCCGCGACCGGACGCTGTTCGACGAGCAGATCGAGGATCCGGAGGTGCGGCGGGAGCGCGAGCAGCAGGCGCGGATCCGGGCCAACCTCGATCAGTTCCAGGCCGACCTCGAAGAGGCCGAGTACGAGCTGGCGAAGACCGAGATCAGGGCGCCGTTCGGGGGGCGGGTCGCCAACCTCGCCGTCGCGGTCGGCAGCCGGGTCGGCGTCGGCGACTCGATCGCGACGGTCGTCGATCTCTCGCAGATCGAGATCGACGCGGACGTCCTCCACTCCGAGCTTCCGCTCGTCCAGGTGGGGCGCGAGGCGTCCGCGACGTTCCCGGCGCTCCCCGGCGAGACGTTCACGGGGCGCGTGGTGAGCGTGAACCCGCTGATCGATCCCGAGACCCAGATGGCGCGCGTGACCGTGCGGCTGTCGAACCCCGAGGCGCGGATCGTCCCGGGAATGCCCGGCCGCGTGCGGATCGCGGGGCGTCTGCTCGCCGACCGCAAGTTCGTGCCCAAGGAGGCGATCGTCGAGCGGTCGCGCCGCCAGGTGATCTTCGTCGTCGAGCCGACCGAAGAGGGCTCCGACGTCGGGAACGCGCAGTGGAAGTACGTCACGACCGGTCTCGAGAACGACCGCTTCATCGAGATCATCCCGGCGGCCGAGGGTGCGGAGGAGACCTTCATCCCCGTGGGCGGCGAGTTCGTGCTCATCGACGGGCACGCCACGCTGACGCACGACGCCCGCGTCCGCATGGAAAACTACGAGGCGATCTCCGGCGGTTCGACGAACGGCTCCGGGGGCGGTCGATGACGGCTGGCGGCCGTCGACGGCCGGTTCGCGGACCGGCCTTGCGGGCCGTGCGCCCGCGTCTCGCGCTGCTCGCGGCCACGGCCGCGGCGTTCTCATCGACGCTCGCCACCCCCCGGGACGCGGTCGCGACCCAGGAGCGCGGTATCGAGCCGGGGATGCCGGGCGAGACGCTCCCCGACACGCTCGATCTCGATACGGCGCTGGACCTCGCGCTCACGCGAAACCCGGTGCTGAGCCAGTCACGGTACGCGACCGACATCGCGGGGGCGGACAAGCGGGCCGCCCTCGGTGCGTTTCTCCCGACCGCGAACGCGAACCTGGGGCTGAGCCGCAGCACGTTCACCACCAGCACGTTCGAGAACCCGCAGGGCGAAACGGAGGAGCTCCCGGAGCCGCTTTCATCCGAGAGCGGATCGGGCAACACCGGGATCGGGCTCTCGTGGACGGTCTTCGATGCCAGCCTCATCGCATCGCTGCGCGAGAGCGACGCCAACCTCGACGCGTCGCGCAGCCGTCTCGACGATCAGCGCCTCGCGGTGGCCGCCCGGGTGCAGCGCGCCTACATCGAGGCGATCCGGCGCCAGACGCTCCTCGAGCTCACACGCCAGCAGATCGCCGACCGCGAGCTCGAGCTCGAGATCGCCGAGCGGCGCTATCAGATCGCGGCGGTCGAGCGCTCGGACGTGCTGGGTGCCGAACAGAACCTGATCAGCGCCGAGATCAGCCTTCTCAACGAAACGAGCCAGCTCGAGACGAATCTGCGCGCGTTGAGTGTGGAGATCGGGCTGCCGGCTGAGGCGAGCGAGGGGACGACGCTCGTCGATCTCACGCTGCTCCCCGATGCCTCCGGGCTGAACTCCGAAACGCTGGTCGCGTACGCCCTCGGTGAGGATCCGGAGCTACGGGCGCTCGACGCCGATCGGGCCGCCGCCTCCGCCTCGCTGTGGGGCACCAAGAGCCGCTTTCTCCCGACCATCTCGCTCGGGTACAGCTGGGGCTGGCGGGATCAGTTCGGACCCGGTGCCAACTTCTTCCAGTTCGTGTACGGAAGCCGCAGTCAGGGACTTTCGCTCTCCGCGCAGTGGACGTTGTTCGATGGGTTCAACCGCGTGTCCACGGCCCAGAGCGCGACGGCCCGCCGGTCGCAGGCCGAGGAGTCGCTGCGTCAGCGGCGTCTCGAGATCGAGCGCGATGTCCGGCGGTTTCTCCAGCAGATCGACGAGCTGGCGCAGACGCTCGTCCTCCTCGAGCGGGGGCTTCAGATCTCCGAGGAGCGGCTGACCATGACGCGGCTCCAGTATCAGAACGGGACGACCGACTTCACGGCGCTCCAGCAGGCGATCAGCGCCGTCACGTCGGCCGAGCGACAGCTGATCGAGGCGCGGTACAACTACCTCGCGAGCTGGGTCGATCTCGAGGAGTACGTGGGGGACATCAGATAGATGGCGCTCCCCGACGTATCGCTCCGGCGACCGGTCGCGACCTCGATGCTCTATCTGGGCATCGCGGTGCTCGGGGTCGTGTCGTACCTGCGGCTTCCGATCGACCTGCTGCCGGACGTGTCGTTCCCGTCGCTCTCGGTGTGGACGACATATACGGACGCGGCGCCCGCCGAGGTCGAGCGGTATGTGACCGAGCCGATCGAGCGGTCGCTCCTCTCGATCCCCGGTGTGCGCGACGTCACCTCGCGATCGCAGGAGGGGCAGTCGCTCGTCCAGCTCCGGTTCGGGTGGGGCACCGACATGGAGTTCGCGACGCTCCACACCCGCGAGCAGCTCGACAACCTGGTCGATGCGCTGCCGCAGGGCTCCGAGCGGCCGGTCATCCTGCGGTCCGACCCGACGAGCGACCCGATCATGACCGTCGCGGTCAGCGGACCGGATCTGCGCGACCTGCGCGATCTGTCGGAGGCGGTGTTCAAGCGGCGGCTCGAACAGCTCGACGGGGTGTCGCTCGCCGGGATCGCCGGCGGGCCCGAGCGCGAGCTGCGGGTGGTCGTCGACCCCGACCAGCTCGGCGTCCACGACGTCTCGCTCGACGACATCAGCGAGGCGCTCGACGCGGCCAACTACAACGCGCCGGGCGGGACGATCAAGCGCGGCCGCTTCGAGTACTCGCTCCGCACGCTCGGCCAGTTCCAGGCCGTGAACCAGCTGATGGACGTCGTGATCGCGCGCGCCGACGCCGGAGGGAGCACGGTGCGGCTGCGCGATGTGGCGATCGTCCAGGACACGATCGCCGATCTCGAGACGATCGCGCGCTACAACGGCGAGACGGCGATCGGGCTCCAGATCTACAAGGAGGCCGCCACCAACACGGTGCGGGTCGCCGACCGGGTCGACGAGACGCTCGAGCAGCTCCGCGCGGAGTTTCCCGAGGTGAACCTCGAGATCGCGTCGAGCCAGGCGCAGTTCATCGAGGACGCGATCTCGAACGTCGTGACCGCGCTTCTGTTCGGCGGGATGCTCGCGTTCCTGGTCCTGTTCCTTTTTCTGCGCGACCCCCGGTACCCGGTCGCGATCGGGCTCGCCATCCCGATCTCGGTGATGGCGGCGTTCGCGCTGTGCTACGCGGCGGACGTGAGCCTCAACATCATGTCGCTCGGCGGGCTGGCGCTCGGTGTCGGGCTGCTCGTCGACAACTCGATCGTCGTCCTCGAGAACATCTTCCGTCACCGCGAGGAGGGTGGCGACGCGCGAGTCGCCGCGTCGATCGGGGCGCGCGAAGTGGCGGCGGCGATCACCGCATCGACGGCGACCACGATCGCCGTCTTCGGCCCGGTGCTGTACGTCGAGGGCGTGGCCGGCGCACTGTTCTTCGACCTGTCGCTGGCCGTCACCTTTTCGCTCGTGGCGTCCCTGCTCGTCGCGCTGACCCTTCTGCCCGTCCTCGCGGCGCGTGCGGGTCGGATGCGGAGCGTCGCCGCGGAGTCTCCGGGCGTGGAGGAGGTGAGGGAGGGGGAGGGGCCCCGGCGCGGACGCATCGTCCGGTTCTTCCAGGCGATCCCGCGTCTCGGAACAGCCGCCGTACGCGGCTTCTTCACCGGGATCAAGTACATCGGCGTCTCGGTCGGACTCACCTTCCGCGACATCTTCCAGGGTCTCGGGCGCGTGCTCGGTACGGTGTCGCGGCCCTTCCTCATGGGGTTCGAGCGCGGGTTCGAGCGCTTCGCCGAGCGCTACGAGCGCTCGCTCGAGTGGGCTCTCGTCCACCGATTCGCGGTGATCGTCATCGCGGCGGGGGCCCTGGCGACCGCGATCCTGCTGGGCGACACGCTCCCGCGCGGTCTGATGCCGGCGGTCGACGAGCGGCAGTTCAGGGTGGAGGTCGAGCTCCCGGTCGGAACGCCGATCGAGACGACCAACCAGGCTGCCCGCCAGCTGGAGGCGACACTGCTCGATCTCGAGGACGTCACGGGCGTGTTCTCGCGCGTCGGGCGTGCGCGGGGCACCGAGCTGGCCGCGCGCGAGCTGACGGGGCTAAACCACGCCGCCCTCGACGTGCAGCTCGAAGATGGCGGCCGGCCGACCGACGAGGTCGTCTCCGATCTCCGCGACCGGATCGCGGGCGTCGGCGTCGACCCGGAGTACGTGGCGATCGAGACGGGGCGCGCGACCTCGCTCGGCCGGGCGCTCGCGCTCGGCGACGCCGATATGGCGGTGAAGGTCCAGGGCGGCGAGATCGAGGAGCTGGTGCCCGTCGCCGAGGCGGTGGCCGAACGACTCCGCGAGATCCCGACGCTCGCCGACGTGCGGCTCGACTTCCAGCGGACGCAGCCCGAGCTGCTGATCGAGATCGACCGCGAGGTCGCCGCGCGCCACGAGCTCACGGTCACCGAGGTGGCGAACGCGATCGAGGCGTATCTGCGCGGTGCCGAGACCACGAACGCGTACGCGGACTTCGCCGACAAGGTCGACATCCGGGTCACGATCCCCGAGAACCAGCGGCAGGCGCTCGCCGACGTGCTCGCGTTGAGGCTCAAGGGCGTGCCGATCGCCGAGCTCGTGACGCCCACGACGGGCTTCGGTCCCGTCGAGATCCGGCGGGAAGACCAGAACCGCACGATCCAGGTGCTCGCCGATGTCACCTCGGGCGGGCTGGCGGCCGCGGTCGCGACGGTCGAGCCGATCGTCGCGGAGGTCGCGCGGCCGGCGCTCACGACGATACGGGTGGGTGGTGAGAACGAGGAGATGCGCGAAAGCTTCCGGTCGCTCGTCTTCGCCTTCGGTCTCGCGCTCGCCCTCGTCTACCTGATCATGGCGGCGCAGTTCGAGTCGCTGATCCAGCCCGTCGTCGTGCTGACCGCCGTGCCGCTCGCCGCCTTCGGCGCGGTCGCGGCGCTGTGGGTCGCGGGTGACGGCGTGAACGTCATGAGCGGGATCGGCTTCGTCATCCTGATCGGGATCGTCGTGAACGACGCGATCGTCAAGGTCGACTTCATCAACCAGCGGCGTCGGGCGGGTCTCGACAAGCGCGACGCCATCCTCGAGGCCGGGCGGCTGCGGCTGCGCCCGATCATCATGACGACGATCACGACCGTGGTGGGGCTTCTGCCGCTCGCGCTGGGGATCGGCGCGGGGGCCGACCTGCGCGCCCCGCTCGCCGTCGCCGTGATCGGCGGGCTCATCTCGGCGACGTTCCTCACGCTGATCGTCGTGCCCGTGGTGTACTCGCTCATGGTCGAGCCGCGGCTCTCCGTCGCGCCGGCGAGCGGCGAGGCCGGCTCCTCTCGCGGTGGCCCCCCGGGGTCTCCGACGCGCCCCTCGACAGTGGGCCCCGACAGGGTCCCCGGCGCCCCGAGTGGCGCCCCAACGATGTTCGAACGGACCGACCCATGATCGATCTCGCCATCAAGCGACCGGTCGCCACCGCGGCGATCTACTTCGCGCTCTTCGCGCTCGGGGCATACAGCTTCACGCTCATCCCCGTGGAGGATGTGCCGGATGTCCAGTTCCCGCGGCTGACCGTCGAAGCGACGTGGAACGGCGCGTCTCCCGAGGCGCTCGAGGCGTTCGTGACGGCGCCGCTCGAAGCGGTGATCCAGCAGGTGACGGGCGTCGAGAAGATCGTGTCCACGTCGTCGGCCGATCCCCGCGGGGCCGGGTCGAATGCCCGGATCCAGATCGATTTCGAGCGCGAGACCCGGATGGAATTCGCGCGGCTCGAGCTCAGCGAGCGGATCAGCTCGGTACGCGACGAGCTGCCGCCGGGCGTGCGGCCGACCGTGTCGCGCTACGTGCCGCAGGAGTTCGCCGAAGAGCAGGAGCAGTTCGTCACCTACACGCTCACCGGCCCCTACACCTTCGCGCGTCTCGGACAGATCGCCGAAGAGCAGATCCAGCCGACGATCGGAGGGATCGAGGGCGTGGCCGCCGTCAACGTGCGTGGGGCCGACCGGCGCGAGATCTCGGTCGAGCTCGACCGCGGGAAGATCGAGGCGATCGGGATGCGGCCCGAACAGGTCGCGCAGCGCATCCAGGAGATGTCGGCGCCGCGCGCGCCCGGGTCGGTCGAGCTGGATGGCCGCCAGTACGCGATCTCGGTCCGCACCAGGGCGCTCGAGGTGGAGGACATCGAGGACATGATCGTCCTCGCGCGCGCCGACGGCTCCATCCGTGTCGGCGATCTCGGTCGGGTGCGCGACCTGACCGAAGAGCCGACCCGGCTCTCGCGGATCGACGGCCGGCCGACGATCTCGATCAACATCTTCCGGCAGACGGGCACGAACGCGATCCAGGTCGCGGCCGACGTCCGCGACGGGATGGACCTCCTCCAGGCCACGCTCCCCACCGGGGCCCGGCTCGAGCTCGCATACGACCAGAGCGAGAGCATCGAGGAGCAGATGACCGACCTCCGGCTGCGCGCGATCGCCGCGGGGATCGTGATCTTTCTCGTGCTGATGCTCTTCCTCCGGTCGCTCGGCGCCGTCCTCATCGTCTTCGCGACGATCGGGTTCAGCGTCCTGATCGCCGTGAACCTGCTGTATATCGGCGGCTTCTCGCTCAACCTGCTGACGCTTGCCGGGCTCGCGTGGGGGTTCGGGCTCGTGGTGGACAACGGCATCGTGGTGCTCGAGAACGTCGAGCGGCACCGGCGGACGGGGAAGGAGCCGAATACCGCGGCGAGCGACGGCGCGCGGCAGGTGATGCTCCCCGTGCTCGCGGCCACGCTCACGACGGCCGTCGTCCTCATCCCCTTCGTCTTCCTCCAGGGCGAGCTGCGCGTCTACTACCTGCCGCTCTCGTTCGCGGTGGGCTTCTCGATCCTGGCCAGCGTGTTCGTCGCGTTCACCTTTGTCCCGGCGCTGGCCGCCCGGTTCACCGGGCGCGGCGAAGCGATCGTGGCCGACGCGGCCTCCGCGGGGGCGAGCGTCCGCGAGCCGTTCTACATCCGCGGCTACCGCGCCCTCCTGTCGAGCGCCATCCGCCACCCCTTCCTCGTCCTGTTCGTCTGCGTCGGGTCGCTGGGCGGCAGCTTCCACCTGTTCGACCAGTACGTGTCGCGCGGCGGGTACTGGGGCGGGTTCGGCGGCGACGACACCTATATCCGGATCTTCATCGAGTTCCCGCGCGGGGCCGGGCTCGACCGGACCGATGAGCTGGCGCAGTCGTTCGAGGCGCGGCTCTCGACGATGCCCGAGATCCGCCGGTTCGAGACGATCGTGCAGGCCAACTACGCGCTCATCGAGGCGTACTTCCCCGAGGAGCTCGAGCTCACGAACGTGCCGGTCGCGATCAAGGACCAGATGGTCGCCTACAGCTACGGGTTCTCCGGCGTCGACGTCCGCGTGTACGGCTTCGGGCCGAGCTTCTACGGCGGCGGGTCGAGCCCGCCCAACTACCGGCTCAAGGTGCTCGGGTTCAACTACCTGACCGTGCAGGACATCGCCGAGGAGCTGGCCGGCCGGCTCGAGCGGTTCAGCCGGATCCGCGACGTCGACCCGAACGCGAGCGGGAACTGGTACCAGCAGGACAAGGAGTTCGAGTTCTTCGTCGAGCCGCGCCGCGAGGAGTTGGCCGGCTACGACATCTCGGTCGAGGAGCTGCTCGGGTTCGTGGCCTCGAACATCCGCGGAGCGCCACCCACCAGCCGCATCCGGGTCGGGGGCGAGGAGGTGCAGTATTCCGTGAAGGTCGATGGGTACCGCGACTTCGACTTCCACGACCTGTCGGATCTCAGGGTGCCGATCTCGCAGACCGAGGAGCTGAGGCTCGACCGGGTCGCGGAGGTCGGTCAGCGCGAGGTCCTCGCGAACATCCGACGGGAGGACCAGCAGTACGAGCGTACGGTGGCGTGGGAGTTCCGGGGGCCGCGCAAGCTCGGCGATCTCGTGCGCGACGCCGTCGTCGACGCGATGGAGCTGCCGGCGGGGTACAAGATCGAGACCGACGACCGCGGCCGCTGGACGACCGAGGAGACGGTGCAGATGTGGCTCGTCCTCGGGTTCTCGGTGCTCCTGATCTACATGGTGACCGCGGGGCTCTTCGAGTCGCTGATGGCGCCACTGGTGGTCCTGATCACGCTGCCGCTCGCCCTGATCGGCGTCTTCCTGATGTTCTTCTACACCGACGCGACGTTCACGCGAACCGCGTTCATCGGGACGATCATGATGGGCGGGATCGTGGTGAACAACGCGATCCTCGTCGTCTACCACATCGGCGAGCTGCGCGAGCGGATGCCCACGCTCGATGCGATCATCCAGGGGACGCTCGAGCGGGTCCGTCCGATCCTCATGACGACGCTCACGACGGTGTTCGGGCTGTTGCCGCTCGTCCTGTTCGCGCCGTCGCAGGACCAGAACATCTGGAACGCGCTGGCGCTCGCCACGATCGGCGGGCTGATCTCGAGCACGATGTTCGTGCTCGTGGCGATCCCGGTCGCGTACCGGTACATGGTGGCTCGCGACGTCTGAGCCGCGGGGATATCCTTCCCCCGCATGTTCGCGATCTACCTCTCGTGTCTGGCGCTCGGCGGCGCTCTGACGCTCCTGTCCATCTACGGTCGAGCGACCGGTCGCGCGTGGCGCGATCACGCCGCGGACGGGCCCATCTATTCCCTGGGCTCGCTCGCGTACTCGATCTTCGGGTTCGGGGCGGCCGGTGTCGCGCTCTCACGGTTCGGGACGGGGCTGGGCGCCGGACTCGAGATCACGTTCGCGGTTCTGGCGGGTCTGCTCGTCGGGGGCTGCGCGAGCGCGGCACTGGCGCTCGCGACCCGACGGGGAGGGCCGTCGAACCGAACCACGGAGGGTACATGACACGCTGGATGCGCACGTTCGCGTTCGTCGGGCTCGCGGTCGCGGTGGCCGGGTGCGCGGGGGATGCCGACCCGGCGGCAGACGCCGCCGCCGAGCCCGAGACCGCGGTGGCCGAGACGCCGCCCGACGAGACGAGCGAGACACCCGCGGCGGACGAGCCCGCGGGCGACCCGACCGCCGCGACAGGAGACGACGTGAACCCGCTGATGAACCCGACCGACCCATCGATGAACGAGCAGGCCCCGGCGACCTTCCGGGCCCGGTTCGTCACCTCCGAGGGCCCGTTCATCGTCGAGTTCCACCGCGCGTGGGCGCCGCTCGGGGTCGACCGCGTTTACAACCTGATCGAGGCGGGGTTCTACGACGGTGTCCGGTTCTTCCGCGTGCTCGACGGCTTCGTCGCGCAGTTCGGGATCCACGGGGATCCCGCGATCCAGGCGCGGTGGCGGGGCGCGAACATCGTGGACGACCCGGTGGTCGAGGGAAACACCCGCGGGCGGGTGACGTTCGCGATGGGCGGTCCGAACACCCGCAGCACCCAGCTCTTCATCAACTACGTCGACAACTCGCAGCTCGATGGGATGGGCTTCCCCGCGCTCGGCGAGGTCGTCGAGGGGATGGACGTCGTGGAGCAGCTCTACTCCGGCTACGGAGAGGGTCCGCCCCGCAACCCGGCGGGTCCGAACCAGAGCCTCATTCAGCAGCGCGGCAACGAATACCTGAACGCCGAGTTCCCCGAGCTCGACTACATCGAGTCGGCCGAGATCATCGGCTGACGCCCGGGCCGACGTGCCCGGGCTGATCCGGGGTTCAGCCCGGGCGGTTCGCCGACCACGGGTATGTTGCGCACCCGCAACGATTTGGTGCGTCGGCACGCTCCCGGACATCCGACGCCCGCCCTGCCCGACGGACGCCACGAGAACTCTCCGAAACGCGGAAGCCTCGATCCTGTAACGGTTACCGGGCGATCGGTTACGATCGGCGGGGTTGGCCGGTTGCACGTTCCCCGGGCCGGGCCAGCGCCCGGCGCTCGCGCGTGCAACTTGCACCCAACGGGTCGGGTGCCCACCGGGGAGGCAGCGAGCGACGCCGACAATGCGAGAAGACCAGCGACGTAGGGCCCGTATCATGGTGGTCGACGACGAACCGCAGAACGTGCGGTATGTCATCGACGTGCTCGAATGGGCGGGATACGCGAATCTCGAGGGGTTGACCGACCCCCTCGAGGCGATCGCGCGCTTCCCCGACTACGAGCCCGACCTCGTGATCCTCGATCTCCTCATGCCGGGCATGGACGGCTTCGGCGTCATGGAGGCGATGCTGGACACGGTGGGTGACGACGCGTATCTGCCGTTCCTGATCCTCACGTCGGACATCACGAGCGAGTCGCGACGGCGCGCGTTGTCGAGCGGGGCCCGCGACTTCCTCACCAAGCCGATGAGCCCGACCGAGGTTCGGCTGCGCGTCGACAACCTCCTCGAGACGCGGTTCCTGTATCTCGAGTGCGCTCGCCAGGCGGTTCTGCTGGGTGGCGACACCGAGCCGGCGGAACCCGCGCCGTCCCCCGTCGATGAGCCGTCCTACGAGTTGCTCGAGCGGTGGGGGAAGAGCATCGACGCGTCGCTGCCCGGAGCGGAGGGACGCTCGAAGCGGATCAGCTGGCTGGCCGCCCGCCTCGCCGAGGCGATGGACCTGCCCGACTCGACGATCGACACCGTTCGGGGCGCCGCACTCCTCCACGGGCTCGGTTCCCGGCGGAATCCTCTGTCCGGATCCGATGACCCGCGGCGCTCCGTGCACGCCGATCCCGAGGCGGGTGCCCGCCTCCTCGACGGAACCGCGATCCCCCTCCTGACCGCGGCTCGCCGGATGCTGCTGGCGCTCGACGAGCACTGGGACGGCAGCGGCCGCACGGGGCTGCGTGGCGAGGCGATCCCGATCGAGGGGCGCATCGTGGCCGTCGCGCTCGCCTACGACGATGCCGAGAGCGACGGGTGCGACCCGGAAGAAGCGACCGCACGGGTCGAGTCGCTGGCGGGTTCGCGTTTCGACCCGGCCGTGGTCGAGGTCCTCGCCCACGCGCACGCGGTGGGCGCGTGACCCTCAGACGGCCGTAGAGGGAGGACGGGTACCGGGGTGGCGCGACGATTCTTCAAGCTCAGCCTGCGGTCGCGGCTCTACCTCGTCTGCGCGATCCTGATCCTGATCCTCCTGGGGCCGGCCTACTACACACTGCGCCAGCTCGTCGCCCTGCGCGACATCGCGTTCGATCTCCGGGCCGATCACGCCGAGGCCTTTCAGGAGGTCGGAAAGCTTGGCAGCGAGCTCTCGGATCTCAGCCTGGCGCTCGATGACTACGTCCAGACCGCCACTCCCGAAGACCGCGGTCGGACCATGAACGCGCTCTATCTCGCCCGGCTCTATACGATGCGCTTCTCCCGGGGCAACTACGCCGACCCCTCCGCCGAGATGCGCGCGAGGTTCGACTCGATCGACGTTCAGATCGGGGCGATCGACAGCCTCGTCGCCAACTCGCGCATGACGGAGGCCCGGCAGGTCTTCACCGAGACCCGCTTCCTCTTCACGCGGATCCACCGATCGCTGGGCTCGCTGGCCGACGAGGTGGACACACGCAGCGACGCGGCCGCGATGCAGGCCGAGCTGATCAGCACGCGCACCGCGC
Source organism: Gemmatimonadota bacterium (assembly GCA_033720355.1). GTDB lineage: Bacteria > Gemmatimonadota > Gemmatimonadetes > Palauibacterales > Palauibacteraceae > Palauibacter. Next base: position 14,500 of record JAWWCR010000059.1, read on the forward strand.
GCACGACGGCCGCGGCGACGGGGCTCGCGGCCGGACTCGCCGTCCTGGTCGCGCTGCTCTCGGTCGGCGCCGTGACGGCTCCGCTCGGGCGGTTACGGGCCGCCATGGCCGCGGTGGCGAGCGGCAGCTTCGTCCCCCCGCGTGACCTCCCCTACGCGAGGACCGACGAGATCGGCGACCTCACCCGGTCCTTCCGATCGATGGCCGAGCGCCTCGCCGAGCTCGACCGGCTGAAGGCCGAGTTCGTCAGCATCGCGAGCCACGAGCTCAAGACCCCCGTGAACGTGATCCGCGGTTACGTGGAGATGCTCGAGGACGAGTCGTATGGGGAGGTCGACGCGAGACAGCGCGAAGCGCTCCAGAACATCCGTGAACAGACGGACGTGCTGCGCGAGCGCGTCAATCAGCTCCTCTCCATGAGCCGGCTCGAGGCGCAGGGCCTCGGCGTGAAGCCCGAGAGGGTCGACGTACCGGCGCTCTTCGAAGAGGTGAGACGGAACTTCGCCGGGGTCGCGGCCCAGAAGCGCATCGTCTTCGGGATCACGTGCGAGCCGTCGACGCCCGGCACGGCGCTGCTCGATCGCCCCCGGGTGCGCGACGAGCTGCTCGGCAACCTGCTCGGCAACGCGTTCAAGTTCACCCCGCGCGGCGGCACCATCCACCTCACTGCGCGTGGCGAGGGCTCGTGGCTCGTGATCGAGATCCGCGACAGCGGGGAGGGGATCCCCACCGCCGAGCTGCCGTACGTCTTCGAGAAGTACTACCAGGCGGGCCACCACGCCGGGAAGGTGGGCGCCGGGCTCGGGCTCGCGATCGCTCGCGAGATCGTCGAGGCGCACGGTGGCATCATCAGCGTCGAGAGTGAGCGGGGCGTCGGCTCGACCTTCCGCGTCGAGCTGCCCATCGGCGAGACCGGCACCCCGACGATCGACGCCGTAGAGCGGTTTCGACGCGGCGCCGGCACCGGGCCCGAGGCGAGCCTGGGGCACCGGGCCTGACGCGCCCCCGTCCGGATGACGAGAGGGGCGGACCCGCGGTGGGGCCGCCCCTCTCGATTCGCGTGCGACGCCTGGTCAGCGGCGGAGCCGCTGCGCCGCCTCGTCAGCTGCCGAAGGCGTAGAGGAGGTACGCGCCGATCCCCCACTTGCTGCCCTTGAGGTTATCCGTCAGGTCGTCGTGGCTCAGGTTGAGGATCGACCAGTTGCCGGCGGCTCCGAGCACGACGTTCGAGCTCAGCGGGAACCCCACGCCGGCGACCGGACCGATGATGAGCCCGGTGGCGTCCTCATCCGCGCCGACGGACGCGTAACCGCCGCGAGCCCCGACCCAGAAGTAGGTGCTGCCCTCCGCGCCGAAACGCACCGCCGGCTGGATCTCGATGGAGATGGCCGTGAGATCGTCCTCCCCGGGCGTCGTGCAGCCGATGCACGGGAGAGCGACGCCGGTATCGTCCGTGCCGTGCGTGCTCCACCCGAAGATGCCGGCGAGCGTGAACGAGCCGCCGAGCCGGGTCCCGATGGCGCCCCCGGCCGTGAAGCCCGAGCCCACGCCATCCCAGTCGTCACCCGAGAATCCCGAGATGCCCGCGGTGCCGGCCAGAAAGACCTGTGCCTGCGCGGTCGCCGGAACCGCGGCGGCAAACGCCAGCGCGAGAGCGGCCGGGACCAGCTTTCTACCAATCGAACTCATTTGATTCTCCTCTTTCCGGTAGGGAGGAGCGGGACGTGGACGAACCCCGGTGGGGCCGCCTCGCGGCCAAATAGGGCCCGAGAAGCTCGAAAGTCAAGCGGAAGCGGCGACCCCCGTGGCGCGCGCTACACTGTCGCGATCCCCGCGAGCCCCGCCATCTTCGGGACCATCCTGACGCCGGGCCGGAAGTCTGTCGGTTTCCGGATCGGCGGCAGTGGTGAGCCCGAACCGAACAGGAGGACGTGTGCATCGACCAGATCGGGGCAGGCCGGGGTCGCGACACCTGGCGCGTGCGGTCCCCGGGATGATCGTGCTGGCCGCTGTCACGGGCCTCGCCCCGGCCGCGGGCCAGACGCCCGACGGCGAGAGACCGCGTCTCCGCGACATCGGCGTCGCGGTCGGACGGATGTCGACGGGGCCGGCGAACGCGATCACCGATGTCCCGGGCGTGCTCGTCGGTCACGAGACCGTTCTCATCGGGGACTCGATTCGGACGGGCGTCACGGCGATCCTGCCGCACGACCGGAACGTGTTCACCGACCGGCCTCGCGCTGCGATATCGGTCGGGAACGGGTTCGGGAAGCTCCTCGGCGTGACGCAGGTGAACGAGCTGGGCGAGCTCGAGACGCCGATCCTCCTGACCGGGACGCTGAGCGTGTTTCGCGCCGCGGACGCGCTGCTCGACACGCTTCTCGCGCACCCCGAGAATGTCGGAGTCCGCTCGATGAACCCGGTGGTCGGTGAGACGAACGACGGGTATCTGAGCGACATCCGCGCCCGCCCGATCCGGCCCGAGCACGTGCGCGCGGCGCTCCGGCACGCTGCCGGCGGCCCCGTAGAGGAGGGAAGCGTGGGGGCCGGCACCGGGACGACGGCGCTCGGCTGGAAGGGGGGCATCGGCACCGCGTCCCGGGTCGTCGAGACCGACGGCGGACCGGCGACCGTCGGCGTCCTCGTCCAGACGAACTTCGGAGGCGGGCTGACGATCGCGGGCGTGCCGGTCGGCGAGGAGCTCGAGACGCGTGGGCTCCGCAGCGCGATGGCCCCGTTCCCGGCGTCGCGGGACGGATCGGTGATGATCGTGGTCGCGACGGACGTCCCCCTGGCGCACCGCGAGCTCGAGCGCGTGGCGCTCCGCAGCTTCCTCGGAATCGGCCGTACGGGTTCGTACATGTCGTACGGGTCGGGTGACTACGCCATCGCCTTCTCTGTCGGCGATGGCGATCGAGTGCGGGACGGTCGCTTGCTGTCGCGCATCTTCGAGGCGGTGGTCGAGGCCACCGAGGAGGCCGTGATCAACAGCCTGTTCCGGGCGACGACCGTCACCGGTCACGGGGGTCGCACGATGCGGGCGTTGCCCATCGACGAGACGGTCGAGATCCTCCGCGAGCGCGGGGCGATTCCCGCGGGCGACGGGTCGAGCGAATGAGGATCATCATCGTCGGAGCCGGACAGGTCGGATATCACCTCGCCGATCGGCTCTCCCACCAGGGCCAGGACGTCGTGGTCATCGATTCGAGCGCCGAGAAGGCCGAGTACATCGGCGACCGGCTCGACGTGCTCGCGATCACGGGGAACGGGGCGTCCGTCTCGGTGCTCGAGGAAGCGGGGGCGGCGAAGGCCGACCTGTTTCTCGCCGTCACGAACCGCGACGAGGTGAACATCCTGGGGTGTCTCGCCGCGGAGCGGATGGGACGCGCACACAAGATCGCCCGGATCACCAACGCGGATTTTCTGGTCGACCGCAGCGTGCTCTCGCACGACCAGCTCGGCATCGATCTGATGATCAACCCGGAGCGCGAGTGCGCGTGGGAGACGTATCAGCTGCTGGCGAGCCAGGTCGCCAGCGAGCTTATCCCGTTCGCCGATGGCAAGGTCTACCTGGTGGGGCTCAAGGTCCGATCGGGGGCCCCGGTCGCGGGTCGCACCATCGCCGAGCTGGGGACCGAACTCCGCGAGCGCCGCTACACCACCGTCGCCATCGTGCGCGATGGGGTGACGGAGATCCCATCGGGGCCGAGTCGGATCGAGGCCGGAGACCGAATCTTCCTGATCACGCCTGCCTCGGAGATGGCGCACCTGCCCGAGCTCGCGGGTCTCGATGCCTATCCCCTGCGCCGCGTGATGATCGCGGGGGGAAGCGCTGAGGCGCGCCACCTCGCAGGCTTCCTCGATGCCGAGGGAGTCGCCTGCACGATCATCGACCGCGACCGCCAGCGGTGCGTCGCGCTCTCCGAAGCCCTCCCCCACGCGCTCGTGCTCCACGGCGACGCGACCGATGCGCAGCTGCTCGAGATGGAGGGTGTCGAGGGGATCGACGGGTTCGTCACGTACACCGATCGCGACGAGACCAACCTCCTCACCGCGGTTCTTGCGCGGAGCCTGGGCGCTCGAAAGGTGATCTCGATGCTGCACCGCCGTCAGTACGTCCCGCTCGCGGCGCGTCTCGAGATCGACGCGTCGGTGTCGCCGCGCCTTTCGGCCGCCAACGCGATCCTGCGGTACGTCCACCTGGCGAACGTGTCGTCCGTGGCCGCGCTCCGGGGGATGGAGGCCGAGGCGGTCGAGATGGTGATCGGACCGCGGTGTCGGGTGCTCGGTCAGCCGTTCCGGGAGGTGCCGTTCCCCGAGGACGGGCTGGTCGCGGCGATCATCCGCGACGGCGAGCTGGTGACCCCCCGTGGAGACGACTGCGTACGTACCGGAGACCACGTGGTCCTCTTCGCACGCCCCGAGACCATGCCCGAGATGGAGAAGCTCTTCGCGTGAAGCCCGGCCACCTGATCCACGTGATCGGGATCACGCTGATGGCCCTGAGCGCCGCGCTCGCGCTCGCGGGCGGCGTCGCCATCATCTACTCCGAGCGCGAGGCGCTGGCCTTCATGGCCGCCGCGGGTCTCACGCTTGCCATCGGCGTGACCGCCTTCCGGCGGACCCGGCTCGCGCGCGATCTGACCATCCGGGAGGGCTACGCCGTCGTGGCTCTGTCGTGGGTCGTGGTGGGGGTCGCCGGCGCGACGCCGTACCTCTTCGCCGGGGTCATCGAGTCGCCCGTCGCCGCGCTCTTCGAGTCCGTCTCCGGGTTCACCACCACCGGGGCCACCGTCTTCGGCGATATCGAGAGCCTGCCCAGGGGAATCCTCTTCTGGCGGGCGATCACGCAGTGGCTCGGCGGGATGGGAATCGTCCTGCTCGGGGTGGCGATCCTCCCGTTCCTGGGGATCGGCGGAATCCAGCTCTTCAAGGCGGAGGTTCCGGGTCCGACGGCCGAGCGACTGACACCGCGGATTCGCCAGACGGCGACGACGTTATGGTATGTATATGCAGGACTTACAGGCATTCAGATCGTCCTGTATCTCATCGGCGGCCTGACGCCGTTCGACTCCGTCGTCCACGCGTTCACGACACTGTCGACGGGCGGCTTCTCGTCGATGAACGCGTCGATCGCGGCCTTCGAATCGCCCTACATCCAGTACGTGACGATCGTCTTCATGTATCTGGCGGGAATCAACTTCACCCTGCACTACCAGTTCACCCGTCTTCGGCTGCGTTACGCGGACGACGCGGAGTGGCGCTTCTATACCGGAACCCTGCTGGGCGCGACGGCCGTCGTCTTCCTGCTGGCCCTGAACAGCGCGGTCGCCGCCGGGCCCGAGCGGACGTTCCGCGATGCGTTGTTCCAGGTGACCTCGATCCTGACGACGACCGGGTTCGTGACGTTCGACTACGAGTCGTGGGGCGGGGCGGCGGCCCTCCTGCTCGTCTTCCTGATGTTCATGGGGGGGATGGCGGGGTCTACCGCGGGCGGGATGAAGGCCATGCGCGTCCGGCTCCTGCTGCGCCACGGCCTCACCGAGTTGAAGAGGAGCGTTCACCCGAGGGCCGTGATCGTCGCGAGACTGGGCACGTCCCCGGTTCCGGACCGGGTGCTCTACCGGGCCCTCGCCTTCGCGCTCTTCTTCATCGGGCTCTTCGCCGCGGGAGCGTTCGCGCTCGCGCTGCTCGGCCACGACCTCATCACGGCGTTCGGCGCCAGCGCCGCGAGCATCGGAAACATCGGTCCGGGGCTCGGCGGAGTCGGGCCGGTCGACCACTACGGGTGGATGGGACCGGCGTCGCACTGCATCCTGATCTTCCTGATGCTCGCGGGCCGACTGGAGCTGTTCACGATCCTCCTCCTGTTCCACCCCGACTTGTGGCGGCGTCAGACGGGCTCGCCCATCTTGCGCGCCCACTCGACGTGAGCGATCGGAGATCCGGATGAAAGGCCTCGTACCGGCGTCCCAACAACCGCCACTCCCGGCGGACCGGCTGATCCTTCGTGAGACGCCGGATGAAGAAGCGGTCCCGATGGACGTCCTGTTCGTGGGCGGGGGGCCGGCCGGTCTGGCCGGCGCGATCGAGCTGGCGCGGCTCGTGGCGAAGGACCGCGAGACCGGGGCGCCGTGCGCGGACATCGAGATCGGCGTGCTCGAGAAGTCGAGCGAGCTGGGCGAGCACTGCCTGAGCGGGGCGGTGGTGAACGCCGACGCATTCCGAGAGCTGTTCCCCGACGTGCCCGAGTCGGATCTGCCCTTCGCGGGCCCTGTCCCGGGCGATCGTGTCCACCTCCTCACCGAGAAGGGGAACGTGCGGTTGCCGACCCCGCCGACGATGAGGAACCACGGACACCATGTCGCCTCGATCTGCGAGGTCGTGCGCTGGCTCGGCGAGCGGGCCGAGGAGGCCGGCGTCAACGTGTTCACGGGCTTCCCGGCCGATTCGCTCCTCATGGAGGGAGACCGCGTCGTGGGCGTGCGGACGACGCCCGCCGGGCTCGATCGGGATGGCGAGCCGGGGTCCGGGTACATGCCGCCCACCGATCTGACCGCGCGGGTCACGGTGCTCGCCGAGGGGACGCGCGGCCCCCTCACGGCGGCCTGGCTGGATGACCAGGAGATCGGATCGGACAACCCCCAGATCTACGCGCTCGGCGTCAAGGAGCTGTGGCAGGTTCCAGGGGGACTCGACTCGGTCATCCACACGATGGGCTGGCCGCTGCCCCGGGACGCGTTCGGCGGGAGCTTCATCTACCCGATGGGTCCCGATCTCGTGTCGATAGGGCTCGTGGTCGGGCTCGACGCACCCTACGTGGACCTCGATGTTCACGCGTGGCTCCAGGCCCTCAAGAGCCACCCGTTCGTCGCTCCGAAGCTCGAGGGAGGCGAGCTCCTCGAGTGGGGGGCCAAGACGATCCCCGAGGGCGGGTACCACGCGATCCCGCACAGGCTGCACGGCGACGGGCTCCTCGTCGTCGGCGACGCCGCCGGCGTGGTGGACGTGGCGACGCTCAAGGGCATCCACTACGCGATGTGGTCGGGGATCCTCGCGGCACGGGCGGCTCACGCCGCCCTGTCGGTCGACGACCCTTCGCGGGCGGGGCTCGCGGGGTTCGACAGCGCCCTGCGGGCGCGGCTCGCCGACAGCCCGCTCTACCGGAATCGCAACATGCGGCTGGCGTTCAAGTCGGGTTTCTTCGGCGGAGGGGCGAAGGCCGGGGTCATGCAGCTCACGCGGGGCGTGTTCCCGGGGAGACGCATCGAAACGCCCCCCGATGCGGCCGAGCCGCGCACATCGCGGGCCGGGATCGACCCACCGACCGACGGGAAACGGACCTTCGCCAAGGTGGACGCGGTCTTCCGCTCGGGGAACGCCACCCGGGACGACATCCCCTCCCACCTCGTCGTGGGCGAGGATGTGACGCCCGAGATGGCCGAGCTCTACGAACGGCTGTGTCCCGCCGGAGTCTACGAGGTCCAGGGGGGCAGGCTGGTGGTGAACGCGCCGAACTGTGTGGATTGCAAGGCGACGGACGTGCTGGGTCCACGCTGGACTCCTCGTGAGGGGGGGAGCGGTCCGGCGTACAAGCGGATGTAACGTGGCGCTCACGCGCGGCGCTCGGCCGTGAGCGGGGGCGACCCGGGAGCGCCCGAGAAGGAACCCGAGACCGGTCGACCGGAGGAGCCGTACCGCGGAGAGCTCCGGGGGCGGTTCTCCCGCGCCATCTTCCCCTTCGCGACATGGCTCGCCGCGCAGCTCACCATCCCGTTCATCCTGACGGTCTTCTTTCTGCTCAACCGAACGCGCGTCTACGGGCGAAGCAGGATCCCGATGCGCCCGAACACGCTGCTGCTGTCGAACCACCAGTCGATGATCGATTCGTTTCTGCTGGTATTCGTCGCGTTCTTCCCGCGCGAGCTGTTCGAGCCGCGTCTTCTCCCGTGGCACCCGGCGGCCGAGGAGAACTTCTTCAGAAACCGCTTCTACACCTGGGTGTTCAGCATGCTGAAGTGCATACCGGTGCGGCCGGGTCGCCGGGACCTGAAGGCGATCCACCGGTCGCTGCGGGCGCTGCGTGACGGCACGATGATCCTGTTTCCCGAGGGTACGCGGAGTCGCGACGGGTCGGTGGGCCGCGGACGGCCGGGGGCGGGACTCGTGCTTCTGGGTACCGGGGCCACCGTCATCCCCGTCACCATTACCGGGCTCGATCGGGTCCTCCCCATCGGGTCGATCGTCCCGCGGGTCGGCAACCGTGTGAGGGTGTACTTCGGGAGGCCCGTCGACTATTCGGACCTCGCGGATCTTCCGCCGTCGCGCGAGACCGCGCAGGAGGCCGTCGATCGGGTCATGGAGCGCATCCGTTTCCAGAGACGCGTGATCGAGCGGATCGAAGGGCGTGGTCGGGTTTGAGCCCGCTCGGTACTGGACACGGACGCCCGGCGCGCGCATCCTGTCGCCATGTCGATGACCCTGTACTACGTCCTCGTGACGCTGCTGCTCGCCGTGCTGATCGGCGGGCTGCTCGGAGCCGGTTTCGCCTTCGGGTGCCGGATGCCCGACCCCGACGATCGCGAGCGCGCCGACGCGGGTTGACCGTCGTCCGAATCGCGTCGTAACGCGGGCTCCGACCCGAGCGGCACCTTCCGAAAAGCCCCACAGATCGCTATTTTTCCGTGCTTCACCACGAGCGGTTCTCCCCGCCGGCCGCGGGGAGCTCGAGGCTCTACACCAAGCCGAGAGGTGATTACATGACGATGACCTTCAAGGACGAAAGCGGACGCCGCTGGAAGGCCTGGCTGGCTTCCCGTGAGGTCTTCTGGCCCGACCCCAAGGACAAGGGGCCGCCGCCGGACAGCGAAGCCGTCGTATTCGTGTGCTTCTCCGACCCGAACCAGCCGCAGCGCCGCACCAGGCTTCCGCAGGGCTCCTTCGAGGAACTGAGCGTGGAAGATCTGATCGGCCATTTTCGCAAGGCCGAGATCGACCCGACGATCCGATAGACTACCGCTCGGCGGGGCGCACCCCGCGCCCCGCCGGCAACAAGAGAATTGACCGCAACATGACCGCGCAGGCCACGACGAAGGGACTCGAGGGCGTCGTCGCGTCCGACACCGCTCTCAGCTTCATCGATGGGGAAGAGGGGACCCTCATCTATCGGGGCTACGACATCCACGACCTCGCCCCGAACGCGTCCTTTCTCGAATCGGTGTTCCTTCTCTGGAACGATCGCCTGCCGAAGCGCGACGAGCTGGCCGCGTTCGAGAAGGAGCTCGCCGGGAAGCGCGGTCTGGACGCCCGCACGATCGATGCGCTCCGTCTCCTGCCGCCGGAGACGACGCCCATGGCGGCGCTCCGAACCGCCGTCTCGGTGGAGGGCACGACGGACCCCGACGGGGAAGACAACTCGACCGAGGCGAACCTGCGGAAGGCGAAGCGGCTCGTCGCCCGCTTTCCGACCATGGTGGCCGCGTTCCACCGGCTGCGCGGCGGTCGTGAGCCGCTCGATCCCGATCCGTCGATGCCGCTCGCCGCGGACTTCGTCCGCATGGCGAACGGAGAAGCGGGGACGGCGGAGGCCGCGGCGGCGCTCGATCGGACGCTGCTCCTCTATCTCGACCACGGCTTCAACGCGTCGACCTTCACCTGCCGAGTGATCGCGGCCACCCTGGGCGACATGCATTCGGCCGTGGTGGGCGGGATCGGTGCCCTGAAGGGGCCGCTGCACGGCGGAGCCAACGCGAAGGCGATGGAGATGCTGCTCGAGATCGGCTCGCTCGAAAACGCGGGCCCGTACCTCGAGAGGGCGTTCGCCGAGAAGCGCAAGATCATGGGCTTCGGGCACCGCGTATATCGCACGGAGGACCCGAGGGCGACGCACCTGCGGGAGATGTCCGAGCAGCTCACGAAACAGGCGGGGCTCGAGGAGTACTTCCGGATCTCGCG
>JAWWCR010000060.1:0-24436 GCA_033720355.1 Gemmatimonadota bacterium
AGGATGTAGTAGGCGCCGGTCGGGGTGGAGCAGCGGAACCCCGCCTCGAGCAGGGCGGGGTAGAAGAGCTCGCGCTTGGCCAGATAGAGGTCGCTCAGCCCCTCGTAGTACGAGGCCGGCAGCATCTCGAGCCCCGCGGCGACCCCTTCCTGCAGCGGTGCGGCCGCCCCGACCGTCAGGAAGTCGTGCACCTTCCGGATCGCGTCGGATACGTCTTCGTGGGCCACGATCGTGCCGAGCCTCCACCCCGTCACGGCGAAGGTCTTCGACGCGCTGCTGATCGTGATCGTGCGATCGCGCATCCCGTCGAGCGTCGCCATCGGGATGTGCTCGGCCCCGTCGAACGTGATGTGCTCGTAGACCTCGTCGGTCACGGCGTAGGCGTCGAACTCCCGGCACAGCGCCGCGATCCCCTCGAGCTCGGCGCGCGAGTAGACGTGGCCGGTCGGGTTGTTCGGCGTGTTCACGATGATCGCGCGCGTCCGCGGGGAGAACGCCTCGCGCAGCGCGTCGAAGTCCACCGACCAGTCCTCGGCGAGCCGTACGAAGACAGGCGTGGCGGAACAGAGCACCGTGTCCGGCCCGTAGTTCTCGTAGAACGGCTCGAACACGATCACCTCGTCGCCCGGATCGACGATCGCCATGAGCACCGCCACGCACGCCTCGGTCGCTCCGCAGGTGATCGTGACGTGACGATCGGGATCGACGTCCATGTCGTACCACTCGCCGTACTTCTGCGCGAGCGCGTCGCGGTACCGTTTCGCGCCCCATGTCACCGCGTACTGGTTGATGTCGTCGTAGATCGCCCGCGCCGCCCCGATCTTCAGCGTGTCGGGACAGGGGAAGTTGGGGAATCCCTGCGAGAGATTGATCGCCCCGTGCTCGTTCGCGAGCCGCGTCATCATCCGGATGACGGATTCGGAGTAGCCGTGCGTCCGCTTCGCCGTGTGCATGGTCATGGCGGAGAATCTGTCGGCCGGCCCCGCCGCGGGACAGGGCGAACGGGGCCGCCGGCGGGTCGCCGACCCCGCGGGTGCAACCCTCCGACGGTCCGCGGCATCCAACGATCAGAATACGGCGGTCTCGGAGGGCTCCCGGTCTTCGGTCGAGCGTCTTCCGCGGGGAACTTCGGGGCCGTCAACAACATGGGCGGGGTGGCCAAACCGACCACACGAACCGCACGACCTGGTCACTCACGCCCACCTCTCGGATCGACGTCCGGCGGCGCTTCAGGCGTTCGCCGGACGTTCTTCTCGTACCCACCCCGTTCGAGCGAGCTCCTCGGCGAGACTCTCGCCGGTGCGGTCGGTGACGGCGAACCAGACCGTGTCGCCGGATCTGACGTCGCTCACGTCGGTGACCGGATCGATCCGGCTCCCCCGCCGACGGACGAGGGCGAGCGCACCTCCACCGGGGTCGGAGAGGGCCACGATGGTCCCGACCCGGATGGAGTCCGCGCCGCCGTAGCTCCAGGCCGAGACATCGACGCGTTCCTGCCGCAGCTCGTGCCCCCAGTACTCGAAATCGACGCCCCGGCCGAAGAGGACCTCGCAGCGAGCCTCGTGCACACCCTCGACGGTGACGCCCGGCACGTCGGAATCGATCGAGACGAGACACGGCATCTCGCCGTGGAGCTCCTGGACGCGTTTGGCGAGCAGGAGGTTGATGCCCTCGTTCGGGGTCACGGCGACGAAGGCTCTTCGCGACGAAACCGCCGCGCGAAGAAGCACGCTCGTCTGGCTCGCGTTCCCGAAGATGACCCTGAAACCCTGCTCCTCGGCGCTCGTCGCCTCGTGTGCGTTCGTGTCGACGAGCACGATCGGCAGTTCTTCGTCGGCCGAAGCCTCTCGCAGCGTCCGGGCGAGCAGGCGCGCGATCGCGTTCGCGCCCGCGAGGACGAACCCGTGGTTCGTCTTCATCCGGACGGCGAGGAGTCGTGCGACCACCCCTGCGCCACCCCCCTGGATGACGACTGTCATCGCGATCACGAGAAACACGAGCGCGCGCAGCTGGACGCCCTCGGCCGTCATGTCGTTGTGCGCCAGCTCGGTCGCGAAGAGCGAGGACACCGCGAACGCGACGATCCCGCGTGGCCCGAGCCAGGCGATGAACGCGCGCTCGCGCAGCGTGTAGTCGGTGCCCCAGGTCGCCAGCGCGACATCGGCGGGACGCACGACCAGCATGAGGACGACCACCGTCAGCACGCCCGGGATGCCGAGCGCCGCCACGTCGTCCAGACGAACCGCGGCCGACAGCATCACGAAGAGAAACCCGACGAGGAGCGTGGTCAGCTGCTCCTTGAACTCGGCCAGCTCGCGGCCCCGGTGGATCGGCATGTTGCCGACCACCAGTCCGGCGATCGCGACCGTCATGATGCCGCTCTCGGGGAGGATGGCGTGGCTGGCCTGAAAAAGCATCAGCACGAACGCGAGCGTGAAGATGTTCTCGAATCCGTGCGGGACCACGCGCTTCATGCGCAGCAGCCCGCCGATCATGAACCCGCCGGCGACACCGATCAGTGCGCCGAGGCCGAGACGTCCCGGCAGCCCGAGCAGTCCGAAGGCCGCGTCTCCCGCGGTAGTGGCCAGCACCATCTCCAGCGCGACGACCGCCAGGATCGCCCCGATCGGGTCGATCAGCACGCCTTCGCCCTCGAGGATCGTGCGGAGGTTGGGACGCAACCCGATCCGTCTCGTGAGGGGGTTGATCACCGTCGGTCCGGTGACGGAGACGAGCGTGCCGAAGAGGATCGAGACCTCGACGCTCCACCCCATGATGAACTGTGCCGCGAGGGTGGCACCGGTCACCGTCACCAGCGCGCCGATCGTGACCAGTCGACGGATCGCGACGGCCTCGCGGCGCAGCCGCGCGATGTTGAGCTGGAGACCGCCCTCGAACAGGATGACCGCTACCGCGAGCCCCACCATCGGCTGCAGACCGTCTCCGAGGATGTCGGGACGAACGAGCCCGAGAAACTCGGGTCCGAGAATCACGCCGGTCAGCAGCAGCAGAACGATGCCGGGTATGCGCAGGTGTCGCGCGATCGCCTGCGCGAGCACACCCGCCGTGAGAGCGAATGCGAAGGTGAGAGCCGGATCCTGGAGGTTCATGGGGCAGGAAGCTCGCCCCGAAGCCCCGGCGGGACAACGGGGCGCCCCCGCCGTCGGCCCCGCGAACGCTTGAGCGATCCCGATCGCCGTCGCACGTTGAGGAATGCTCGACCGAAACGTTCCCCGGTGCGCGGGTATCGGTGCGCTCGCGACCGCCGCGACGATGTCGTGGAGCCTCGTCTACGCCGCGCCGACCGCCGGGCAGGCCATATCGCGGCCGGGCGACGAGCTCGACATCGTACGGATCGATCCGGCGCTCGCGAAGAAGATCGACTTCGCGTTCGAGCGGTTCGAGCGGGCGGGTTCGCCCGGCGCCGCGCTCGGGATCGTCGCCGACGGCGAGCTCGTGTACGCGCGCGGCTATGGGTTCGCCGATCTCGAGCACCGTGTCCCGATCACGCCGAAGACCGTCTTCCACGTCGCATCCGTCTCGAAGCAGTTCACGGCGCTCGCCATCGGCATGCTGGCCGAGGACGGGAAGCTGTCGCTCGACGACGACGTGAGGGCGCATGTCCCCGAGCTGCCCGACCTCGGTCACCGCATCACCCTTCGGCACCTCATCCACCACACGAGCGGCATCAGGGACCAGTGGACGCTCCTCACGCTCGCCGGGTGGCGGCTCGACGACGTGATCACCCGCGCGGACATCCTGGGGCTCCTCACCCGCCAGCGAGAGCTCAACTTCGTGCCGGGGACGGAGTACACGTACAGCAACAGCGGCTATACCCTGCTCGCCGAGATCGTCGACCGCACGACGGGACGGTCGTTTCGCGACTGGACGGCGGCGGCGATCTTCGAGCCGCTCGGTATGGACCGCACACACGCGCACGACGACCACAGGATGATCGTTCCGGACCGCGCCGAATCGTATTCGCGGCGCGAAGGGGGGGGCTTCCAGCGCTCCCCGCTCAACTACTCGACGGTAGGGGCGACGAGCCTGTTCACGACGGTCGAGGACATGGCGATCTGGGGGCAGGCGCTTCTCGATCGGAAGTTCCGGCCGGCGGTTCTCGAGCAGATGGTGCGGCCGGCCCGGTTGTCGGGTGACCGTCCACTCGACTACGGGTTCGGGCTCGGAATCGACGAAGTCGATGGTCGCCGCGTCATCCAGCACGGGGGGGCGGACGCCGGGTTCCGCAGCCATTTCGCGGTGTTCCCGGACGACGGGGTCGCCGTGGTGGTGCTCGCCAACTTCGCCAGCATCAACGCGGGTCAGCTCGCCCACGGGGCGGCCGATGTCTTCCTCTCCTCGCGCGAGTCGATCGACGTCTCCGACGAGGTCAGCTCGGCCCCCGTCGCCGGCGCGCCGGCCGGGGAGACACAGCCGTCGTCGATCGCGCGTGTCGAGATCGACGAGAAGGACCTCGAGCCGTTGCTCGGCATGTACTGGAACCCGGTGCTCGACAACGTCAGGACGATTCGCCTCACGGACGGCGCGTTGTGGTACGACCGGGGGGGCGGCAACGCGTCCGAGCTGGTTTACACGGGGAGCAGCGTTTTTCGCATGGCCGGTGTGGATCCGCCGCTCGAGGTCAGGTTCGAGCGGTCGGGCGCGAGCGCCGCCGCCACGGCGCCCGACGCGGTGGTCGTGGAGCAGCGGGGCGAGCCGACCCTGCGCCTCACACGTCTCGGGCCGCCCCGGGATCCGATCCCCGCGGACGACTACGTCGGCGTCTACCTGAGCGATGAGGTCGGGGTATCGGTGCGTATCCTGGCGCGCGACGATGGCATCGCCCTGCGACACCCGCGGCACGGGACGATTCCCCTCCGACCGGTGGCCGAGGACCGGTTCGACTCGGGCCAGTGGTGGCTCGGGAGCCTGCGCTTCACCCGGGATGGGGACGGGCGGGTCGAATCGTTCCGCTCGACGAGCGGGCGCGTGCGGAATCTTCTGTTCGCCCGCGAGTCCGACGGCGAGCCGAGCCGGTTCAGGTCGCCGCCCGACGGGTAGGCACGGTTCGCGACGGCGGGGTCAGAACGCCCAGCCGACCGAGAACGCCGTGTGGAAGTACTGATAGTCGGCCGCACCCGTCGAGAAGCTCGTGAGACCCGTCGTCGAATACCCGGCGTGGATCCACGCGACCTGGCCCGGACCGAACTCGTACCCGAACGACAGACGCGTCCGTATGGCTCCCGAGATCTCGCCCCCCGAGTTCACCTGCTGGATGCCGGGCGAGGCGTTGGCCTGGATGTGCCAGCCCGAGAACGAGCCCTCCCACGCGACCCTCGCCTCGAGCAGGCCGTAGAAGTCAGGGTCGAAATAGCCATCGGTGAGCTGTTTCTCGAACGTCAGGGCGCGGGCGACGACCCCCACGTTCCAGTCCACGCCGAGCCGGCGGGTCAGGGCGATCAGCCCGGCCGTCCGACGGTTCGTCTCGCTACCGTAAAAGTCCGTCACGCCGATCGAGGCCTCGCCGCGGAAGCCCAGGAAGGCGGCGCGAAGACCCGCCGAAGTCTCGAGGAGGTCGATGCCGTTCCGCATGAGCGGCGCCGTCTCGTCGAGCGCTCGACTGGATACCCGCGCCCACCCCTGCGCCGGAAGCACCGACGGGGTCGCGACGCGCAAGCGCCACTGCGGGCGGACGCCTTCTTCCGCGAGCGTGCTGTAGGTGACGCCGCCGCCCCCGTGGATCTCCCACCCCGGACCCGTTCGCCAGCGCAATTCGATCATCGCGCCGTACGCCTGTCCGGTCTCCCCCGACGGCATTGACCGGGCGTCACGCGCGTACCCGTTCGTATTGATCGCGAGGTCGCCGCTCAGCCACGCCGACTGATCGTGGTACAGCGTGGTCATCCTGTTTCCATCGGAGTCGCTCTCGTAGGTGAGCGACGGCCCGATACGCGGGGAGGTCGCGAGACGCGCCAGCCGGTATTCGGCGCGCGCCTCCTCGTCTTCCGGAGCGAGCCCGACCGCCCGCTCGAGCACTTCCGCGGCCGCTCCCGGACGTCCTCGCCACCGTAGCGTCGCGCCGAGCCCCGTGAGGAGTACGACGTCGTCGGGGTGCGACTCGAGCCCGTTGCGCCACCTCCGCTCGGCCTCCGCGAGACGGCCGTCCCACCCGGCCATCCTCGCGTACCCGGCGAGCGCCTCCGCGTCGTGCGGGTCGCGCGACAGCATGTCGTGGTAGACGCGTTCGGCGGCGTCGAGTCTTCCGGCCCACGACAGAACCCGGGCGAGTCCGAGCCGGGCCTCCCGGTTTTCGGGACTCGCGACGAGGACTCCGGCGTAGGCGTCGACGGCGCCCTGAAGATCGTTCCGCCACGACAGCACCTTTGCCCGGTCGAGCGACGCGTCGACGCTCGTCGGGGCCGCGACGAGGAGGCGATCGAAGAGCTCGAGACTCTCGTGATACCGCTCCGACCAGGCGCGGATCAGGGCCAGTCGGTGAAGCGCGATCGGACTCGGCGATCCCTGGCTCACTTCGGCCTCGTACAGAGCCTCGGCGCGCTCGATGTCGCCTTCGCGCCACGCGACATCGGCGTCGGACTGGCCAGCGAGGGGAGCGGCCCCGATGAGGGCCGCCAGGGCGAGCATCGCGATGGCCACGCGGCGGGCGGCGTGTGACGGGCACGTCCTCATCGGTCGCTCCCCGCCGTCGCGGTCTCGATGCGCGTGACGGGCGGGTCGAGCTCGGCAAACACCCGCTGCATCGCGTGGAACACGGGACGTCGTCGAGCCCGGAACCGGGGCGCGTCCCACCGATCCCATGTGAACCGCGCCACGCGCTCGCCGCCGGCGGGTGCGACCACCAGCGATCCCGCGGTTCCCCACGCGGCTACGATCCCGATGTCCGGGACCGTCACGGTGCCGAACGCTCCGGCCGCGGCCTCGTCCCAGCGCGCGCCGGGCTCGGCGCCGATGGACTCGCGCGAGACCTCGGGGGGCAGGTCCTGGAGGACGCGGCGATCGCTCGGATCCGTCACGTTGAGCAGCATCCACGGGAGACGGATCTCGATGGCTCCGGCGTCCTCGTGGGTCTCCCACAGGCCATCGGGGCCGGGACCGTGCGGCAGCACGCCACGGTCGTATCCGGCGGCGAGGTACTCCGTGGTGTCGCGCGCGAAGCGCGGCCGGTTCGTGACGACCCGCAGCGAGTCGTAGCGGCCATCGGCGTTCGGCTGCGAGCGATACGGACGGTTGAAGCGCTGTTCCCGGCGGTCCGTGAAGGTCTCGCGCGGAGCCGCGTCGTCCACCCCCGCGAGCGCCCGCCCCGGAGGGGGCGCGAGGACCGGTGCCTCCGCCGGGGGCAGCGTCGCCCCGACGCGAACCGGCGCCAGCCTGAACGGGTTGGACGGCGGATCGACGAGGAGACGCGCGCCCTCCGCCCCGAGATCGAGGACGAACTCGATCCCGACCGGGAGCGGTGCACCGACTCCCTCGGGCCAGCGGTGATCGCCGGCGCCCGGGTCGACCATGTCGAAGCCGAGCAGCAGCCGCTCGGGGACGAGGCGTCCACCCCCCGTAGCCTCGAGGGGACCCTCATACAGGAGGGTCAGGTACGCCTCGTCCGCATGTGCGCGGAGGGTCGCCCCATCCTCGGCCACGTACAGCGGGTCCAGCACCGACCACGCGGCCAGTCGCTCATCGAGCGTTTCACCGGCCAGCGCGCTGCCGGCCTCCATCGCGTAGACCCCGTAGTGCTGCTCGGCGTCCAGCCGGTTGAGCCACATGCGGTTTCGCTCGAGCGGGATCTCGAAGTCGATGACGATCCAGTTCTTCTTGAACCACTCGTCGATCCAGGCGAAAAGCATCCCGCCCGCAAGGCCGGCTTCGGCGATCTCGCGGGTCAGCCGCGCGTCGATCTCGGCCATCGCCGGCTCGGTGTGGCCCCCGTGGTGCCACCCCTGGGGCTGGAGGTGTGCGATCCCGACACTGGTCGGCACGCCGTACTCGGCGATGACGACCGGCATGTCGGGATGGGCGCGCTTCAGGTCCTCGAGGTAGCCGAAGTAGGCGGAGGGCCCCAGCGACGACGAGGCACGTTCGTAGTCGGGGTCGAGGACCATGAAGTCGGGGTAGTACGGGTAGGCGTGATAGGAGGCGAAGTACCCGGCGGGGAACGCCTCCGTCGCCCGGACATCCGCCGCGAACAGTCCGGCGCCGTCGTTGTCGTACTCGAGCGGGACGCGGCCGACGAACTCGCCGATGTGCTCGCGGATCGCGACCTCCTCGGCCACGGTCGTCTCGGTCGGGTGGTGCATGGGGTCGAGCGTCGGCCAGTTCGTGTACGCGATCGGCCGCTGCTCGCGGTAGGTGTCGACCTCGTAGGCGATCATCTCCTCGCACGCCTTCGCCAGCCACACGTCCATCGGCGAGCCGTTTTCGAGAGTGAGGTAGCGGCCGTGCCAGCTGGTCAGATCGGGCCGCATCTCGTTGAACTCGATCACCGAGTAGGGCTCCCACTCGCGACCGATGATCCAGGCGAGGACCCACTCCGACACGTCCGCCGTGTACGTACCGGACGCGTGGCCGGGGCGGTGCTCGATGTCGGCGCGTCCGTGCAGGAGGTCGACGACCCGCCGCATCTCGGTGAAGAACGCCGTCTCCCACACCGGCTCCTCGTAGTCGTGTTCGGGAGGCAGGTCCGTCCATACGCCGTGGACGAGGAGCAGCGGGTCGTCCGGGTGCGCGGAGTTGTGCTGCCACAGGGCCTGGTAGAAGGCCGGCGGGTGGATCGTGTACGTTCGCACGACGTTCGCGCCCATCTCGGACATCTGGTCGATCCAGGTCGCGTAGGTCGTCGAGTCGGGAAACTGGCTCGGGTGCCTGCCGGGGAGAGCGGCGCCGAGGTTGACCCCCTTGATGTAGAACGGCCGCCACCCGTCGTGCGTCCGGATCTCGAAGCGGTCGCCGTTCGTTCGCGAGCGGTAGACCAGGGTGTCCGGGAGGACCAGCGGCCCTCGTTCGACGGGACGGGTCGTGGCGGGGAGCGCGGCCCCGGTGCGGCTGTGAAGCGCCCGCGCCTCCTCGTTGCCCGGATCGAGCTCCACGGCGCGCCCCGCGAGCCGGGCCGCCTCGGCGGTCTCGCCCTGCCTCCATGCGAGCAAACCCAGACCCACGATGGCGTCGACCTGGTCGGGCGAATCCTCGAGCACGCCCTCGAACAGTCCCCGCGTCCGGGCGTCGTGTCCCTGGCGAAGCGCCGCATACCCGAGCCCCACGCGCGCGCCGATATGCTCGGGCTCGCACGCCGCGGCGATCGAGAATCGTCGCTCGGCTTCGCTCACGCGACCGGCCTGATACTCGGCCCACCCGTCCTCGACGAGTCGGTCCATGTCGGCACAGGACTCGCCGTCCTGGGCCGAAGCCGGTGGGACCGCGGTCGCCATCACCGCTCCGATGAGGGCGGCGGTACCCCATCCGACCGGCGGCGAGCGCCGGGTCGCTCGGTCGCCTCTCATCCGGACGACTCGAACCCGTAGCGCTTCATCTCTCCCCACGACTCCTTCCCCTGCCACGCGTTCTTGAAGCTCTTGAGGCGCCACAGCACCGTAAGCTGCCGGTATCCGAAGGGCTCGAGGAACGCGTAGCCGATGAGACGGGCGAAGTCGCCGGGCTGGCGGTAGAAACGGAAGGTCGCCTGCTCCAGGACGATCGCCCACAACGTGAGGAGCACCCCGTATCCCAGGGCCGCGGCGAAGAAGATTCCGGCGAACGCCCACGAGATCGCTCCGATCGCGATCCCGATCACCGTGAAGATGTACCCGATGAGCTCGACGATCGGCGCGATCATCTCCCCGAGCAGAAAGAAGGGGAGGTGGATGAACGCGATCGGTCCGTACTTGGGACGCAGGAAGGTCTTCCGGTGGGTGTACATCGTCGAGACCAGCCCCCGGTGCCACCGCTCGCGCTGACGGGATAGCGTCGGCATGTCGGGTGGCGCCTCGGTCCACGCGACCGGGTCCGGGATCAGCGGGATCGAGTAGGGCTCGCCGATCTCGCGCATGTGCTCGTGCAGCCGGACGATCAGGTCGAGATCCTCGACGACGCTCCCCGTGTGGTAGCCGCCGATATCGATCAGGGTCTCCCGTCTGAACAGCCCGAACGCCCCCGAGACGATCAGGTTGCCGCCGAGCCGGTTCCACCCGACACGGCCGAAGAGAAAGGCGCGCAGGTACTCGGGCACCTGGATGGCGGCGAGCCAGCTGCGGGGCATTCGCGGCGTCCGCACTCGCGCGTGCTCGATCCCGCACCCGTTCGCGATCCGGATCGTGCCGCCCGTGGCCACCACGGGGTCACCGAGCAGGAAGGGGCGCGCGAGGCGCAGGAGCGCGTCCTCCGCGATCATCGTGTCGGCGTCGGCGCATACGACGAGGGGATATCGCGCCGCGCACAACCCGGCGTTGAGCGCGTCGGCCTTCCCGCCGTTCGCCTTGTCGATCACGAGCATGCCCGGGGCCGAGCGCGACCTGTAGTACCCCCTCACCTCGGCCGTCCGGAGGCGCCGCGGGATGGCCGGCGGGACCTCGTACAGATCGAACTCGTCCATCATCGCCTGGAACGTGTCGTCCTTCGAGCCGTCGTTGACGACGATCACCTCGTGGTGCGGATATCGCAGCGTCAGCTGCGCCCGGACGCTCTCGACGATGTTCGGCTCCATGTTGTAGGCCGGCATCAGCACCGAGATCGGCGGGAGGGCGTCGGAACGCATGTGCCGCTCGAGATCCTCGTTGTTCGCCTCGATCCATTGCTTGAACATCTCCGGGATCGCGAGCGCGATGAGGATCGCGTAACAGGAGTTGAGACCCAGGAAATACCAGATCACCGTCTGGTCCACCGTCCGGATCGCGTCGACGAGGAATCCGTGCACGTCCATCAGCTCGCCAGGGCCCCGGACGGGGAGGTCGCGAAGTCCGTCGCGCTCCCGCCCACGTACTCCGCCATCGCCCCGTCGTCGAGCTCGAGGACGTAGAGCGCCATGTCGAACGCGTACCGGTCGATTCGTCCGTCGACGCGTCGCAGCGCCTCGACGCCCGCGGGGCCCACCAGACGGAGGGCGATCGCCGAGCGCAGCCGGACCCACCAGTTGGGATCGCAGAGAGAGAGGAGAAGGTCCGGGATCGCCTCGGCGGCCCCGACCGCCCCCAGCGATGCGGCGGCGCGGGCGCGGACCTGCCAGCTCCGGTCGGTGAGCATGCGGCGGAGAGCGTTCGTCGCCTGGGGGTGGGGGAAATTCCGAAGACACGTCGCCGTGGCGACGCGGACCTCGATGGCGTCGGAGTTCGCGTGCGGGATCACGTACTGGAGCAGCGTCGGGTAACCGAGAAGCGCCCCGATGTCGAGCAGCACGCGCAGCTCATCGTCGTTCGAAGGCGCGCACAGCCGCTCGATGAGGACGGGAAGCACGATCGTCCTGCTCGCCGCCAGGACCTCGATCAGGTGGTTGCGCGCGACCGCGTGACCGGTGATCGCGCGGTCGAGAATGGCGGCCGCGAGAGCGGGCGACGGGAGGCGCTCGAGCGCCGACGCCGCGGCGAGGCGGGTCGCCGGAGTCGGGTCGTTGAGTAACCGGTGGACCACGAGCAGGTCGGCGGCGTGCGCGACGACCCCGAGCGCCCGCGCGGCCGCGAGTCGCCGCCACCAGAAGCGCGAGCGGGCGTGGAGCAGCATCCGCCGGTGCCAGCGCGTCGCTCGCAGCAAGCGGACGACCTCCTCGCCTTCGGTGCCGCTAGTCTGTGCCGCGAACTCGTGCACGTAGGCGTTCATGCTCGAGAGGGCGACGTCGTCGAGATACGCGATGACCTCCTCTGGAAGGAGGCGGTGCGCGAGAAAGCGCCGCACGCATTCGCGGATCACCGCGAGCTCGTCCTCCCGTCGACGATCACGCCGGAGCCCCGAGCGGTGGCCGAGGAACAGGCCGCCGACCACCAGGACGGTCAACACGGTCTGGAAGATGGTGACGGCGACGAGGAAACCGACCGTCATCTACGCCTGCCCGCCGGCCGCCGATGGCAGCCCGCCCTGACCGAGAAGACGCTCGACCTTCGCGAGGACGATCGGCATGCGGAGAGGCTTCACGAGGTAATCGATCGCGCCGGACTGGATCCCCAGCACCTGGGTCGCCTCGCTGCTGTGGACCGTGCAGAGGATGATCTGGAATACGCCCGGTCGCGCGCCCGATAGCTCGTGGAGGATCCGGAACCCGTCGAGCCCGGGGAGGTCCACGTCGAGGAGGACGACCGGGTTGCGGTCGGCCGTCTCCATCTCGCGGAGGGAGCGAAGCGCGTCGAGCCCGTTCGAGAAGCTCAGGGTGGAGAAGCCGCGATTCGTCAGCGCGTAGCGCAGCATCTCGAGGAGGGACGGGTCGTCCTCCACCACGATCACGTCGGGAACGGAGGCGCGTATCGCTCGTGCGCTTGCCCCGGCCCCACCCGCCGTCTCGGGGGGCGCCCCACGGTACTCCGCTCCGAGGCCGTGGTGCTCGTCGGCGGGCGGCGCTCCATACCCCTCGGGTGGGGCGAACTGCTGGTTCGGAGGCGCGTGCGCGGCCGTGTGCAGCGGCCCCGCCGACGGAGCGACGGGTCCACTACCGACGCCGTATCCGTTGCCTTCCCGGTCCGGCGAGCCCGGCTGGGCCGGCGGCGGGGGCGCGCCGAACCACGGGTACGGGACGGCGTGAGGGACCGGCCAGGGTTGCATCGGCATCGGCATGTAGGGGCCGGCGAACGGATAGCCGGGGAAGAAGGGGGTGGCGAACGGCGGTCCGAACCCGCCGGCCGGTGCGGTCTGAGACCCGTTGGCGGGTGTCGAGCCACCGGTCATCGTCGAATCGGCCGTGCGGGGAACACCGCCGGTGACCGCCGGGTCGGCCGGAACGGCGGGCGGCGCGTGCGGGGCCGGGCCGCCCACCGTTTCGGGGTGGCTGCCCGAGGCCGCACAGAGAGCGAGGGCCGCGTCGGCGATGCTCTTCGCCGTCCCGCTCCGTCGCTGCGTGTCGAGCCTGGAGAGTCCGAGTAGACGGGCGGCGATCCGGGAGATCGCGTCCGCTCGCCGAAGGACCGCATCCGCCCCCTCGGCGTACGCGCGGAGCTCGTCCGATGGCGAGACGCTCGAGCCGACGAGGTAGATCGGCAGGGTCGTCAGACGCGGCTGCCGGCGGATCGCCCGAATCAGCTCGATCGGGTCACCGGCGGCCAGATCGCCGCTGAGGATGAGGGCGGTCGGCTGGCGGTCTGTGATGGCGTCGAGCAACCCCAGGACACGGGCGCGCCAGACCAGCGTGATGCCGAAACGGTCGAGCGCCTGCGAAAGGGCGTCGCGGAAGCCGACATCGGTGTCGATGAGGAGGACGCTCGGGCCCCGGACGGCGTCGCTCTGACCCCCGTCGTGTACCCGGAACGGGCTTCTCGGGCGCCCGCCCGTCTCCTCGCGCTCGTCGCTGTCGTGCGTCAAGACCGCCCCGTCTCGGTTTCGGCGCCCCGTCGACCCCTGGCGGATCGACGTGAGATCTCGAGCGTTGCGAGGAGCAAACGAGGGGCCGCACCGCTCTAACATCCGGGCTGACAACGGATTCCGGTCGCATGGGCGTAAGTGCATGCAACTTTTTCACATGCGCGGCTCGAAGATCGCCTGTTCAGGCCGATCGGCCGGGGCCGGACGCGAAACGGTGGGTGGCTACTCCCGCATTGTGCAACGGTTTAGCGGGTCGCCACAGACTCCTCGTCGGACTCCTCGACCGGGTTCACGGTCCCGGCATCGCCATCCGCCCCGGTCTCGTCCTCGGCCGGGTCGTCGCCGAGATCGTCGCCGGACGTCACCTCGGGCACGGCGGTCTCGTCTTCGGTGCGGACGGACGCCTTCGCGGCGACCTCTTCGGTCCCGGTATCGGCTTCGGGCGGCGGCTCGCGGAGCGGGGTCCGTGTGCGCTGGAGCGTGAAGTAGAACGTGGCCCCCTGGCCGGGGCTCGGCTCGTTCCAGATCCTGCCGCCGTGTCGTTCGACGATCCGCTTGCAGATGGCCAGCCCGATCCCGGTCCCGTCGTAGTCGTCGCGCCCGTGGCCGCGCTGGAAGATCTCGAAGATCCGGGCCCGATGCTCGGGCTCGACCCCGATGCCGTTGTCGCGCACGAAGATCTGCCACTCGCCGGCTCGCTTCTGCGCCCCGACGTGGATCGCGAGCGGCCGATCCGCCCGGAACTTGATCGCGTTGCCGATGAGGTTCTGGAGGAGCTGCCCCATCTGCGTCGGATCCGCACGGACATCCGGGAGGGCGTCCACGACGATCGACGCCCCCGACATCTCGATGGCGGCCTCCAGGTTCGCCAGCGCCCAATCGAGGGAGCTGTCGAGAGAGACGAGCTCGAAGCTTCGTCCGTGCGTCTGGACCCGCGAATAGTCGAGCAGATCGCGGATCAGCGCCTGCATCCGGTTCACGCCCTCGACCGTGTACCGGATGAAGAGGTCCGCCTCGGCGTCGAGCCTCCCCTCGTACCGGCGCGCCAGAAGCTGCGTGTACCCGGCGACCATCCGCAGGGGCTCCTGGAGGTCGTGCGAAGCGACATATGCGAACTGACGCAACTCCTCGTTCGATCGCGCCAGCTCGCGCGACTTCGATTCGAGCCGCTCCTCGGCGCTGCGCCGCGCCGTCACGTCACGCACGATCCCCCGGAAACCGACGATCTCACCGTCTTCACCGCGGACCGGTCCGGCCGACGCCTCCGCGTAACGTCGCGTACCGTCGGGTCGCAGGATCTCCCAACCGAACGACCTGACCGGCTGACCCGTCCTGTAGACCTGGCTGAAGACCTCGAAGACCGCGGCGGAATGCGCGTCGCGCGTATACGCGCGGTAGTTGAGTCCCGCCATGCGCTCGTGTCTGTACCCGAGCAGATCGGTCAGCGATTCGTTCCAGAAGACGAAGTTGCCGGCGAGGTCGACCTCGAAGTACCCCTCCTGGATCGTCGCGAGGATGTTGCGGTACTTCTCCTCGCTGCGCCGCGTCTCGGCCTGAGCGGCTTCACGTTCGGCCACCTCGCCCCGGAGCGCCGCGTTGCTGTGCTCGATGAGCAGCGCCGATCGTTCGAGACGGCGGTACAGACCGAACATGCTCGCGATGAGGCCCACCAGGATATAGCCGTACGACAGGAGCTTGAGGGCGTGCGAGACGGTCGCGAAGGCGTCGACCGGCGTCGAGCTGAACGGAATGAAGAGCAACTGGATCGCCGCCGACACCAGCAGGGCGGGGATGAGCCACACCTCGAAGGGCCGGTTTCGCCAGTTCCCCTTCGACAGATACCCGATCGCGGCAAACGCGAACAACGCCCCCGGCAGGAGCTCGAACGGGCGCGGCACGAACGAATCGGTGCGGATCGCCTCGGGGAGCGCCACCAGGCCGAAGAGCGCGATCGAGAGGACGGTGATCGCCCCGACCTCCATGTAGACGCGGAGCTCGGAGAGCCCCCGTTTCGCGTCCCGGTTCTCTCTGTGCCACGCCGTCCAGCTCCACAGCAGCATGAGGGACAGGTAGAAACGCGATCCGAACCAGCTCCACGGCTCTGTCGCCTCATGGTCCAGCGGCATGAGGGGGAACGGAATGCCCGTCGTCACGAAGAGGTGGTATGTGTCGAGGACCGACGCCCCGATCATCGCGGCGCCGATCAGCAGCAGCGTGTCGTTCTTGCGCGAATAGAAACGGACGAGCGCCAGGATGCCCGCGATGAGCGCGACCACGGCGGCAGCCAGCTCGAACGCCCCGTGCAGGGCCGGCGCGACCGTCCAGCTCGACTCGCGGACGGCGAGGAACAACAGCAGAAGCCCGGCCGAGAGGGCGCAGTATGCCGCCGCACGTGCGCCCACGCGGTCGCGACCCGGCAGCTGAGAATCTGGCCGAATGCTGGCTAGTGTGGTGTCCTGCACGGAGTTCCCGGCGTTTGAGGGTCCGGTTCCATCGCGTCGGGATCATGGGGGCAAGAAGCGCGCGCAAGACCGGGCGTGCGGCGGGGTTCGGCGGATGAGTCGCCGGGAGACGGCCGTCTCCCGGCGGTTTGGGGTCAGGCGCTCCGCTCGACCGCCATCAGGAAGTTCGTGAAGCCCTCGTCGTAGTCGGACAGGCCGTTTTGTCCCGTGAGCTTCATCCGGGCATCGTACGCGCCCTTCATGAGCGGCGTAACCAGTCGCGCGTAGGTCTGTTCGGAAGGGTGACGAAGCTCGAACCCGCGACGAAGCTCCTCCCGGAGCCCGATGTCGTGCAGAAGCTCGTTGTAGCGCTCCGCGTTGCGGTCGGCCAGGACCCACAGTTGCCTGTCGAGACGCTCGCACAACGCCGACTGCTCGAGAATCGGATCGCCCGACCCCGCGAGGGCCAGGTACGCCAGGATCTGCGCCTCCACCTCTTTCAGGTAGCCCTTCCGGTGACAGAACTCGTGCGCGATCACGTGTGGCTCGAACACGCCCGTGGACTTGAAGATCGCGACGTCGCCCGTCAGCGGGTCGGCGGCTCCGAGCGCGAAGGGGAATACGACCTGGGCCAGCATGTAGCGGCGGACCTGCGCGCTCGTCTCGAGGCGCTGCCCCGTCAGCTCGGCGAGGAACTCGGTGAGGTGTCGGTCGACTTCCTCGGCTAGCTCGCGTCGCGGGATCGTCATGGGCTGGTAGCCGTCGTTGAGCGTCCCGACCAGCCCCTCGACGTCGGTCCGACGCTCGGGTCGCGTGGCTTCGGGCGGGTTCAGCGGATCGACGCCGAACGAGCGGCCGAAGTCGACCCGTTTCGCGTCGATCCGGACCGCCCAGTCGATCGCCGCGCTCCCGGCGTAGATGCCCATGGCGCCGACCTGGAGGGCCCGGCCGGCGGGTGTCGCCCCGAAAAACACCCGCGCCGCGACCGGCGCGGCCAGCAGCATGTCGGACGGGGCGATCGGGAGGTACGTCGCGAGATTGGGTACGCGGATTCTGTCCATGGCCTCTGCCGGTTCAGGGGGTGTCTGACCGGAATACGCGATCCGGGCGCCGAAAGTTCACTGCGCGAACGTGTCGCACCCGTCGGGGTCTCCCTCTCGCAGTCCGCGCGCCAGCCAGTCGCGGCGCTGCGCCGACGTGCCATGGGTGAACGACTCGGGCGAGACGCGTCGGCCCGCGCTTCGCATCAACCGGTCGTCTCCGATCGCCTCGGCTGCCGCGAGACCCTCCTCGACATCCCCCGGTTCGAGGATGTCGCGCATGCGGTTGGCGTGGTGCGCCCACACGCCCGCGAGACAGTCGGCCTGAAGCTCCATCCGCACCTGGAGCGCGTTCGCGTCCGCTTGCGAGCCGGCCGCCTGCTGGCGTCGCCGGACGTCCTCGTTGATTCCCGTGAGATTCTGGATGTGGTGCCCGACTTCGTGTCCGAGCACGTAGGCCCGCGCGAAGTCTCCGGGACCGCCCATCCGCGCCAATTCGCGGAAGAAACCCAGATCGATGTAGATCTGCTCGTCCGGGGGACAGTAGAACGGTCCGGTAGCCGACGAGTTGTAGCCGCACGCGGACTCGACCGCATCGGTGAACAGGACCAGCCGCGGCTCTCGGTAGTCGAGTCCCGCGGCCCGGAAGATCTCGCCCCACACATCCTCGGTGCTCGCGAGGATGACCGAGATGAACTGGGCATCGTCGTCCTCGCCCACGGGTCCGGCCGGGCTCGACGTCTCGATCGGGGCCGGGCCTCCCGCGTCGAGGAGCGCGAGCGGATCGCCCCCCAGAAGGAGGACCGCCAGCACGACGAGGATGCCCATGCCGCCCGTCAGCTTGATCGGTGCGCCCATCCGCGTCGGGGCCCGGCGTCCACGACGATCCTCGACGTTGGTGCTCCTTCGACCACTTCTCCACTTGACCATGACGTACGGTACAGCGGGGTCTGATCTGACGGAATCCCCGTCGTGCGGGCGGGGCGCGGGGGACGGAGCGACGGCGTCACCCGGTCCGCGCATCCGCTCGTGGGCTGTAGTTCCGGGCTGGATGGGGCGACCGGCGACCCCACGGGTCAGGGCACGGGCCGTCCGCAAGCTCCCCTCAGCTGGCGCCACCACGGCTGGCCGCCGCCCATGATCCTCCGTCCTCGCGCCTGTCCCCCACGACACCGGCCGAACCGGGGATCATCGCGGCGCAGCGGCCCCCGACGCCCGGCCTGTCGCGACGGAACCAACCGGTCCACCTTGGGGTTCGAGCCGCCCAGCCCCTGAACCCGGGAGGATCGTGTGGGCACGGCCGGAAAACGTTGTGTGCGTTGCGGAGGGGAGCTTGCCCTGGCGCCTCACGGGCTGCCCATCTGTGCCAGCTGCCAGGCGGAGATTCGAGCGAGTCGTGAGCAGACCCGGACCTGCCCGGTAGACAACCACCCGCTTTCGAAAGAGGTCGTCTGGAACGTGGTCCTCGACCGGTGCGCCGAGTGCGGCGGGATCTGGTTCGACGAGGGGGAGCTGCGGCTCCTGTTGCACGGCCGAGAGATCGAGGGCTTCCTCGAGGGGTTCGCAAAGCATGTGACCTGACGGTCTGGCGGGGTGCGCTTCGCGGCGGTGGTGCCCGCTCGGGGACGTAGCGTGCCGCCTCCCGTTCACGCCCGCCCGGCCGCGGGGGCGACGGGCGGAGCGGCGACGGCCCCGGTGCAGGGACCTTTCGCGCGGCCTTCCGGGCGAGCGGCCGGTCCGTCGGTCGCCGCAGGAGGCCCCCCGTCAAAGAGCGTCCCGCGTGATACGTCCCGAACCGGGGTCGTCGCCGCGCTTCGGCCCACGGTCGGCCGCCCGCAAGGTCTACTGGGGATTGAGACCCAGGAAGCGAAAGGCCCGCACCGCCGGACCCTCGCGCCGCGACTCCGATGGGACCGTCGGGTCGTTGCCGTCGCGTAGAGCGAGGTAGTCGGGCGACATGATCTCGATCCCGGCGTCGGCGAACGCGTCCTGGATGTTCTGGAGCAGCCCGGACTCGGTCAGGTGAATCGTCGCCGGTTGCCGGGTGGCCGCGTTGAGCTCGTAGGCGATGCTGAAGTCGCCGAGGGTGCGCTGGAGGACGAACGGCGGGGGGTCCTCCTCGATGTTCTCCGTCTTCGCGGCGGCGGCGAGCAGCGTCTCGTGCACGGTTCGCCAGGGCACATCGTAGCCGATGGTGATGGTCACTTCGACGAACACGCCACCCGTGCGGCCCTCGACGGCGAAGTTCTCGACGGGACACGTCATGACCATGGAGTTCGGCACCGTGACGACAACGCGACTCCGGGTCTTCACACGCGTGACGAACAGCGTTCGTTCGGTCACGATTCCCTCGACGTCGCCTATGCGGACGCGATCCCCGATCCGGAACGCGCGGGTGTAGGTGAGCATGACGCCCGAGATGAAGTTGGCGGCGGTGCCGATCGACCCGAGCGACAGGAGCACTCCGATGAAGGCGGTCACCCCTCGAAACGCGGGCGATTCGGAGCCGGGGAGGTACGGGAACGCGATCACGAGGAAGAAGACCCAGATGAGGAACCGCATGATCTTGAACGTCGGGCGCGCCCAGTCCGAATCGAAGCCGGCGATCTTGATCCGGCCGATCTGGATCCCTCGAAAGACGAGGCCCACGAGCTTCACGGCTCGGGTGGTCAGGAAGAAGAGCACCGCGAGCAGGACGAGGTTGGGGAGATAGGCGACGATCGCCTGACCTGCCGCTTGCGCCGCGTGACCCAGACTCGCCAGAAGGCGGGTTCCGAGCGCGCGGGTCGCGGGGAAGGTGAGGAAGATGAGCTGCAGAACCATATATGCGAGGAGCGCGTACACGACCCACGTCATGGTGCGAACGCTGCCCCTGGCTATCCGGGTCGTATCCTCGGCGGAGAGGAGCTCCTGTCGCTGGAGCCGAACGGCCTTGAGGTGGGTCCCTTCCCACGACTCGAGTCGCCGGTCGACGCGCCGAAAGACGAACCTCAGGAGTCCCGCGACGACCAGTCCGGCCAGGATTAGAGCGACCGTGGCGGCGAGCGCCCAGACGAAGTTGCCTTCGCCGATCTGGGTGAGGCGCTGTTGGAGCCAGGAATAGATATCGGAGAAGAAATCGCCCACGGCTTCCCCCTGCTCGGGCGGCACCGTCCCCGATCCCCCTCCTCCCCCGGCCGCTCTCACGAAGTGCTGTCTCGATGACGTCGCGGTCGCAACGTTAGGTTGCTCGAGCACACCATGGGAAGGGGGTGACGATGCGCGTGAGATCGAGGGCCGCCGCGGCGGGCGGCGTGCTGGCCGCCATGCTTTCGGCGGGCGGGCCGCCGGCCGTCGCGGGGCAGGGGATCTACGTAGGTCCGCAGGCCACCAGCTCGGAGCATGCGAACTGGGGGTTCGGACCCCGCCTCATGATCGACCTCGGACCGCTGGATCTCGGGTTCCGGCTTCAGGGGAGCTTCGACTACTTCTTCCCGAGCGATTCGGAGTTCGAGCGAGCCGGGATCCCCGTCATGGCCGAGGACGTGGACTACTGGGAGTTGAATCTCAACGTCCACTGGGTATTCGGGATACCGCTGGTGGCCCCCTACATCGGCGGCGGGCTCAACATCGCGCACACGAAGGTCGAGGGCGCGAGCGACAGCCAGCTGGACGTGGACGAGACGGACACGGGTGTCAACGTGCTCGGCGGGGTCGAGCTGAAGATCTTCGGATTCGCGCCTTTCCTCGAGGCTCGCAAGGAGTTCGGGGGGGGCGACCAGTGGATGGTGGCGCTGGGCTTCACGTTCAGGTGAAGAGGGATCTGCGGGTCACCCGCCCGGTCACCGAGGCCCTGTCGGCGGGTCGACCGGTCCTCGCCCTCGAGTCGACCGTCATCGCGCACGGTCTTCCCTACCCGCGCAACGCGGAGGTGGCGCACCGTCTCGAGTCGATCGCCCGCGACGAGGGGGCCCAACCGGCGACGATCGGCGTGGTCGACGGCCGCCCGGTCGTGGGCCTCGACGAAGAGGCCATCGACGTGTTCTCCCGGGGCGATGACGTCCTGAAGGCGAGCGTCCGCGACCTGGGGCCGATCATCGCGTCGTCGCGTTCCGCCGCGACGACCGTGGCCGCCACGGCGCTCCTCGCCCGGCGGGCGGGGATCGAGGTGTTCGCCACCGGAGGGATCGGCGGGGTGCACCGGGGTGGTGAGCGATCGCTCGACATCTCCGCGGATCTGGTCTCCCTATCCCGCACGCCGATCGCGGTGGTCTGTGCGGGTGCCAAGGCCGTGCTCGACCTGCCGCGCACGATGGAGGTGCTCGAAACGCTCGGGGTTCCCGTCATCGGGCTGCGGGTGGACGAGTTTCCGGCCTTCTATTCGACGGGGTCGGGGCTCGAGCTCGAGCATTCGATGCAAAGCGAGGCAGAGGCGGCCCGGGTCGTCGACGAGCACTGGGCGCTGGGTCTCGATACCGCGGTACTCGTGTGCAACCCCCCGCCGGCCGACGCGGCACTCGATCCGGTCGCGGTGGCCGGATGGATCGACGCGGCCCTGTCCGACGCCGACGCCGCCGGGGTGACCGGCAAGCGGCTGACGCCCTGGCTTCTCGCCGCCCTGGCGGACGCGAGCGAAGGCGCGACGGTCGAGACGAACATCGCTCTTCTGGAGAGCAACGTGCGTGCGGCGGCCCGGCTCGCCGTCGCGATGCGACGTGGGCGCTCGACCCGCATCGGGGGCTTCTGAGCGGCGCCCGTGCCGGAGGTCTCCCATCGGCCTCCTAGAAGATGAGACCGGCGCCCAGCGAGAAGGCCCACCGACTCAACGACGAGTCGTCGATGCCTCCTCCGAAGCGATAGCCCCCGCTGAGGTGACTCACCTGCGCCAGCGAGCTCAGGGGGGAGCCGAAGAAGATGGACACCCCGGCGTTTCCGCCCAGGCGAGCATCCTGGTCGTCGTACCAGGCCCCCCCGTAGTCGAAGAACCCGGCGAGTCCGATTCCCACGAGGTCGGCGATGTTGTCGATGGCGAAGAACCTGTGCTCGACGGTGGCCCGCAGGCTCCGCGTACCGACGAAGGCGTGGGGCCCCCAGAGCCTGGGCATCTGCTGGAACCCGAGGTCGAACTCGCCGCCCGGCGGCGGGTGCTCCAGGACACCGCCGGCGAGTTGGAGAAAGGTGGCATGCCGCTCTCCGGTACGGATCGCCGCGGTTCCCGTCGCGACGACCCGCCCCGAATCGAGACCGGCGCTGTTGAAGAGGGCGTTGGCGTCGATCACTCCCTTCAGGAGGGCCGGTCCGGCCCGCAGGCCCGAACGGACCACGAGACGTGGCCCGATGCCGGTGCGCTCGTACCCGAGCCCCCCCGGCGCGAGCGCGGCCGAGAGGTAGACCAGGTCGCTCAGGTCCTGGTCTTCCTCGGTGAATCCGTTGAACCGACCCAACCGTACGAAGCGGCTGCGCCGATACTCGCCGTACACGGACAGCTGGCTGTACACGGTATCGGGCACCAGCGCGAAGATACTGTCCTGATCGAGCTCGGGGGTGTCGGCGAGCAGGTACTCCTCGCGACGCACCTCGATCGAGGCGCCCACGCGGAGATATCCTTCCGGCCGTGCCCGCGGCGCGAGCGTGTAGAAGAACCGGTTGATCGTCGCCCGCCGGTGGAAGTCGGTCGTGTCGGCGACGCTCGCCGACTCGGCGCGGTACCGGGTGACCCGTCCCGTGAACGCCTCCCCGCCATAGAAGAACGACTGAGTGTCGGAGTTGGCGCGAAAGGGACTCGCGAACGTCCAGCTCCCCGAGTCCAGGTCGGACAGCGACGCCAGCGACCCCGAGGCGGCGAGGTTGGACCGACCGATCTGGGGAAGGGTGACCCCGGCGACCAGTCCGTCGCGGTCGGCCTCGCGGACGTACCAGAGCCTCACCCGGTTGCCGGTGCCGCCCACGTTGGTCTCGGTCAGCCCGAACGAGCCTGTCAGGCGCCCGTCGGCCGCGATCTGGAACGAGGCCCTCGGGAGGAGGCTCCATGCGTCGCGGGTCCTCACCCGGGCCGTCAGGAGGTCGTCCACCGTCACGGTATCGATGCGGACCGAGCGAAACAGCCCGCGTGAGCGGAGGTTGCGCTCGGACTCCGCGAGGACGATCGAGTCGGCGGGGTCGCCCGCATCGAACAGCAGCTCGCGACGGATCACGTAGACCTGCGTCGTCACGTGCAGACCGTTGAAGAAGCCCGCGAACGGGTTGGTCTCCACCTGCGCGTCGGTGAAGAGATCCTCGCGCTCGATGGTCACGACGTCGATCGAGGGAGCTTCGCGGCCCTGAGGCCGCGCCTCCTGGCCACTGGCCCCGGCCGGCATCGTCAGCAGGGCCGCCGCGAACGCGATCAGCGCCCGGCGGGTCACCGCTCGTTGTCCACCACGTGCGGTACGGCCGCCCGGGACGACTCGAGGCTGCCGGCCCTCCCCCCCTCCGGGCGACGACGCACCGCGACCGACAGATCGAGGTCGTCACGCGCCACGACCGTCCCGCCCGGTTCCAGAGCGGCGGCGATCGCCGACAGCGACCGACCGAGCGCCGGGTGCCGAAAGTCGGGGGCGAGGTCACGCAAGGGGAGCGCCAGGTGCGCATGTCGCTCGATCGCCGGATCGGGGATCTCGAGCTCGCCGTCGGAGCCCGTCACCACCAGATCGCCGGCGATCGCGATATCGATGTCGATGGTTCGCGGCGCGTTCGGATCGTCGGTGCGGCGTCGACCGAGCCGGGTCTCGACCGGTCTGAGCACCTCGTGTTTGAGGTGGTCGGGATCCAGATCGGTCTCGACCGCGACCGCGGCGTTCAGATAGGTCGGGGTGCCGGGCGCGTCGACCGGCTCGGCATCGTACGCTCGCGAGACGCCGACGATGCCCAGGGCAGTGTCGATCTCCCGAATCGCCGCGACGACGTTCCGGAGCGGATCGATGTTCGATCCGAGCGTCAGCAGGACGAGGCGACTAGTCGAAATCGGCCCGTGTCCTCTCGATCTCGATTCCGACCGAGTCGGCGAACCGCAGGGCGCCCGGCTTCTCGACCCGGACCCTGACGCCCTGAGCCCCGTGGTCGACGACCACGATGCGGGCGATCGCGGCCGCGAGCGCCTCGACCAGGAAGTGGCCGGCTGACTCCGCGTACGCGATCACGTCCTTCGCCACGGTGCGGTAGTTGAGCGCATCGTCCATGTCGTCGGTGCGCCCGGCGCGACGCGCGTCGACCGCGATCTGGAGGTTGATCACGATGTCCTGCTTCTTCTCGCGCTCCCAGTCATTGATCCCGATGATCCCCCGCACGTGCAGATCGCGGATCAGGATGAGGTCATCGGCCGCCATCGCGTTCTCCCCCCGCGAGCAGGTGTTCGCCTCCATCGACGAACAGGGTGTCGCCGGTTACGTAGTCGTTCTCGCACAGATAGACGACCGAGGCGGCGACGTGTGACGG
>JAWWCR010000061.1:0-23840 GCA_033720355.1 Gemmatimonadota bacterium
ACCGGGCTCGTCGAGAGCGTCGACATCCTGCCGATCGACCTCGCGACCGATGCGGGGACGACCGAACCCCGCTCGCTGCTCGAGATCCTGCCCGACACCACGCTGCTGATTCGACTCGACCCCGCCCGGGAGACGGCGGCACGCGCGCACCTGTGGGACGAGGTACGGGACGCGAGAGGACGTGCGGGGCCGCGCGCGGCCCCCGTCGAAGCGCTCGTCGAGCCCCCCGCACTGGCCGAAGAGCGGGTGGCCGCGTTGCGCCGTCTCGACGTCGTGACCGGAGACGAGGCGGCGGGAGTCGCGCTGCCCGTCGCGGCGCCGCCGCGGATCGACCGCGACATGGGACGTCTCGTGCAGACGCTCGAGGCCGCCAGGGGCGACGGAGTGCGACCGATCGTCCTGTGCGACAACCAGGGGCAGATCGAGCGACTGGACGAGATCCTGCGCGAGCGCGCCGGCGCCGGGCTCGCCGCCGGCGTCACGCTCGCGATCGGCGCGCTGAGCGGCGGTTTCCGGATCGATGGTCCCGCCCCCGCGCTCGTCCTCACCGACCACGAGATCTTTCGCCGGTCGTACCGCCGCGCACGCGCACGGTTTCGCGGGGCCGCCACCCTCGAGTCGATCGCCTCGATTCGAGCCGGCGACTACGTCGTCCACATGGATCACGGCATCGGCCGATACCGCGGAATCGAGCGCGTCGAGATCGCGGGCGAGACGATCGAGACGCTCGTGATCGAGTACGCCGACCGCGAGGTGCTCAAGCTACCCCATTACCGGCTCGACCTGATCGAGCGCTGGAGCTCGTCGGGCGGTGAGCCGGTGGCGTCTCCGCCTCCCGTCCATAAGCTCGGCGGAAAGCGGTGGAAGCAGCTCAAACGGAAGACCGTCGGGGCGATCGAGTCGAGCGCGGTCGAGCTGCTGCAGCTGTACGCGCGCCGGCAACTGGCGCCGGGGCGCTCGTTCGCGGCCGACACGACCTGGCAGCGCGAGATGGAGTCGGCGTTTCTCTACGACGAGACGCCCGACCAGCTCGACGCGTGGCGCTCGGTGCGTGAGGACCTCGCCGCGCCCCGACCGATGGACCGCCTCGTGTGCGGCGACGTCGGGTTCGGGAAGACGGAGATCGCGATCAGGGCCGCGTTCATGGCCGTTCAGGACGGCGCCCAGGTGGCGCTCCTCGCACCGACCACCATCCTCGCCGATCAGCACCTCCACACCTTTCGCGAGCGGCTCGCCGGGTTTCCGGTCCGGATCGAGGGGCTCTCACGCTTCCAGACCCCGACCGAACAGCGGGACATCGTCGGGGGGGTGCGCGGCGGCCACGTCGACATCGTGATCGGGACGCACCGCCTTCTGTCGAAGGACATCGAGTTCGACGACCTCGGTCTGCTCATCGTCGACGAGGAGCAACGCTTCGGCGTGAAGCAGAAGGAGCGTCTGAAGGAGCTGCGCGAGACGGTGGACGTGCTCACGCTGACGGCGACGCCCATCCCGCGGACGCTCCACCTGGCCCTCGGCGGGATCCGCGACCTGTCGCTTATCAGGACGCCGCCGCGCAACCGGATGCCGATCATCACCCACGTCCTCCACTGGGACGACGTCGTGCTCGAGGACGCCCTGATGCGCGAGCTCGACCGGGGCGGACAGGTCTTCTTCGTGCACGACCGGGTGGAGACCATCGACTCGCTCGCGACGCGGGTGCAGGGACTCGCGCCCGATGCGCGGGTCGCCGTGGGGCACGGGCAGATGTCCGAGCGCGAACTCGAGCGCGTGATGCACGAGCTCATGGAGGGAGACATCGATGTCCTCGTCTGTACGTCGATCATCGAGAACGGTCTCGACGTGCCGAACGCGAACACGATCATCGTGCACCAGGCCGATCGTTTCGGGCTCGCGCAGCTGTACCAGCTCCGCGGTCGCGTGGGGCGGTCGCACCGCCGCGCCTACTGCTACCTGATTCTCCCGTCCGGGGTGTCGAAGGAGGCCGAGCAGCGCCTGCGCGTGCTCGAACACCACACCGCACTCGGGTCGGGGTATCGCGTGGCGCTGAAGGACCTGGAGCTGCGGGGCGCGGGTAATCTGTTGGGAGCCGAGCAGAGCGGGTTCGCGACGGCGGTCGGCATCGAGACGTATCAGCGGCTCGTCGCGAGCACGGTGCGCCGGCTGCGCGGCGACGACGCGGAGGAGCGCGCCGTGACCCGGGTGGCCGTCGACGGCGAGTCGCTGCTGCCGGACGAGTACATCGGCGAGTCCGAGAACAAGATGCATCTCTATCGCCGGCTGTCGCGTCTGACCAGGTGGCAGGAGGTCGAGGACATGCGTGAGGAGATCCGTGACCGGTTCGGGCCTCTGCCCGAACAGGCGGCTCGTCTGCTCGACGCGGCGGAGCTGCGCATCCTCGGGTCCGCCGTGGAGGCGTCGTGGATCCGCGCATCGGACGATCGGGCGCGGCTCACCTTCGAGTCGACGGCGACGCCGCAGATGGGGCTGCTCGGGAACGCGTTCTCCGACCGGCAGCTGGACGTTGAAGTACGCAGGCTGGAACCGTTATCCTTGGTGTTACGACGAGCGGGCGCCGAGCCGCTGCTCCCCACCCTGCTCGAGGTGCTTCGGCTCCTCGCGAGGGCGTCGGGAGAGCCGGCCGCGGCGACCGCAGGAGGAGTGAGAGGATGAGAGTGGGTCGTGTGGAGTCGACGGGCCGCCGGCTCGGCCCGGGGACGCTCCTGGCCGCCGTGGTTCTGGCCGGAGTCGTCCTTCCCCTGCCCCTGACGGCGCTTCAGGAAGAGACACCGCCACAGGAAGAGCGGACGCTCGAGCCTCCGTGGCCGGAGGACGTGGAGGAAGTCGACCGCGTCGTCGCCATCGTGGGCGATACCGCGATCCTCCTCTCCGACGTGCGAAACGAGATGTACCGTCTTCAAGCCCAGCAGCAGCGGGCCATGCCGCCCGAGGGCACGACGCAGTGGCGGCAGGTGGCGAGTCAGATCGTGAACGCGCTCGTGGACCTGACGATCTGGCTCCAGGAGGCGAAGCGCGCCGGGATGACGGCTCCGGAGGACGAGGTGTCGCGACGGGCGGAGGAAGCGTATCAGACGGTTCTCCAGGACTTCACGAGCGATCAGGAGCTCGCGGCCCTCGTCGAGCAGTCGGGGATGAACATGCTCCAGTATCGGCAGATGCTGCGGGCCCAGGCCGAGACCGACGTCCTCCTTCAGATGTTCCGGTCGTCGCTCGCCCAGCGCCCCGACCTGCCGCCGGTCGTCGTGAACGAGTCGGAGGTCGTCGCCTACTTCGAGGAGAACGCGGCCGGCCAGACGCGCCCGCCCCTGGTGTCCTACAACCAGCTCATCGTGACGCCGTACCCCGACGGCGCCGCGCGGGACAGCGCGATCGCCCGCGTCACCCGCGCCAGGGTCGAGCTCAACGGCGGCGAGAACTTCGAGATCGTGGCCCGCCGGTATTCGGACGACGAGGGGACGCGCGAGGACGGCGGAGAGCTCGGGTGGATGCGTCGCGACGACCTCGTCAAGGAGTTCGCGGACGCGGCTTGGCGCGCGCGACCCGGCGACATCGTCGGGCCGGTCCAATCGCGGTTCGGTCTCCACCTGATCGAGGTGGACAACGTGCGGGGCGGCGAGCGCTTCATCCGCCATATCCTCATCCGCCCGGAGCTCGATGAGGACGACCACGCACGGGCGCAGGAGTTCGGGGCCCAGCTGGCCGACAGCCTCCGGGCCGGCGTCGACCCGGAGCGGCTCCAGCGCGCCAACACCGAGGTGGCGGGCGACCGGATCCGCTTCGACAACATCCCGATCCAGCAGCTGACCGGCCAGTTTACCGGAGAGGCGGTCGAACAGCTCGCGGTGCCTCGGCCGGGCGAGGCGTACGGCCCCTTCCCCATCGAACGGGGAGGCGCGACCGAGTACGCGGTGATCCACGTGCTCGAGTATCGCCCCGAGGGGCCGGTCGAGGTCGACGATTTTCGGGACATGATCCGCCAGAACATCAGGGTCACGAAGCAGATCGACGCGCTTCTGGCGGACATGCGCCAGAACACCTTCGTGCAGATCAAGCTCTAGAGGAACCGCGGCGGGGGATCGCCCGGCGGACGGGTGGGGGGAGCGATCGGGATGATGACGAACAGACCGCGAATCGGGATCACGCTGGGCGATCCGCGCGGTATCGGGCCCGAGGTCACGGCATCGGCGCTCGAGGCGAGGGTCGACGCGGGGATCGATGTGCGCATCATCGGCCCGACCGGACTCGGCGACCCGGGCGCCCGGCTCGACGAGCTGGGCACCTGGGAGACGATCGGCGACTGGTCTCCCGACGGGGGCGCTCGTCTGGCCGGACAGCTGTCGGCGGCGGCCATCGAGAGCGCCGTACGGCTGGTGACGTCGGGGGCGCTCGATGGAATCGTCACCGCACCGATCAGCAAGGCCGCGCTCCGCGCGGCCGGTTACCCTTACCCGGGACACACCGAGTTCCTCCGTGAGCTCACGGGTGTCCCCGAGGTCACGATGATGATGTCGGCTGAGCGGACGCCCCTCGGCGGTCCGCTCCGTGTCGCCCTCATTACCGCACACATCCCCCTGCGCGAGGTTGCCGGGGCCGTCACGAGCGAGCTCATCGAGCGGAGGACCGCGATCGCCGTCGACGCGCTTCGCGCTTGGTGGGGGATCCCGCGGCCGCGCGTCGCGTTCGCGGGGCTCAACCCGCACGCCGGCGAGGGCG
Organism: Gemmatimonadota bacterium; assembly: GCA_033720355.1. GTDB lineage: Bacteria > Gemmatimonadota > Gemmatimonadetes > Palauibacterales > Palauibacteraceae > Palauibacter. The sequence goes on from JAWWCR010000061.1 coordinate 4,735, forward strand.
GGTTGTTCGGCGATGAGGAGGCCCGGGTGCTCCAGCCGGCGGCCGAGCGTATCGGCGAGCGGGACGACGTCGAGGTGCTGGGCATCTTCCCCGCAGATACCGTCTTCCGCCAGACGATCGAGGGTCGGGCCGACGTCGTCGTCACGCCGTACCACGATGTCGGTCTGGCCGTGTTGAAGACGATCGCGCGCGACGAGGGCGTGAACGTCACGGCCGGCCTCCCCTTCCCCCGGACTTCGCCCGACCACGGCACCGCGCTCGACATCGCGGGCACGGGTCTGGCCGATCCGGGAGCGATGACGGCGGCGCTCGACCTCTGCGTCAGGTTTTGCAGCACGGGGGTGACCGTCTCATGATCCGCTTCCGCAACGTGACGAAGAGCTACCCTCGCACCGGGGCGGCCGTCGAGAACGTCAGCTTCCACATCCGGAAGGGGGAATTCGCGTTCCTGACCGGCCACTCGGGGGCGGGCAAGACGACGCTGCTTCAGCTGATGCATTTCCAGACCCTGCCCACCGAGGGCCAGGTGCAGGTGTCGCGGTACAACTCCGGACGGGTAAAGCGTCGGCAGATCCCCGACCTGCGGCGCCGCGTGGGCTACGTGTTCCAGGACTTCAAGCTGCTCGACCGGCTCACCGCGGCCGAGAACGTGGCGTTCGCGCTCGAGGTGACCGGGACGCCGAGACGCGAGATCGACCACCGCGTCCAGAAGCTGCTCAGCCAGGTCGGGCTCGCCGCGAAGGCTCGATCCCGACCCGAGGAGCTGTCGGGAGGAGAGCGGCAGCGCGTCGTTATCGCCCGGGCCCTCGCCACCGATCCGCTGGTACTGCTCGCGGACGAGCCAACCGGCAACCTCGATCCGCGAGCCGCGGAGGGCGTGTTCCAGTTGTTCCGCACCCTCAACCGGCTCGGCATGGCGGTCGTGATGGCGACGCACGACGCGGTGCTCATTCGCGACAACCCCGCGATCCGGGTGCTCGAGCTCGAGCACGGTCGGCTCGTCTTCGACTCCATCGCCGCGGTCGCGGCGGCGGAGGTCGATCGTGCGAAGGATGCCGCGCGGGCGGTGAGCGCCGAGCCCGGGGCGCCGGCCGGCGGCGGGACCGACCGGGGTGAGGCCCGCGCGCCGAAACCCGAGAGCCCGGCGTCCGCTCCCGCGTCCTCCGGGCCGAGCGCCGAGGAGATCGCATGAGACCCGTCCGCGAGGCACTGGCGAGCTTCCGCCGAACGCCGCTGCTCGGCGGGCTGTCGATCGCGGCGATCAGCCTCAGCCTCCTGATCCTCGGGCTGTTCAGCCTCAGCGCCTACAACATCAGCACGGCGATCGGCGACGTGGAGCGTCGTGTAGAGATCGTCGGGTACCTGCTCGACGACGTGCCCGACGAGACCATCGCGATCGCCGGCCGCGAGATGGAGGTCTTCCCGGAGGTCGAGGAGGTGCGGTACGTCTCCAAGACCGAGGCGCTGGTGAACGCCCGACGCGACCTCGTCGAGTTCTCCGACGTCTATCAGGACCTCGAGGTGAACCCGCTCCCCGCATCGCTCCACCTGCGCCTCGCCGAGGGGCACCGCGGCCCCGAGGCGGTCGAGGCGGTGGCCGCGCGGCTCGCCGGTTACGAGTTCATCGAGGACGTGCGGTTCGGGGAGGGGTGGGTCGAGCAGCTGTTCGCGATCCGGCGGATGGCCGGGGGCGCGGCCGGTTTGTTGGGAGGCGCGTTCGCGCTCGTCGCCGTCCTCCTCATCGGCACCTCGGTCCGCATGGCGATCCTCGCCCGCTCGGAAGAGATCGAGATCATGCAGACCGTCGGGGCGACGGAGGGCTACATCCAGCGTCCGTTCCTCGTCGAGGGGTTCGTCACGGGGCTGCTCGGCGGGCTGTTCGCGCTCGCGCTGACGCGGGTCGCCTACTCGGTGTTCACCGAGCGTTTCGCGGGATTCGAGACGATGGCCTGGCTGCCGGATCTGTGGGTCGGGGGCGGCATCCTCGCCGCGGCCGGGCTCGGGGTGCTGGCGGCCTCCTTCGCCGTCCGACGAGAGCTCGGCAGGGCCTATGCGTTCTAGTGAACCTCCGGGACGGGACACCGGAAGGGTGTTGAGGAAGTCGGGCGCCTCGCGCCCTATCCTCCTCGCGCTGGCGACCCTCCTGTGCGCGGCGGGGACCGGCGCCGCGCAGGACCCGGATGCGATCCGCCGGCAGCTCGAGGAGAGCCAGAGTCGGCTGGACGAGATCCGGCGCGAGCGAACGACCCTCGAGACACAGCTCGACAACCTGAGCGGGCAGGTCCACGACGTCTCCGAGGAGATCACCAACATCGAGCGCCAGATCGCGGCTTCGGCGAGCGCGCTGGTCGAGCTCGACGTGCAGATCGGGGCCCTCCTCGATCAGGTCACGATCATGACGCGCGACTGGCTCCTCAACCGCGACCGTCTCACCGCGCGGCGCGCCGTTCTGAACGAGCGGCTGCGGGAGATCTACAAACGGGGACCCCTGGCCACCTTCCAGGTCCTTCTCTCATCGAGCTCGTTCGCCGATCTGATCAATCGGTACCGCTACCTCCACGACGTCGCCATGTTCGACAGGCTGCTGGTCGACGAGGTGACCGAGCTCGAGAGCCGGCTCGAGGTTCAGCGCGATCAGCTTGCCAACGAGTCCGATCGCATCAGACGGACCCGCGACGAACGATCACTCGAGCTCGACCGGCTCGAACGACTCGAGCGGCAGCGACAGGAGCGTCTGCGGAGCGTCGCCTCCCAGCAGACGCAGGCGCAGTCGCGGCTGACCCAGCTCGCATCGGAGGAGGAGCAGCTCCGCGGGATGATCGCGACGCTCGAGACGCGCCGCCGCGAAGCGGAGCGCTCGGTCGGAGTGTCCTCGACACCCACCCTGCGCACCTCCGACCTCGGGCAACTCGACTGGCCGGTGAGCGGCCGGATCCTTTACGGGTTCGGCCCGCAAAACGACGGCTCGACGACGATCTTCCGGGAGGGCGTGGGGATCGCGGCTCCGCGCGGGACGCCGGTCCAGAGCATCGGCGCCGGCAGCGTCGTGTTCGCCGGGGCGCGCACCTCGGGTCAGACGGTGATCGTCGACCATGGGGGTGGCTACTATTCCGTCTATACGCGCTTGCAGAACCTCACGGTGATCGAAGGACAGAGCGTGCAACAGGGTCAGATGATCGGACGCGTCGGAGGTGAGGCGGACTCCCCGCACATCGAGCTCCAGATCTACGAGCCGAGCGCCGGCGGCCCTCGCGTGGTCGACCCGGTGCGGTGGCTGCGGGACCGCGGGTGAGCGGCCCGGGTCTCCCGAACATCCGCGGACACGAGGCCCTTCTCGACCGGGTCCGGCTCGCCCTCGAGGCCGGCCGCATCCCCCAATCGCTTCTCTTCCACGGCCCGGAGGGTGTCGGCAAGCGCACCCTCGCACTCTGGACGGGGGCCGCGCTGCTCTGTACGGGGCAAGAGTCCCCGTGCGGGGAGTGCAGGAGTTGCCGGATGGCCGCCCGGCTCGAGCACCCCGACATCCACTACCACTTCCCGATGCCGCGGCCCAAACGCGCCAGCTCGCGGAAGAAGCTCCGAGAGGCGATCGAGACCCAGCGTCAGGAGCGGCTCGCCCGGCTTCGCGACGAACCCGATGTGCCGATTGACGAGGGCGAGGTCAGCGGGATCTACCTGACGGCCGTCGAGAACATCCGCGACGCCGCATCGCGACGCCCCGCCATGGGCAGCCGGGCTGTCTTCATCATAGCCGAGGCGGATCGCATGGTCCCTCAGGATGCGAACCCGGAGGCCGCCAACGCCTTCCTCAAGCTGCTCGAGGAACCCCCTGACTTCGCCACGATCATGCTCACGAGCAGCCGACCGCACGCCCTGCTGCCGACGGTCCGCTCGCGGACTGCCTTCGTTCGGGTACCGCCGCTGGCCGAGGACGACGTGGTGGCGCACCTGATCGAGACGCGGGAGATGCCGGTGGGCGCTGCGCGCGCGGCGGCGCGACGGGCCGGGGGATCCATCGGACGGGCGCTGACGCTGTCGGCCTCGGAGGAGGACGAGGTCGGGGCCGCCGCGGATCGGCTTCTGGCCGCGGCCCTGAGGGCTGACCCGGAGTCGCGCTACGCCGCGGCCGGGCAGTTCACGGCAAGGGGGGCGAGGTCGATCCTCGCCCCGGCGCTCGAGGAGCTCGAGGTGCGTCTGCGGGACGTGATCTGTGCGGCAAGCGGTGCCGACGACCACGCCCAGGACCCGGAGCGATCCCGGCGGATCCGCGAACGGTGGCCGCTCGGCGAGCCTGCCGTTCTGGCGGCTATCTCTGCGGTCGAGAGCGCGCGCGAGGATGCGCATCGGAACCTGAATCCTCAGTCCACGGTCTCCACCCTCCTGCTCGAGATGAGCCGCGCCTTCGGATCCTCCTGAGCGGCCCGGGCTCGTCCCGAGTGGAACAGCGGGTCGCGAGGAGGTTATATTGCGGCTTGAACTGTTCGGGACCCGTTTCCGGTATGTCGGTTCGGGAGGACTCAAACCAGGCGGTGCGGGTGCCGGAGCTGACGCACATCGATTCATCCGGCAGGGTGCGGATGGTGGACGTCGGCGATAAGGCGGCGACACGCCGCACGGCGCTGGCCGAGGGCCGGCTCCGCATGGAGGCCGGAACGCTGGCCGCGATCGCGGCGGGCGAGATCGAGAAGGGGGAGGCCCTCGCCGTGGCGAGGATCGCCGCGATCGAGGGAGTGAAACGAACGGCCTCGCTGATTCCGCTGTGCCACCCTGTTCCCATCGACGGTGTCGAAGTGGACATCGATCCCGTAGAGGAGCTTCCGGGTTTGAGGGTGAGAGTCCGGGTGTCCGCGGAATGGAGGACCGGGGTGGAGATGGAGGCGATGACCGGGGTCGCGATCGCGCTGCTCGCCCTGTACGACATGTGCAAGGCACTCGATCGCGGGATGCACCTGGGGCCGGTGCGTCTGATCGAAAAGCACGGAGGACGCTCGGGAAGCTGGACCGCGCCCGACGGCGATGAGCCGAACGGCGCATCAAACGCATGAATGGATGCGATGAGAACGTATAGATATCTGTTGCCTCTGCTCGCGGCCGTGGCGTCGCTGGGGTTCGAGCACGCCGAAGCGGGCATTCTGAGGGACCCGCCGGTCACGAGCGGGTTGGCGCGCGCGACCAGCGCCGAGCTCGCGCTTCTCGAGACGGGTCTTCGCCGCACGGCGACGATCCGCGACTACGCCGAGCGCTATCGCATCGGGTGGACGCTCGCCGAGCGCATCCACGACGCCGCGATCGCCGCAGGGATCGACGTCGACCTCGCATATCGACTCGTGCGGGTCGAGTCGCGGTTTCGGCACCGCGCGATCGGGCCCGCGGGGTCGATCGGGCTGTCTCAGGTGCAGCCCGAGACGGCCAGGTGGCTCGACCCGACCGTCTCCCGAGAGGACCTCTTCGATACCGAGACCAACCTGCGTCTCGGGTTCGGGTACCTGCGACTCCTCATCGACCGGTACGGGAGCACGCGCCTTGCATTGCTCGCCTACAACCGCGGACCGGGCACGGTCCACGAGGTGCTGGCGGCGGGGGAGGATCCCTCGAACGGGTACGCGGCGCGCGTCCTCGGGAGCGGCGCGAACTGAAGCGTCCGTCCTGCCGCCCCCGACCGGGGAGCCACCGATTGCGATCAGGAGGCGGTACGTGGACAACAGGCGGGTGCTGAAGGAGAAGATCGAGTCCGGGGACGCCACGGTCGGCGTGCTCGGACTCGGGTACGTCGGGCTCCCCGTCGTCGTGGCGTTCGCCGAGGCAGGGTACCGCACGGTCGGATTCGACGTCAGCCAGGGGGTCGTGGACCTCATCTCGCGGGGAGACTCCCATATCGGCGACGTCTCTCCGGAATCGGTCGCCGCGGTCGTCGAGGACGGGCTCCTGCGAGCGACGACCGACTTCGCCGAGCTGCGGGACATGGACGTCATCATCATCTGTGTCCCGACGCCGCTGTCGAAGACCGGAGACCCCGACGTCTCGTACATCGTCCGGGCGCTCGAATCCATCGAGGCGGCGCTCCGCCCCGGCCAGCTGGTCATCCTCGAGTCGACCACTTACCCCGGCACCACACGCGACCTCGTCCAGCCGCGTCTGGAGGAGACGGGTCTCGTGGCCGGGTCGGATTTCTTTCTGGCGTTCAGCCCCGAGCGCGTGGACCCCGGCAACGCGACGTACCAGCTGAAGAACACCCCGAAGGTCGTTGGCGGTCTGACGCCGGCGTGCCACGAGCTGGCCACGGCGGCGTATGCGCGGGTGATCGACTCGGTGGTCGAGGTCTCGTCGCCGGAAGCCGCCGAGCTGACCAAGATCCTCGAGAACACCTTCCGCGCCGTGAACATCGGTCTCGTGAACGAGATGGCGGTGATCTGCGACCGGCTGGGGATCGATATCTGGGAGGTCGTGGATGCGGCGTCCACCAAGCCGTACGGATACATGCGGTTCACTCCCGGACCCGGGCTGGGTGGCCATTGCATCCCGATCGATCCGCACTACCTCGCTTGGAAGATGCGGACCCTCGAATATCGGACCCGGTTCATCGAGCTGGCCGCCGAGGTGAACGCCGAGATGCCGCGGTACGTCGTCTCGCGCGTCGCCGAAGCCCTCAACCATGCGAGGAAGGCGGTGAACGGCAGCCGCATCCTCCTGCTGGGCGTCTCCTACAAGCGAGACGTCGGCGACACGCGCGAGAGCCCTGCGCTCGACATCATCCAGCTACTCGCGCAGAAGGGCGCGGAGCTCGTCTTCCACGACCCGTACGTGGCCGAGCTTCGACGCGACGACGGACCGACGATGACATCGGTGGAGTTGACGGCCAGCCTCCTGGCGACGGCCGACTGCGTGGTGGTGACCTGTGACCACAGCGGCGTGGACTACGATCTGGTGCTCGATAACGCGGCGATCATCGTAGACCCGCGAAACGGGCTCGGTGGGAAGACCGGCCGGGGGCTGATCTACCCGATCGCGGGACCGCCGCGGTCGAACGACGCGCCGGAGGGGGCCGCTCAGCCGCCCGTGGACGTGGCGGTGAGCTCGGCCTGACGCCCCGGCGCGATCGGGTGGGCCGCCAGCTTCTCCAGCGCGCTCCTGCCCGCGAGGGCCAGTCCGACGACGTGCAGCACCGGGTGCGACACGCGGGTCTGGACGGTGCGGGAGGCGTGCGCGGAGGCCCGCAGACCTTCCGCGCCGTCGAACGCCGGCATCTCCGCATACGCGCGCCCGATCTCGAACGGGAGATGCGCGTCCGAGCCCGCCGCCATGGGCAGACCCAGTCGCCGCGCGGCGCGGGTGGCCGCCCGGTTCCAGAGAGGAAGGAAAGCCCGTGCGTTGATCCCCTCCACGATATCGGCTACACCCAGGGCGCGTCGCGCGCGCCGCAGGGGTTCGCGCGCGTAGGCGTAGGGGTGCGGCGCGTACACGAGACCTCCCTGAGCGCGGATCCGATCCGCCGTCTCGTCGATCGAGAGCCGCGGCGGTATGCGCTCCGTCAGGAAGAGCCCGATCAGCTCGGTACGACACCGGCAGCGGATCTCCTCACCGACGATCACCAGCTCGGGTGCGAGCTCGCGGGCCCGGAGGGCTCCTTCTATCGTCGCGTGATCGGTGACCGCGATCCGGTCGAGCCCGGCTTCGAGGGCGCGCTCGACCAGCACCTCGGGAGGCGTCGTCGCATCGTGCGAGAACGCAGTATGTGTGTGGAGATCGACCCTCGCCATCGTCGTCGTCGCGCCCTGCCCCGCTTGAGTCCGTCTCCCCGACGCGTTCGAGCCGCGACGGGGCGCCCTCGTGCGGTCTCGAGCCCATGCAAGGGTCGAACCGCCGCGCGGCAGACGGCTGGTGTGGGGACAACGGCCCTAGTTATCGAGGGTTACCGGGTGGGCGAGCGGCGGAGACTTCCCCCCGAGCGCAGACGATCGCTGCGCCCTGCCGTCGGAAAACTCGTTTTGCGGAGCCAGAGTGTTGCCGGTCAGCGACGGACCTCCAGTCGATCGCCGACCCGAATGAGGGAGGACGTGAGGCCGTTCCACCGCATCAGGTCCCGGGTCGACACCGAGTACCGTCGGGCGATCGTCCACAGCGAGTCGCCGCGCTGGACGATGACGGTCTGCGACGCGGGCTGCTCATCGACGCTCGTGCTGCCCGAGCCGACGCTCGGCTGGCTCGCCGCCGAGGACGCGGACGCCGAAGCGGTACGCGTGGCGGTTCCTCCGGGTCGGGCCGGACTCGGGATCACCAGCCGCTGGCCGATCTGGAGACGACGCGGGTCGATGTTGCCGTTCGCCGCCCGGAGAGCCGCGACCGAAACCCCGTAGTTCGATCCGATCCCTCCGAGCGTTTGCCCCCGCTGCACCACGTGGAACGTCCACGTGACGCGTTCGTCCTCGGGAATCTGTGCGTATGCGGTCACGAACGTCGCCGCCGTCCCGGAGGGCAGCTTGATGTCCACGGGCCGCTGCGGGGGTGTCACCCGCTGCGGGAACTGCGGGTTCAGGTCGCGGATCACCTCCTCGTCGACCCCGGCCGCTTCGGCGAGAACATCGAAGCTCGTCGCGTCCGGCACGGTGACGGTCTCGAAGTCGATCGTGGAGTGCGGCCGGAGGTTCGTGAACCCGTACCGCTCGGGATCATGACCGATGATCGCGGCCGCGATGATCTTCGGCACGTAGTCCCGGGTCTCGGCCCGCAGCAGCCGCTGATCCGCCAGATCCCAGAACGTGCCACCGCCCGTGCGACGGAGTCCCCGGCTCACCCGCCCGGGGCCGCCGTTGTAAGCGGCCGCCGCCAGATACCACGAGCCGAACTGCTCGTGCAGGTCCGACAGGTAGCGCAACGCCGCGTCGGTCGCCTTCTCCGGATCGCGTCGCTCATCGACCCAGAACGACACCTCGAGATCGTACAGTCGTGCCGTCCCGCGGATGAACTGCCACAGCCCTACGGCCGCCGCCCGGCTGTAGGCATTCGGGCTCATCCCGCTCTCGATGAGCGAGAGGTAGATGAGGTCCTGCGGCATGCCGTGCTCGGCGAGCTTCTGGCGGATCATCGGCTCGAAGCGCGCCTTGCGCTCGAGGTAGAGACCGAAACGTTCGGGAATCACATTCTGGAAGTAGTTGATCCACGCCTCGACCCGCTCGTTCATTTCGAGGGGGAGGTGATTCTCCAGATCGTGCGGATCGCGGACGATCCCCACGGGGTCGGACCCGAGGAGTCCACGGAGCGTCTCGTCCATCTCCTCATCGGTCGGGCCGCGGAACTGCTCGGGAGCGTCTTCGGGAGAGACGGGATCGGTCGCGACCGCCTCGACGCCCGCGAGATCCTCGATCTCGTCGTGGGCCGACCGCTCGGCGGCCGACAGCGAATCGGCCGCGGCCTCGACGCGAGCCTCGACCCCCGCGGCCGAGTCATCCGGAGACGGTCCGACGACCGGCTCACTCTGCTGCATACACCCCGTGGCGAAGACCGCCAGGATCCCGATCGATCCGGCGAGGGTGCCGGTGCTCACTCTGCTTCCGCGCATTCCAGTCTCGCTCCTGCCCGACGTCGAAACTCGAGCGGTGCCGCCGCGCCTTACGAGGCTTCCATGCGACACCAACGCCCTGCGCCCAACCGGCTCCCCAACCCCGGATCCCAAGATCAGACGGATGACCACCGCATGACGTTGCATCCGCCAACGCGTTTTCGCCAGCGGACTTGCGGGATTCACCCGGAAGCGTTTCCTCAGACGCTGTAGTTTGGCGCCTCCCGGGTAATCACCACGTCGTGTGGATGAGACTCCCGGAGGCCTCCGGAAGTAATGCGCACGAAGCGGGCCTCCTCGCGCAGCTCGTCGAGGGTCGCGGCTCCGCAGTAGCCCATCCCGGAACGCAGTCCCCCGACGAGCTGGAACACCGTATCGGCGACGGGACCCTTGTACGGAACCCGGCCCTCGATGCCTTCGGGCACGAGCTTCTGCGAGCTCGCTCCCTCCTGGAAGTAGCGATCGGCGGATCCGGCCTCCATCGCAGAAAGCGACCCCATACCGCGGATCACCTTGAAGCGACGGCCCTCCAGCAGGAACGCCTCGCCGGGGCTCTCGTCGGTCCCCGCGAACATCGAGCCCAGCATGCACGTGTGGGCTCCGGCCGCGAGCGCCTTCACGACGTCGCCGGAGTATTTGATCCCGCCATCCGAGATGATCGGCACCTGCCCATCGACGCCGGCGACGGCGTCCATGATCGCCGTCACCTGCGGCACGCCGACACCGGTCACGACCCTGGTCGTACAGATCGAGCCCGGACCGACCCCCACCTTCACCGCGTCGACGCCTCGCTCGACCAGCGCGCGCGCGCCCTCGGCCGTGGCGACGTTGCCGGCGATGAGGGGTGTGTCGGGCAGCGCATCGCGGATGGCCGCGACCGCGTCGAGCACGCCCTGCGCGTGGCCGTGGGCCGTGTCGACCACGAGCACGTCGGCGCCCGCCCCGGCCAGAGCGCGCGCGCGTTCGATGTCCCGGACCCCGGCGCCGACCGCCGCACCGGCTCGCAGACGACCGTGATCGTCCTTGGTGGCGTTGGGGAACTGCCGCCGCTTGAAGATGTCCTTGACCGTGATCAATCCCCGCAGCTTTCCATCTTCATCCACGACCGGGAGCTTCTCGATCTTGTGGCGGCGCAGGATCTCCTCGGCCTCGTCGAGCGACGTGCCGATCGGCGCGGTCACGAGACCTTCGGCGGTCATCACCTCGCGCACCCGACGCGAGAGATCCGCCTCGAACACGAGGTCTCGATTCGTGAGCACGCCGACCAGACGCCCCTCCCCGTCGACTACGGGGAACCCGCTGATCGAGTACTCGGCCATGTGGTGGCGGGCCTCGCGAAGCGTGGCATCCGGCCCCAGGGTGACCGGATCGAGAATCATACCGCTCTCCGACCGTTTCACCCGGTCGATGTGCTGCACCTGCTGGTCGATCGGCATGTTCTTGTGGATGATCCCGAGCCCGCCCTCGCGCGCCATGGCGATCGCCATCCCCTGCTCGGTGACCGTGTCCATCGCCGCGGACAGAAGCGGGATGGCCAGCCGGATGTCGCGGGTCAGCCGGGTCGAGACATCGACGTCGGAGGGGTGCACCTCCGCGTGTGCCGGAGTGAGGAGTACGTCGTCGAACGTGAGGCTGTCGCGGATCGGACGGTCCATCAGACAATCACCGAGGGGGGTCTCGCCGAGCGGGATGAAAGAGACCGCGCGTCCGGGCCGGCCGGGGGCCGGGAAGACGAGCGGTCTGCGGGTACGGCGTCAGGTCGGGCTTCCATGCGCAATGGTAGACGACCGGCCGGTCGGCGTCAAACGAGGCGCCCGCGATGTGGATGATCCGGTCCGAGTCGCACCCGCGGCTACTCGACGATGATCTCCCGGCTCTCGGGGGGTTCGTCGTCCCTGTCGGGCGGCGGCGGCTCGGGCCGCCCGGCCTCGAGCTCGGCGAGGAACTCCCGCCCGGCCTGTCGAAACGAATCGAGCACGCGATCGGCCCGTCCGAGGACCTTCATCGTGGTGTTTACCGCGGTGGCGTTCATGCGACCCCGACGCATCTGCTTCTGGACCCCCTCGGCGAATTTCTGGAAGACCGGGGGCTCGGACGCCGCGCGATCGCCGTATTCGGAGCTGAGAAAATCGATGAAGTCGACGACCTCGTAGACCTTCTCTTCGGGAAGGGCTTCGAGCTTCCGCCAGATCTGCTTCTTGAGGATCTCGTTCATCGCTCACCATCGTTGCCGATGTCGCGTCCGCCACATTGATACTCCCACGGGCGGGCCGGAAGTTTCAAGTCATTGCCTCGGGAAGGGGAGGTCGACCGTGAAGCGGCACCCTCCATCCGACGCCGCCTCGACGCCGATCTCGCCCCGTGACGCCTCGACCAGACGCGAACAGATCGCGAGACCCAGACCGTGCGTCCACCCCTGACTCCGGGCCCCGATGCCGGGGAGCGGCGCATCCCGCAGACGTGCGCGCAACTCCTCGATATCGGGGTTCTCGCCCGAATCCTGTACGGTTACCCGGAGCCGACCCTCGTGCTCCACGGCGCGCACCTCGACGTGCGCGCCGGGGGCAGTCGCCTGGACCGCGTTCGATACGAGGTTGATGAGGACCCGTGTGAGGATCCGACGATCTCCGAGCCGCGGCCCGAGCGTCTCCAGTCTGAAACGAAGATCCACCTCGCCATGAGTCGCGAGCGGTCCGACGAGCTGGTCGACTTCCTGGAGCACGGTCTCGAGCGAGAACGGCTCCGACGTGACGTCGATGCTCGCCGCGTCACCGAGCCGGGCGACATCGATCAGGTCGTTCACGAGCCCGACAAGAGATACCGCCGCCGAATAGAGCACGCCGACCTGTCTGCGCTGCACGTCGTTGAGCGATCCGGAATGCTCCGTCGCGAGGGCATCCGCGAGAAAGAGGATCGAGTTGAGTGGCGAGCGCAGGTCGTGCGATACATCGCGGAGCAGAGACCGTGCGTCGGCCGTGCGACGCTCGAGGATGTTCACGGTCAGGGCGGCGAAGTCGCGGTCGAGTTGCGCGTGCATGGCCCTCAGCCGGCGCGGAGAGACACCCCTCTCCGCGCTCTCGATGACCGACTCCCGGATGCCCCGGACGGCCGCCGATGCGATCTCGAGGGCATCGACGTCCGGAGGCGGGGGGCCCGGCTCGAGGGGGGCATCTCCGACAAGCCGCTCGGCAAGCCACCGGGCGATCGGCTGTACCTCGACCGGCAGCCCGTGCAGCGCGCGTCCCGGGTCCCACCGGGGCGCGGACGCATCGCCCGGCTCACCGTCGACATCGAGCCAGATCCGCGGTGGCGTCGTCACGATACTTCTTCGCGCTCCCGAGCCCCGAGACGGTCGCCCTACTGGACGAACGCGTCCTTCGAGAGCTCGTGCTTGTCCATCAGTCGATACAACGTCGTGCGATCGATGCCCGCCTGGCGGGCAGCCTCGGACATGTTGCCCTGCGTGCGTGCCACCACCTGCGCGAGGTATTCGCGCTCGAACCGCCCGATCAGCGCCTCCTTCGCGTCGTGGAAGGGCGCGTGGAAGTCGATGAGCGACGCGACGGAGGTCGGGGTCGCGGAACCGCCCATGACCTCTATCGTGGCGCCGCCCTCGAGAATCGACAGACGATCTCTCTCGATCACTTCGCTGGCCTCGGAGAGCACCACGAGGTGCTCGATCACGTTCTGTAGCTCCCGCACGTTACCCGGCCACCCGTACCGGACGAGCGCCTCCATGGCATCGGGAGCGAGCCGCGGCGGAAGCGCGCCGGGCAACTGGTGGCGCCGCCAGAAGTGGTCGATGAAGTGCTTGATGAGAACCGGGATGTCCTCGGACCGCTCGCGCAGCGGGGGCAGGTGCACTGGCACGACGCGGAGGCGGAAATAGAGGTCCTGTCGGAGCTGACCCTCCCGAATCGCGACCTCCGGCTCGCGGTTGGTCGCCGACACGAACCTCACATCGACCACGGCGTCGTCCTTCTCGCTGCCGACGCGCCGAATCACCCCGTCCTGGAGCACCCGCAGGAGCTTCGCCTGAAGCGGCATCGGCATCTCGCCGAGCTCATCGAGAAAGAAGGTGCCCTGGTCGGCGACCTCGAGCAGCCCGGGCTTGTCCCGCACGGCGCCGGTGAAGGCCCCGCGCCGGTGACCGAACATCTCCGACTCGAGCAACTCGCCTGGGAGCGCGGCGCAGTTCACCGCGACGAACGACTTCCGGGATCGTCGGCTCTCGCTGTGGATGTACTGGGCGATCAGCTCCTTGCCCGTCCCGCTGTCACCCGTGATGAAGACGGATGCGTCGGTCCGCGCGACCTTCATCGCGGTCTCCACGGCCTGCCGCATGGCCGCCGACACTCCGAGGATTCTCACCCGCCCGTCGACGAGCACGCCTTCTCGGCGGGAGGAGTCCGACAGGGTCCGCTGCCGCAGCAGCGTGTACGCGGCACGTCCGATCACAACGAGGAGCTGGGTCGCGGTGAAGGGCTTGGGGACGTACTCCCAGGCGCCGGCCTTCATCGCGCGGATGGAGGCCTCGGTCGTCGCGTGCCCCGTCATCATGATGGCGATGGTCCCCGGCGAGCGCTGTCGGACCTCGGCGAGGATATCGAGCCCGTGCACCTGCGGCATGCTCTGGTCGATCAGCACGATGTCGTACGACTGGCTCTTGATGCGGTGGAGCGCGTCGTCCGCCTTCCGCTCGCATTCGCACTGGTACCCGTCCGCGGCCAGGACCGACTCGCAGCTGTCGAGGATGCTCTGCTCGTCGTCGATCACGAGGATCCGGATGCTGGCGCGCTCCTCCGGACCGAGAAGCGAGGCACCGGAATCGTCGAGGTCGTCTACGGGCAGATCGCCCGCGGCGACCTCGTCCGTCATATCGGGTGCTTCGATACGCACTTTCCCTCCCCGGTTCGTGCCGACCTGGGGGTCGGCTCCGCTTCGCCTTCTGGCGCAATGCTCGACCTCGCCGCAACGTGCGGCGCCTTCGACCGAACTCCCGGCGGGTCATTGCAGAGCCGCCACACACCGTCCACGCCCCACCTCCGGATTGCATCGCTCACGCAACAGAGCGCGCTCCAGGGGGTCTCCCGGAGCCTCCTCCGGGGGGCGCGAACACCCGAATTCCGCTCTCCCGGACCCGATCCAAAAGGGTCCGAATGATACCTCCCAACCCCCGTAAATTCAAGAAACGAGCCTGTATCAGCCCGATGTCTCCGTCGCGGTGCCCGTGCGGCCCCGGTCGACGCATGGCGTGTGGCGAGGTCACAACGCCGTCTCGGCGCCCGGTTGCCCCGCACCCGCCCGGATGCCCCTGCTCGAGTGACCTGCAGCCCCCTCGTGCAGTTGGTCGGAGCACCGGATGGTCGCATCCAGGCCACGGGTTCTCGCCAACTCGTTGCATCGGAGCCACTTGCATCACCGGGTCGGGGCGCCGCACACACGGTCACCCGGGGCCACCGACGGTGACCGACGGCGACCGACGGGCGGAAGGGAACTTCCGGGCCCCGCAACGCTATTCAGCAGATGGGGATGCCGACCCGGGCGGATGGCCCGGGCCGCGCACGGTATCACCTGTGGTCCCCCGTGCGGCCTCCGCGCAACGACCCGCGGGTCGCGGGCACCGGCACCCCCCGATGATGCAGGAAACACGGGGGGATTCGGGCAACGGCTACCGGCACCAGTCTTGCGCTTCGAAGCTCGCTCGGACGTCCGTCCGGCGGGGAGAGCTTCACTCGGGCGGCGTCTGGCGGCTGACCAGGGACATTGGAGAGATCGTTGACGAACGACGACGGGCACAGGGGCGGAGTCCCGGTACCGTTCCCTCAGGGAGGACAGGCGGCTCCCGCGCACACGTACTACTACCCCGACTACACGATCGAGGGTGGTGGCGGGGACACCCGAGAGCTGGCCCGACTCGGGCAGCTGCTCTGGCGAAAGAAGTTCTGGATTCTCGGATGCGCCCTCATCGGGCTGGGCGCCGGTTGGGGCGCGTCGCGCCTGATCGCCCCGGAGTACCAGTCGACGACGACCCTCGCGATCAACGACCGCGGCACCGGACGGCAGGGACCGATCACCACGGGGCAGCTCCTCGCCGTCGATGGATGGACCGACGTGTTCCAGAGCCGTCGCGTGGTCTCCGACGTGGTGCTCGATCAGGGACTTCTGCTACGTCGCCTCGACGAAACGGACCCGTCCCTCTTCACATCTTTCCGGGTAGACGAGAACTCGACGCCGGGCGAGTACGTCCTCGGCGTGGGTGCTGGTGGCGCCTGGACCCTCATGCGATCCGACAGCCCCGACCCGATCGAGCGCGGTCGCGAGGGCGACGAGGTCGGCTCGACGGCGGGCTTCTCGTGGTTCCCGGCGGTATCCCGCCTCGAGCCGGGGTCCGAGGTGAGATTCCGGGTCCTGAGCCTGCAGGCGGCCGTAACGTCGATCACCAACAACCTCGTCGTGGGACCGCGAGCCCGCGGCTCGGACATCCTCGCGGCCACGCTCACGTGGCACGACCCGCACGAGGCGGCGGACATCCTCAACGCGCTCGCCGTCGAGTTCATCGAGCTCGCCGATCTGCTGAAGACGAACAAGATCCGTGAGGAGGTACGGCTGCTGAAGGAGCAGGCCGATCTCACGGGGAGCCTCCTCGAGACGGCCGAGTTCGACCTCCAGGCGTTTCGGGTGAGCGCGATCACCGAGCCGACGGAACCGGTGGCCATACCCGCGGCGCCTGGAGCGACCGCGGGGAGCGTGGCGGGGGCCTCCGATCCGATGTTCGCGACCTTCCAGGGCAACAAGCTCCGGGTTGACGCCCTGCTGTTCGAGTCGGAGCAGATCGACAACATCCTCGCCGACGTGGATGCCGGTGGGGAGGTCAATCTCCTCGCCGTTCGGCTCCTGCCGTCGGCGAACCAGTTCCCGGAGCTGCAAACCGCGACGCAGGACCTGCAAACGGCGCGGGTGAACCGTCGCACGCTGCTCCAGACGTACACCGATCAGGCGCCCGAGGTCGTCGCGGTGACGCAGCAGATCGTCGAGCTCGAGCGCATCGTGATCCCCGACGCGCTGCGCCGGTTGAACGCCGAGCTGCGCGACCAGGCCGACCTGCTGAACCGCCAGATCGCCAGCCAGGGAGAGCAGCTTCGCGAGATCCCGCAGCGCACCATCCAGACGGCCCGACTGACCCGTGAGATGAACCACGCGGCGGCGCTGCACCAGACGCTGCTCGCGCGTCTCAAGGAAGCCGAACTGGCCGAGGCGACGATGGGACCGGGCATCACGATCCTCAACCCCGCGTGGCCCAACATGGCTCCGCGGGGCGAGAAGCCCGGCGGAGTGATGACGCTGTTCGCCCTCCTCGGTCTCGGGATCGGGGTCGCCGGCGTGCTCGTCTTCGACCACTTCGACCGGCGAATCCACTCGCCCGACCAGGTGACCGGAGCGCTCGGGCTCCCGCTGCTCGCGGTCGTCCCGCGGCTTCAGGCGGCTCCCGATCCGGCCAGTCCCGCGGCCGCCATCGCGGTCGAGTCGTTCCGCGGGCTGCGAACGCAGATCGCGCACGTCGACGGGCGGGCGGAGGGGATCCTCCTGATCACGAGCCCCGCGCCGCGCGAGGGCAAGTCGATGGTCTCGGCCAACCTCGCCATCTCACACGCGACGGCCGGGTATCGGACGGTTCTCCTCGACGGCGACACGCGTCGCGGTCGAGCGCACGAGATGTTCAATCTCCAGCGGTCGCCCGGTCTGACGGACTATCTCATGGACCGGGCCGGGGCGGAGGAGATCCTCGAGGACTCGGGCATCAAGAACCTGACGCTCATCCCGCGGGGCGCGCCGGGTGGCTTCAATGCCGACCTCCTGGAGGGGCCGAGGATGGTCGAGCTCATGGAGAAGCTCCGCGATGAGTACGATGTCGTGGTCGTCGACGGTCCCCCCCTCGCGGCGGGCGCGGATGCGTTGTTCCTCGGTGGGCTCGTGGACAAGGTCGTGCTCGTGGTTCGCGCGGGGACGACGACCGAGGATCTCGCCAAGGCGAAGCTCGAGGCCGTGGGCAACGTCGATCTCCCGATCGTCGGGGCCGTGCTCAACGCTCTGTCTCGCTCGGCGCCGGATTACGAGTACTACGTCCACTACTATTACGCGGACGCGGAGGCGGTCTAGGCGGGGCCTGAGAGGGCGTCGGCGAACGCCGCGGTGACGGATACCGTAGGCACGAGGGGTCCTTCGCTCCTGTGCGTCGTCGGATTCCCGGCGAACACCGGCTTCGCCTGGGACTTCCTCGAGGGGCTGTACGCCCGGATGGCCGACGTGCTCGCCGGGCGGGGCGTGCGAACCCACGTGGCCTACCCCGAGGTCGGAGCCCCGCCCGCCACGCTCGATGGGAGCACGGCGAGCTTTGTCGAGCTCGACGCGTCGCTCGGGGATGACACCTCGCTCGAGGCGACGCGGTCGTTCGTCGCGGCCAACGATGTCCGCGCGATCTTCCTGATCGACCAGCCGGCGTACAATCGGCGTTACGCGGCCATCCGGAACGCCGGAGTACGGCGTGTGGTCGTGTACGACCACACATCCGGAAGTCGCACCATCCCTTCCGGCGTGAAGCGCGTGGCCAAGCGCCTCCTGCGCCGCAACCGCGAGCACATGGCCGACGAGATCCTCACCGTCTCTGACTACGTGGGCCGACGACAGGTTGAAGTGGCCCTTCTCCCACCCGAGATCATCCACACCGTCCACAACGGACTGGAAGTTCCGCCGAAGGACCCCGCGGCGGCAGGCCGGCTACGGGAGCTGCTCGGGCTCGATCCCGCGCGCACGGTGATCGGCGCCGCATCCCGTGCCGCGCCCGAGAAGGGTATCGACAACCTCTTGCGAGCCTACGACAAGGCGTGCGACACGTGGGATCCTCCCGTGCCCGCTCTCGTCTTCTTCGGCGATGGCCCGGCTCTCGAGGGTCTGCGAACCCTGGCCGGGGGGCTGCGCCACCACGAGCACGTCCACCTTCCGGGCTACAGTCCGGGTGCCGACGCGCTCCTCGAAGGTGCGGACGTCTGCGTCGTACCTTCGGTCTGGGAGGACGCGCTCCCACTCTCCGTCCTGGGATCGATGGCCCGGGGGAATCTCGTGATCGGCACGCGGGTGGGGGGCATCCCCGAGATGATCGAGGACGGTGTCTCCGGGCTGCTGGTGCCCGCGGCCGACGTTTCCGCCCTGGCCGAAGCCTTGCGCGCGGCCATCTCCGATCCGGAGCTCAGGGCCCGGCTGGGGTCGGCGGCGCGCGAACGGGTGGCCCTTCATTTCAGACCGGAGGATCAGATCCGGCGAATGGTGGCTTCGGTCGAGTCCGCGTTCGACTGACCGCCCCGGGCGGTGGTGGCATGGCGCCACCTACCCCCCCACCGTCTCCTCTTCCGCAGCATCCACACGCTCGCGTCGCGTCGGCTCCCAGACGGCCGCGGACCCCGATCGCAGCACCTGTACCCAGGCGCCGAAGCCGGCGGCGAACGTGCCGGCGCCGAACGCGGCGAGCTGACGGATGCGGCCGAGCTCGGTG
>JAWWCR010000062.1:0-23809 GCA_033720355.1 Gemmatimonadota bacterium
CGGGTGGCCCTGGTGGGTCTACACCGTCCCGATGCTGCTCACCGTGTTTCTCCCGTCGCTTCGATTCCGGATGCGCCGACGCGAGTTGCTCGAGTATCTCGTGCTCAGCTTTCTCTCGGCACCCGCGATTCACCTCGCTTTCTCGTTTCTCGTAGGTTGGAAGGATTACATGCCCCTCATGCAGGTTCCGACGGTGTGGGAGATCGTGGGGTAGAGCATGGGCGAGACCCTCGAGTTCGCCGCAGTGGTCGGCGTGGTCCTGACCACGACCGTTCAGATCGATCGAGCCCTCGATTGCAGCACCGGCCGCCGACTCGCCACAACGGCCCTCGCGGGCGTCCCAGACCCTTGAGGCGGCAGGCCGTCTACCCCGCAGCGTCTCCATCCATCCGGGCCGCGATACTCCTGCTCGGAGTGTGGGCCTGCCACGAGCCTCGATCGGCTCGAGACCTCGCTTTTCCTCGCGACAGTTCTGGTATGCGAGTCGTCGAGCTTCCCCCACCCTCCAAACTCGAACTCCCGGAATGGGAGGCGAGCGATCAGGACGTCGTCATCATCGGCAGGGAGGACGATCGGCCCGGGCACGACCTGTTCGATATCCGCGCTGCCGCCTTTCTCTCGGACGATCGCTTTGTCGTGGCCCACGCGGGGAGCCACGAGCTGCGGTTGTTCGGGTTCGACGGAGACTACGGTGGGGCCATCGGTCGCGAGGGCGCCGGACCCGGTGAGTTCGTGGGGCCGACCTGGGTCGGCGTGGGCCCCGGTGACACGATCGTGGCGTACGACGTTTCGCCGCGGCGGCTGTCGGTTTTCTCGGGCGACGGAAGGCTGGTTCGGTCGGTGCAGGTCACCCCGACGGAGGAGTGGAGTTTCCCCGAAGTCCGTGGCGTCTTCGAGGATGGGAGCTTCGTCTTCGTGCCCGGATTCGATCGTGTGTTCTCGCGCGGAAAGCGTCGCGATCCGGTGGTCTTCATGCAGTACGATGGCGCCGGTCGTCCGCAGGATACGCTGGCCGTGTTGCCCGGGCGCGAGGAGTTCTTCGCCGTTGTCGGTGATGGCGCCATGCGAGCGGACGCGCCGTTCGCGCGCGATGCATATGCCGGCGTGGGCGGACGCACGATCGCCCTCGGCGTCAGCGATACCTACGAGATCACATTGCTCGACGCTGTCGAGGGAGTGCCGACGGTGCGAATCCGTGCGCCTGCCGACGCGCGGTCCGTGTCGCCGGGAGACGTTCGGGCCTGGAAACAGGAGCGTCTGGCGCACTGGCCGGCGGCGGCGCGCGATGCGTTTGCCGCGGCGTTCGACGACACGGCTCTCACCTACCCGGCGTTCTCGGGCCTGCTCGTGTCATCGGACGGGGAGATCTGGGTTCGCGAACCCATCCTCGCGAACTCCGAACGCGACGTGTGGCACGTGTATGACGCCGACGGAACGCCGGCGGCTCGGGTCGGGATCTCACACGGCCAGGACCTCCTCGCCATCGGGCCACGGCACCTTTTGGCGAAGGGACGGGATGAGCTCGATCGGGAGATCCTCCACCTGTACCGCCGCCCGTGACTGACCGCGCGACGAACGGGGGCTCCCATGCGCGGAGGTAAGGCACCCGTCCCCCCGGCGATGGTGGCGTTCCTTGTAGCGGTGAGCGCTTGTAGCCGCACCGACACCCCCACCGATGCGCAGACGACGCGCGATTCCGCCGGTGTCACGATCGTCGAGAACCCGGCGGAGGACGTTCCGCTCGCGTGGGGTTTCGAGCGCGTGCGGACTCTCGGCACCGCCGAGGCCGGGCCCGAGGGGTTCCATGGCCTCGACAGCTGGTCGCTCGCGTTTGACGCCGCGGGTCGAGTATTCGTGCTGGACAAGGGCAACCAGCGGGTCGTGGTGTTCGACGGGGCCGGCGCGTTCATGGCCGAGGTCGGTCGAGCCGGTGACGGGCCCGATGCGTTCCGGTTTCCCCGATCGATCTGGGTCTCGCCGACGGGCGAAGTAGAGGTACTGGACACCGCCCATCGCATGATCAAGACATTCAATGCTTCGGCGGGGCATGCCGGCAACAGATCCGTGAGCCCGATGGCGCTCGGCATGAGCGGTCGAATCGAGGCGACGACGCGGGGGATCGCGTTCGACGGAACGGACGGGCTCCGCGCGTCGGGCGATTCCCTGACGGGCTACGTAGCGTACGTGGAAGAGGCGGACACGGTGCGTATCGCACGGTGGCGTAGGCCCGGCACGACCCGCGTGGAGTTCGCCGGGTGCCGCGTCCGGTATTACTTCGAGCCGTTCTTCGCCCCCGAAATCCGGTGGGACGCGGCGGGCGACTTGGTCGCGGTGAACTCGCGGCTCGGGTACGTCGTCGACCTGTTCGAGGGCGGTGAGCTTCGACGGAGTGTGCGCCGTCCGCTCACCCCTCGGACAGTGACCGATGCCGACGTTCGCTCGGCCGCGGAACCGCTCACGAGGTTCCGATTCGGAGGTTCCGGGGGTCGGGTGTGCACGAAGGATCTCGATGAGCTGGTGGCGGAGCGCGGCTACGCGACCCGGCACCAGCTGATCTCGGACGTCGTCCTGGGCACAGACGGCTCTCTGTGGGTGCGGCGAGGGGAGGATGGCGAGCCGCGCACGGATGTCTTCGATCCGGTGGGCCGTTACTTGGGGACGCTGCGGGAGGGGACTCCGTTTCCGATCGCGATCTCTCCTCGCGGCGAGATCGTCACGCGGGAGCTGGACGCATTCGACGTCGAGCACCTCGTGTTCTACCGCGTTCGGGAGCGGACGAGATAGCACCGGCGCCGGCGGCGCCTTCCCTTATTCTCGAAGGGGGTCGAGCAGGATGTTGGACGGTCTTCTCGGACTCATCGCAGAGCTCGCGATCGGCTTTACCGGCTTCGCCGCGCTCGCATCGGTGCTGGGACACTCGCCGACCGAAGCCGATCTGCGGCTCGACCGGTTTCGTCTGAGGAATCTCGTCGAGATGGGTGTGTTCACCGTCGTCATGGCCCTGCTCCCCCTGATCCTCCGGGCAGGCGAGGCGAGCGAGATGGCCGGCCGCGCGACATGGGTCGTCTGTTGCGTGCTCATGCTCGGCGGCATGGGGTTCATCGCGGTCGTGCAGATCGGTCGCAGCCACACCCTCGACATCTCGAGCCTCAGGGGATACAGCCGTCCGGCATCGCTGCTGGTGTACCTCCTCGCGGTCGTGGCCGCCATGCTGCTCGTGCTCGGGCTCGCGCTCCCCGGGTTCTCGCCCGCGCGGGCGTATGTGGGGGCCCTGTTTCTGTTCGTGCTCATGCTGGGTTCATACTTCGTGCGGATCGCGTCGTCGCTGCTCACGCACCGACTCGACGACGGAGAGTGAGCCGGAGGCTTCGAATGGCCGTTCCGACGACCTGCTGGCTCACCGACGCGATCTACCTCCCGCGTGGTGTGGATCACGGTCTCCGATGGCGGTAGCGCCGCATGCTCGCCTTGCGCGACCCGGAACCTGACCTGCACTTGAGGTAGGGGGGTGGGGGTCGTGAAGCGGTAACTACGAGATGACGCCGATCGTGGAGATCGAGACGGCAGTGGAGCTCTGGAACAGGGCGGCACAGTTCCGGAGAGGATAGAGCCGAGGTGATCCCTCGTCGTGAGGGCCCGAAGATGAAGGAGATGGGCTGTATCGGCTGACCTGCTGCGAGCGCACGTCCGCACCCTGTTCACGGTGGACGACGGCGCGCGCCTGCTGGAGGTGAACGAGCCGGGCGGAGGACCGGCCCCGAGGTTCGTGATCGGCCGGTCGTCGGAGGGCATGCTCTGGTGGTTTCGTCACGACCTCGACACGGGGTTGATCTCGCGGCTCGACGAGCTGGCTCGCCGGGAGCCCGAGGTCGAGCGGCTCGACGAGACGAGCCTGCGCCCCGATCCCTATCTCGAGATCCTCGGGCGCGTCGCCGACTTGAAGCGGGTGTGGGCGGGTCCGGCCTTTCACTTTCCCGAGGAAGGCGCTGGGGGCGGCGCGGCGGTCGTCATCGAGGTCGGGCAGCGAGACGTACTGCGCCGGTACTGCTCGGAGTGGCTCGACGACGTTTCCGACTGTCAGCCGTTCGTCGTGTTTCTCGACGGAGGTGACGCGGTCTCGCTGTGCGCCACCGTGCGTCGGTCGGACGTCGCCGAGGAGGCGGGCGTGGAGACGCACCCGGACTTTCGCGGGAAGGGGCTCGCCGGCGAGGTGACGGCCGCCTGGGCGCGCGAGGTGCGCCGACTCGGGCGTATCCCGCTCTACAGCACGTCGTGGACGAACGGGGCATCGATCGCGGTGGCTCGGAAGCTCGGGTTGATCCGGTACGCGGCCACGCTACACATCACCTGAGAACCTGGTCGCGGCTACGGGACCTGCCGGCCGCCCGACGATTCTCCTCCGGCGTGGTCTCCTCTGCTCCCCAACCGAACAGCAGCGCGAGCCCGGACACGAGCAGGGGACCCAGGAGGAGTGTGTCCCTCATCACGACTGCCGACCACTCGAAGTTCGCGCGCCGCATCCCGAACACCAGGAAGATGATCGCCGACGCCGCCAGGAGGCAAAGACCCGTCGCGTGCGGCCACCGGCGGGCGGTCCAGGCGAGACCGAAGAAGGGGGTGAGGAGACCGATCCCCACGGCGACTCCCAGCAGGAGTTCGGGATCCGGCCCCATCGAGACGGCGTCGCCGATCAGGGTGGCGACCACGAACACGGCCCAGAACGCACCGAACGCCGTGAGAACTCGAGCGGCCGTCTTCTGCGGTCCCCAGAAGGTCAGGAGAGTGCTCGACAGCCATGTCAGCCACAGTACCACGACGATGAACCTGATCCACTCCGCAGACTCGTCGACGGCGCCCCCGCCCCATTCGATGGCCGACAGCACGGCGATCGCGGCGAATCCTCCGATCAGATAGGCGTGGTATCCGGCCCGTCGCGCTGCCCGTCGCTGGAACTCATCGTGATCGCTCAGGAGCCCGAGCTCGCGCAGGATCCCCGGACCGAAGGCGCCCAATCCGGCCACGACCAGCCAGCCTCGCGACACGAACATCCACAGGAGGACCCCGGCGGCGACCACGGCCGTGGACACGAGCGCGGTGGGCGGAAGCCGCGGCTTCGGTTCTCTATCGGTCATCGTTCTTCCTCCGGGCTCAGCCGAAAGAGCTCCTCCACCGTCACGCCGAGCGCTTCCGCGAGCCGGAGCGCCAGCCCCACCGAGGGGTTGTACCGGCCACCCTCGATGGAGATGATCGTCTGCCGCGTGACTCCGACGCGATCGCCCAGCTCCTCCTGGGTGAGGTCGTGTCGCCGGCGGAACCGACGTACGTCGCTCCTTACTTCCTCCCCCCGTGTTGGCATCCGGATATGTAAAGTATAGTATACATATTGTCAAGTTGGCCTTACATAACCGCGGAGCGACGATTGGGCCGATAATCATGCCTGCACCCCGCGTTTGCGGAGGCTCCATGGGGAGAGCGGTACCGACCTCATCCAACCTTTTTCGACCTGCCGGTATCCAAGCCCTGAATCGATTACATTGCGTTTGTCACGGAAATGAGTTCCGCTCCGGAGAACGCGAGGCCGAGGGAGAACCGGATGCCGCCACACGAGGGTCTGACCGAGCTCGAACAACTGGTGATGCTGTCCGTAATACGCTTGCGGGACAGCGCCTACGCTGCGGCGGTGCGCCGCGATCTGGCCGAGGCCGCGAGCCGCAGGATCTCGGCGGCGACAGTGCATGTGACACTCGTCCGGCTCGAGCGCCGGGGTCTCCTCGACTCGTGGGAGTCGAAGCCCGAGCCGGTCCGTGGTGGCCGGTCGAGACGGTGCTTCGAGATGACGCCCGAAGGCGTCTCGGCGCTGCGCGACGCGCGCGACGTGATGGACCGCATGTGGGCCCGCGTCCGCGGCTACCCGCAGCTCGGAGAGGTCTGACATGACGCGACACGACGAGCGGCACGACCAGACCCGGTCCACCGACGAGTGCTCGATGCCGCCGCGCATGGCCCGGCGGATGCTCGCCAGACTCGTCCCGACGACGCGGGGGGGGGAGCTGCTGACCGACCTCGACGACGACTACCGCGAGCGGGCCGCTCTCCACGGCCGTCTCGTCGCGGGAGTGTGGTACTGGGCCCAGGTGCTCCGACCCTCCACGACGAACCTCGGCCGCGAGCTGGGTGAGGTGCGAACCATGAAGGTCGGCAGTCACCGGGTCCCCGGCATCGCGCCGAAGGGCCTCCCAGACATCCTGCGCTCGGAGACGAAGTACGCATTCCGCTCGCTCCGCCAGCGACCGGGCTTCTCGACGCTCGTCGTACTGACCCTCGGGCTCGGGATCGGCGCGAACACCGCGATCTTCACGGTCGTGAACGGGGTTCTGCTGTCGCCGCTGGCGTACCCCGACCCCGAAGGCCTCGTGGTCGTCGCCAGCGACTGGGGCGACGGGACGACCGGCAGCATGTCGTTGCCCGATATCGTGGACCTCGAGACGGAGTCGACCGAGCTCGCATCGCTGGTCGGGTACTCGGCCACGGATGTCTCGATGACAGGTCTGGGGGAGCCGACTCTGGTGCCCGCGCTGCGGGTCCAGAAGGGGCTTCTGTCGACGTTCGGCCTCGCCCCCACCCTCGGCCGCGACATCGCCCCGGGGGAGTCGGGCGCCTCTCCGTCCGCGGTCGTGATGATCGGCCACGGGTTCTGGCGGGATCACTTCGACGCGTCTCCCGACGTGATCGGCTCGACGCTCACCTTCGACGGGATCGCGTACGAGATCGTCGGCGTGGCGCCGCCGGGGTTCGACTATCCGAACGGGCGGCAGCTCTGGTACCCGCGGGGCATGGATCCCGAGGACTGCGCGCGCGGATGCCACGCGTGGCGGACGATCGGTCGGCTCGTGGCGGGCGGCACGGTCGAGTCGGCGCGAGCCGAGGCCGACGCGATCGCCGCGCGGCTTACCGACGCGTATCCGGCCTCCAACACCGACAAGACGTTCGACCTCCGCACGCTGCGCGACCAGGTCGTGGGAGACGCGCGCACGGGGCTCTGGCTCCTGCTCGGCGCGGGACTCGCCGTGCTGCTGATCGCCTGCTCGAACGTGGCGAACCTGATCCTCGCCCGCGCCGAGACTCGACGTGGCGAAGCCGCGGTCCGAACGGCCGTGGGGGCCAGCCGCGGCCGGCTCATCGCCTCGATGCTCTCGGAGAGCGCGCTCCTCGCCCTGCTCGGTGGAGGGCTGGGGCTGGCCATCGCCGGCGGCGGCGTGGCCCTGCTGCGCGGAATGTCCGGCAACGCGGTCCCGCGTGTCGAGACGATCGCGATCGATGTTACGGTGCTCGCTTTCACGCTCCTGCTGGTCACCGGCGTCACGCTCGCGTTCGGGCTCGCCCCGGCTTTGCGGACCTCGCGCGACGCGCTCGTGGCCGGGATCCGGCGGGGCGGCCGCGGGTCCGACATCGGCGGGGGTCGCGGGCTGCGGAACGCACTCACGATGGCCGAGACCGCCCTCGCGGTTGTCCTCCTGTTCGGGGCCGGGTTGATGCTCAGGACCTTCGGCGAGCTGTACGCGGTCGACCCGGGCTTCGAGACGGATGACGTGTTGCGCGTCACGATCAACCTCCCCGAGGCGTCGTACGCGGACCTGGAGTCGATCCGGACGTTCTTCCGCACCCTCGAGGAGCGCATCGCCCTGCAACCCGGGGTCGAAGCGGTCGGCTCGATCTACGGTGCCCCGCTGTCGGGAAGCTCGACCACGGGAGACGTCCTCATCGAGGGGCGGCCCGAGCCGCCACCGGGGCAGAAGGTAGAGGCGTGGATTCGGTCCATCGGCCCGGGATACCTGGAGACGATGCGGATCCCGGTCCTCGAGGGACGCGGGCTCTCCCCCGCGGACGACCGGTCCGGAGTTCCGGTAGCGGTGGTGAGCCGGGCCTTCGCGCGGGCCGTCTTCGGCGACGTGAACGCGATCGGCGAACGCGTTCGAATCACAGCCAGCTTCGGGCATGGAAGCCCGTACCACGAGATCGTGGGAATCGCCGGGGACGTGCGATCGGAGTCGCTCACGAGCACGCCGGTCCACGACATCTACGTGCCGCAGGGTCAGGTCGGCCCGCGCTACATGACGGTCAACGTCCGATCTTCGCTTCCGGCGGGCGGACTGATCGGCGCCGTTCGCTCCGAGGTCCGACGGCTCGACGCCGACCTCGCGATCCAGAGCATCGAGACGGTTGCGGAGACGGTTCGGGGCGAGACCGCGTCGACTCGATTCCTCCTGTTCATGGTGGGCGGGTTCGCATCGCTCGCGCTCGTCCTCGCCGCGGTCGGGATCTATGGGGTCACCGCGTACCTGGTTTCGCGACGGGTACGCGAGGTAGGCGTCCGCGTTGCGCTCGGCGCCCGGCCGACCGAGATCCTGCGTCTGGTCATGGTCGGCGGGCTCGGACCCGCGCTCGCCGGGCTCGCGCTCGGCATCGGTCTCTCGCTCGCGGGCGGCCGCGTCGTGGAGGGGGTCATTTACGGCATCACCCCGCGCGATCCGTGGACGCTCGGGGTCGTGCCGCTGTTTCTGCTGCTCGTCGCCGTCGTGGCCGTGCTCGTCCCGGCGTTCCGGGCGACGCGCGTCGACCCGGCGACCGTGCTGAGGGCCGAGTGATGGCGGCGCGGGGGAGTGCGGCCCCGCCGAAGCTCGCCGAGCGTCTGCTCGCCGGGCGGCTGGGGGTGCATCGCGGCGACGAGCTGCTCGCCGACCTCGCGGAGGAGTACGTCGAGCGCGTCGAGCACGATGGCGGGGTGCAGGCGGGGCTCTGGTACTGGGGACAGGCGCTGCGCCCGGCCGTCAGCGATCTCGGACGCGAGCTCGGCGAGGTGCGGACCGTCAAGGTCGGGAGCCACCGGGCGATCGGGGTCGGCCCGCTCACCCGGCTCGGGCCGTTCTGGCGGGACCTGCGGACGGCGCGCCGCCGGCTCGTGCGGAGCCCGGGGTTCGCCACCGCGACCGCGGTCACGCTCGCGCTCGGGATTGGCGCCACGGTCGCGATCTACAGCCTGGTCGACGGGGTCGTCCTGCGCCCGCTGCCGTACCCCGAGCCCGACCGTCTCGTCACCCTCGCGCACACCGCGGGGGGCTCGATCAACGGGACGCTCGGTCAGGCATACGGTACGCACGTCCTCTATCGTGACGGTGCCGGCTCGCTGGACGGCATCGCGTTCTTCCAGACCTTCTCGGCCACGCTGACCGGCGATGGAGAGCCCGAGCGGGTCGAGGCCGCGTCGGTTACGCACACGTTCTTCGACCTGCTGCGCGTGCGAGCGCCCGGCGGCCGCACCTTCCTCGCCGAGGAGGATCGAGCCGGCGGCCCGCTGGTGGTCGTGATCAGCCACGATCTGTGGCAGCGCAGGTTCGGGGGCGACCCGGGCCTGGTTGGCGGGACGATCGAGATCAACAACCTCCTGCGGGAGGTCGTGGGGGTGATGCCGCCCTCGTTCGAGCTGCCACTCCCCGAAACGGACGTGTGGTTCCCGCAGCAGGTCGACTTCGCCGCCGCCGGGTTCGGCGGGTTCTACCTGAGCGGCATCGGCCGTCTGGCCGACGGGGCGACGATGGAGTCGGCCGCAGCCGAGCTCCAGACGATCGTGGACCGGGTCGGCCGGACCTTCCCCGAAGCGGGCGATTTCCTCGCCGAAGTCGATCTTCGCGCCACCGTCACACCGCTCCGCGACCGCGTCCTGGGAGGGATCGAGCATACGCTGTGGCTCATCCTCGGCGGCGTGGGGCTCGTTCTGCTCATAGCGTGCGCGAACGTGGCGAACCTGTTGCTCGTCCGTGGCGAGGCGCGCTCGCGCGAACTCTCGCTCAGACGCGCGCTCGGGGCCGGCCGGGGCCATCTCCTCGGCGATTCAGTCGCCGAGAGCCTGTGTCTGGCCGCGCTCGGCGGTGCAGGCGGACTGCTGATCGCCTGGCTAGGCGTCGCCTGGCTCGGGCGTCTCGCGAGCGAGTACGTTCCCCGCCTCGATCAGGTCTCGGTGAGCGTGCCGGCCGTTCTCGTCGTGACCGGGATCGCGCTGCTGAGCTGCGTCGTCTTCGGCGCGCTTCCCGCCGTTCGTGGCGCCACTGCGTCGGTCGTAACGACCGAGGGCGGCCGGGGCGCCACCGCCGACCGCGGCCGGACACGCACGCGCAACGCGCTCGTCGTCACGCAGGTCGCCCTCGCGCTGCTGCTGCTCGTCGGAGCGGGGCTCCTCGCCCGCAGCTACCGGGCGCTCCAGGCGATCGACCCCGGGTTCGAAGCGTCCGGCGTGCTCACCTTCGAGCTCCAGCTGCCGGGGGCGCGATACCCGCGACGCGCCGACGCCGCCGAGACGATCGAGCAGCTGCGCGACCGGCTCGAGGCGCTGCCGGGTGTCGAGGCCGCCGGCACGATCGCCTGTCTTCCCCTTCGCGGCTGCACGTGGGGCAACCGCAACTCGATCGCGCGCGAGGACGCGCCGGCGCCGCCCGGTGAGTTGCCGCCGTCGGCCTGGGTGAACACGACCTCGCCCGGCTATTTCCGGGCGATGGGGATCCCGCTCGTCGCCGGGCGTGCGTTCGAGGCCGCGGATCACCGCGACTCGACGGGCGCCGTCGTCATCGACGAGGCGATCGCCGAGCGCTTCTGGCCGGGTGAGGACCCGCTCGGCAAGCGGCTCTATCCGTCCCAGACCATCAACGAAGACGGCTGGTACACCGTCGTGGGGGTCGTCGGCAGCACCCGGGCGCGGGAGATCATGGAGGAGCCCGAGGGCATGATCTACCTCCCGCAGGTGGGCACCGACGATCAGGCCTGGTGGACCACGCACCAGACGACGATGACTGTCCGCACGAACGGCGATCCGCTGGCGCTGGTGGGAGGCGTGCGCGCGGCCGTTGCGGACATCGACCCCGATCTCGCCCTCGCCCGGGTTTCGCCGATGCAGGTCGTGCTCGATCGCGCGACAGCGCGCTCCGAGCTCGCGATGCTGCTGCTCGGGCTCGCGTCGGTGATGGCGCTCGTGCTTGGACTCGTCGGCGTATACGGGGTGATCGCGTACGTGGTGAGCCACCGTCGGGGCGAGATCGGGGTCCGGATGGCGCTCGGCGCCACGGCGCGGGATGTCGGAGCGATGGTGCTCGGGCAGGCGGGGCGGATCGGCGTCCTGGGGGTCGCGATCGGGCTGGTCGCCGCGTTCGGGCTCACCCGGCTGATGCGCGCCATGCTGTACGGCGTGGCCCCGACCGACCCGCTGACCTTCCTGGCGGTCGCGGTCTTCCTCATCGCGGTGACGGTCGCCGCCGCGTACATCCCCGCCCGCCGGGCGAGTCGCGTCGATCCGGTGGAAACGTTGCGAGCCGACTGACCGGCCGGCCTCGCGACGCACGGGCGGACCCTCGATCTTCACGGGGGAAGGAACCCGACCCCGCGGGCGCGAGGAGGCGACGTGATCCGCACCGAGGAGAACAAGGAGCTCGTCCGGCGGTTCGTGCGGCTCGGCAACGATCGAGACTTCGACAGGCTCGGTGAGATCGTGGCGCCCGACTTCGCGAGACACTGTCCGGCGACGCCGGACGTCCGGGTCCGGAGCTTCGACGACTTCCGGCGGTTCCTCGAGATGGACTCGGCAACCTTCCCCGACAGCACGGTCACCATGCACGAGCTGGTGGCCGAGGGCGATCTGGTCGCGTTCTGGGCCACGTACGCCGGGACGCAGAAGGGGCCGATGGGGCCGTTCGCTCCGTCGGGAAGGCGGATGGAGGTCGATTTCGGCGGCGTCTTCCGGATCGACGATGGGAAGATCGCGCACCTGCGGCTCACGTGGGACAACGTGTCGGCACTCACGCAGCTCGGGCACTTCTCGCCCCCTGGCGCCGAGTGACGTCTCGCTCGATCGCGCTTGCCGCGGCGCTGCTGTTCCCGGACGGCACGTCCGGGACGGCCCCGGCTCAGGACGCCGGCCCCCGGTGGACCGAGGTGGCTCCCCGGGGGGAGACCTGCTGCGCGTTGGGCACCCCCTTCCGTTTCTTCCACTCGGGTCTCGAGGAGGGGCGTGCCCATGTCGCTGGCGGACGCGCATGTGTCGCCGCGGACGGGGGCGACGTTCGCGTCGCACAGATCACATCGGATCTCGACGCCATCCAGAGCGCCTGCTACACGATCTCGGGCTCGCGCGAGTGGCGATCCGACACCTACGCCCTGCTCGACGAGATCTCGAGTCGACTGCCCGAGTTCAGGTCTTTCGTCGTCTCCGGCTCCGACCACGGGCTGTTTCGTACCGACGATTTCTACGACTACTCCGCGGACGGCTCGTCGCTCCGCGACTGGGTCGCGGATCTGGTGGAAGGCGCGCACGTGCCCGACGTGCGCTGCGCGGCGTGCGCCGTACCATGACAGCCGCCGAGGGGGGCAGCGTCATCGCCGACGCACTCCGCGACGGGGCCGACGGACGATGACCGGCCACGCGTCGGACATCGACGCGATCCTGTCCCGTCGCCACGACAACGGGGCGGACTACTGGGCGACCGGTGACGGTCGCGTCTACGTCGGCAACCCCTTCAGCACCATCGCCTCGCTCGGGATGCTGCACGAGCTGGGCGTCGGGGCCGATCACGAAGCGGTCGCCGGCGGTCTCGAGCTGCTCGTCGCCGCCGTCCGTGACGACGGCCGGATCAGGCTGGCGCCGAAGGCGCCGCTCTATCCGTGCTATACCTCCGAGGCGGCCCGCATGCTGTGCCGGTTCGGACGGACCGACGCGGTCGAGCGCACCGTCTCCTACCTCCTCGACAACGGACACGAGACGGGGGGCTGGCGGTGCAGCTTCAGCCGGTTCGGCAAGGGGCCCGAGACCGCGTTCGCCAGCCCCGGAGCCACGCTTTATGCCCTCGACACGCTGCGGTTCTTCACACACCTGCGCGACGGGAACGATGTCGTCGACGCGGCCGTCGACTCGCTTCTGAGCCACTGGGAGACCCGAGAGCCGATCGGCCCCTGTCACCACGGGATCGGGTCGCGATTCATGGAGATCGAGTTCCCGTTCATCCGCTACAACCTGTTCTACTGGGTCTACGTGCTGTCGTTCTTCCCCCGGGCCACGGGCGATCGTCGATTCACGGAGGCGCTGGCCGAAGTCGAGTCGAGGCTCGACGAGGACGGCATGGTCATCGTGGAGCGACCCCACCGAATGCTCGGGAGGCTCGAGTTCTGCGCGAAGGGCCGGCCTTCCGAGGTCGCGACGTCCCGCTATCGTGAGGTAGAAGCCAACGCCGCCTGACCCGGAGGGCCCATGACCGATGCCGAGCTGTCGACGCTGATCGAGGCCGCCGAGGCGTACGAGAGCCTCCACGTCCCGGCACTATTCGGAGAGTGGGCCGACCCGGTGCTCGATGCGGCCTGCGTCGGGCCGGGCGACCGTGTCCTCGACGTCGCCTGCGGCACGGGCATTCTCGCGCGTGCCGCGGTCGGGCGGGGCGCCTCGGTCGCGGGCGTGGACCCGCACCCCGGGATGCTCGAGGTCGCGGGGAGGCTCGAGCCATCCGTGGATTGGCGTTCCGGCACCGCGGAGGAGATCCCGTTCGCGGATGGCTCGTTCGATGCCGTCGTGAGCCAGTTCGGTCTGATGTTCTTCGCGGATCGCGTCCGGGCGGTCGAGGAGATGCTTCGCGTCCTCCGACCCGGGGGCGCGATCGCGGTCGCCGTCTGGGACAGCCTCGAGAACACTCCGCCCTACGCGAGAGAGGTCGCCCTGCTCGACCGGCGGGGCGGCGAGGCCGCCGGCGACGCGCTGCGGGCGCCGTTCGTTCTCGGTGACCCGGACGAGCTGCTCGAGCTGTTCCGCGAGGCGGGTGTCCGGTCGCCGACGGTCGCGAGACACGTGGGGACGGCGCGCTTCCCGAGCGTCGGGGTGATGGTCGGGGCCGACCTTCGCGGGTGGCTTCCGGTGATGGGCGTGAATCTGTCGGAGGAGACGATCGGGCGGATCCTGCGCGAGGCGGAGGACGTCCTGGCGGAGTACGTGGTCGAGACCGGCGAGGTCGTTTTCGATTCGCCCGCCCTGATCGTGGGCGGTGGAAAGGACGGCTAAGACGACCCATGGCCCCACCGCTACAGTCGTCCGCCCTGAGACTGGTTCTCGCCATCAATGCGGCGATGTTCGTGGCGGAGTTCGGTGCCGGGTGGCTGGCCGAGTCGACGGGACTCATCGCCGACTCGTTCGACATGCTGGCGGACGCGCTCGTCTACGGGCTCTCCCTCGCCGCCGTCTCGCGGTCCGACGCCGGCAGGGCCCGAACGGCGACCGTGTCCGGCATCCTCCAGGTGACGCTGGGTCTCGGCGCGCTCACCGAGGTCGCGAGGCGTTTGATCGGGGGCAGCGAGCCGGAGCCCTCCTACATGGTCGTCGTGGCGGCGGTGGCCCTGGTCGCGAACGCCTGGTGTCTGAGGATCGTCGCCCGTCACAAGGACGAGGGCGTCCACATGAGGGCCAGCTACATCTTCTCGCAGAACGACGTGCTCGCGAACGTCGCGGTGATCGCGAGCGGTCTGCTGGTCGCGGTGACCGGGGCCGCCGCGTGGGACCTGATCGTCGGCGCCGGAATCGGTCTCCTCGTGCTCTCCGGCGGGTACCGGATCCTCCGCGCGGCAGCACAGGCCAGATCCCGGTCGACGAGCGACGGAGACGACCGGGACGGGGGATAGACAGGGGGCGGTCGGCGACACCCGGCATGGCGCGGGCCCTTCGCGGGCGGCATCGTCGTCGGGCCCCTCGCTTCGAGCCGACCTTCGACCTCCCTGAGCGAGCATGAAGAAGACCGAGATCGCCGAGATCGTAAGCGCCATCGCCGTCGTCATCGGGCTCGTTTTCGTGGGGCTCGAGCTGCGGCAGAACACGGCGATCCAGCGGATCACCGCGACGCAGACGCTCACCGCCCAGTACGTGCAGGCTCTCGAGGTGATGGCGGCCGAAGGCGAGGCCGCGTGCGCATACGTTCTCGGGATAAACGGACTCGACAACCTCGACGACGACGATCGTCTGCGGTTCTTCGTCATCATGTTCCAGATCTTCCGTGCGGCCGAGCAGCTCCACTACTACTCGGGAGAGGGGATGGTCGAGCAGCGCATCTGGCGAGGCTTCGAGCGCCAGATCCACGAGGTGTCCCACCTGCCGGGCGTGCAGGAGTGGTGGGCCCTGCGCCGCGACTGGTTCAGCGACGCCTTCCAGGCGTACCTCGACGGCCTGATCGCGACGGGCACCACGCGGGAGCCGCAATCGTACGGGAACCACTCCTGCCTGGCGCCATCGGGGTGACGGGCGACGCGGGCGACGCGGCATGACCGCCTTCGAGTACGTCTCGGTCGCGCTGTCTCTCGTGGTCGGCCTCTCGGTCACGCGTCTGCTCACGGCGGGGCTTCGCCTCTTCGTCGACCGGGACCGGGTCGCGGGGGACTGGATCACCGTGACCTGGGCGGTCCTTTGCTTCTTCTGGCAGCTCCAGTTCTGGTGGGCGATCTTCGAGTTCGGCCGCCTTCCGAGGTGGACGTTCGGCGGGTTCCTGCTCCTCGTCGGCTCGGCCGTGCTCCTCTACGCGGCGAGTGCACTCATCCTCCCCGGCCGGCGAGAGGATAGGGTGGACCTCGAAGTCCATTTCCTCGCCCACGGCCGCTGGGGCGTCCTCTTCCTCATGATCTACTTCCTGAGCGCGTTCGTGGTCGGGCCGGTTCTCTGGGGCCCCGGGGCCTTCTTCGCGCGCGAGTCGTGGCCGATCCACGGGCTCAACCTCACGACCGTCGGGCTCGGGTTCACGCTCATCGGGGCGCCGGGACGTCGGCTGCGGGCCGCGGTCACGCTGATCTCGGTCGCGGTTCAGGGCTTCATGTACTTCGTCTCGGTACCCTGGGCCTACTGAGCACCGCGCTTCCCGCGGTCGCGCAGCCTCGTCAGCACGACGCTGGCGAGGGTCCCCGACACGGCCGCGATCGCGTTGAACCCGACATCCTGTAGATCGTAGATGCGGTTGGGGATCAGCCACTGGATGGCCTCGTCGATCCAGCCGAGGAGCGCGGTGGCCAGAACGGCGATGATTGCGGGGTGTACCGGGACGCGCCCCCCGCCACGGCGGCGCTCGTCGAGCGCCTGGTGGATCAGCGTGGCGAGGAAGCCGTACTCGAACAGGTGCGTCCGCTCGGCGGCCTCGACGCCCATCCGCACGACGATCATCGCGAGCGCCGCGGCCACCCCGAGACCGACCCAGACCTCGAGCCACCGCGGTCGACGGTTGAGCCCGACACCGATGGTCGCGATCGTGATCACGGCGAGGAACGTCATGAAGCCGAGACTCGTCAGACCCCGGTCACGAAGGGTCTCGGCCAGCGTTCCGGCGAGGCCGAGCGTCGAGTACACGGCAACGACGACGGCGAGTGCACCGATCCACAGACGCCGCTCGCGCCGGCTCGTGAACTCGAACATGAGGATGACGATCATGCGGCGGACGAGCGGGAACAAGGCACGACCCGGGCGCGGGTGGCTCGTGAGCTGTCCCGCGGTGACGATCGCGGCGGTCGTCGTTGCCCTGACGCCCTGGACCGCCGGGCCCGTGAGCGCGCAGCCGCTCGAGATCGATCACGTGTTCGTGTTCGCGAGCCCCGACGCGCCCGAAGCGGCGGTCCTGAGGGAGGCCGGGTTCGTCGTCTTCCCCGAGACCTCGCGGCATCAGGGGCAGGGCACGGCGTCGATCAGCGTCATGTTCGAGAACGCCTACCTCGAGCTCATATGGATCGACGACGCGGAGGAGTTCGCGGCGGTCGGTCTCGGGATGGCCGAACGTCGCGCGAGCGAGGCGGGGTCGCCTTTCGGCACCGGGCTTCGCAGGACGTCGCCCGACGCCGAGATCCCCTTCCCGACCGAGACGTACACGAACACCTGGATGACCGGCATGCCCCCGATCGAGATGGTCCCGTGGTCGGGCGCGGTACGGGAGCCGCTCATCTTCGTGGTACCGGACATGATGTCGTGGGACACGACGCTGGGGCAGGTTCCGCAACTCGCGCAGTTTACCGAGCACGACACGGGCGTCGGCGCGCTGACGGCCGTCCGTCTCGAGGGACCCGGGCTACCCACCGAATCGGAGGCGATCTCCGCGCTCGGCGAGCTCGGGGTGGTCGAGTTCGTGTCCGGCTTCGAGCACGTCGCCCACCTCACCTTCGATGAGGGGGCGCAGGGGGAGACGCTCGACCTGAGGCCGTCGCTACCCGTCGTGCTCCACTACTGATCGGGCGACGACGCGCCGGCCCCTCGCGAGGCGACCTCCACCGTAGATGGCGATCAGGGCGAGCGCCGTCGCCCAGAGCGGGACCAGGGCCCACCATTCGATCGCGAGGGCGGCGTCGCCGTCGCGGTCGGGGAAGAGGACGAACGGGAGCACGGCGTTCCCGCTGGCGTGGAAGAGGACGGCGAGCAGGACCGATCCCCTCGAGCTGTTGTAGATCCACGTGTAGACGATCGACAGCCCGCACGTGTACGCGAGGTACAGACCGATCGCGGCCGGCGTCACGGCCTCGCCGCTGATCGTCGTCCCGGCCGGCGCCCAGAAGAGCGGCGTGTGCCAGAAGCACCACGCGACGCCGATGATGAGGCTGCTCGCGAGCGCCGAATGGCGGCGCTGTAGGTGCGGGAGCGCGTACCCGCGCCACCCGAGCTCCTCGCCGAGCGGACCGAATGGGATCGCCGCGAGAAGCGCGATCGGGACGAGCGACAGCCGGCTCCACACCGGGTCGCCGAGTAGCTGCGCCTCGGCCGGGCGGGCGACCATCGCGATCACGAGAAACGCCGACGGGCCCAGCCAGAGAACGAGGTGGACGACGACCGGCGCGCGCCAGCGCTTGAGCCGGCTCAGCAGCTCGCGGGCTCCGCGCTGACGGTCGCGGCTCGCCATGAACAGACCGGCGAGGCTCGGGCCGTACCCGCCCATCGCGAAACACAGGAAGACCCACCACGGCGCCTCGCCGAGATCGACGATGTCGCGCGAGCGCAGGGTGAGCGCCATCGGCACCCACCATACCCACGACCAGATGTATGCGGCGACGAAGAATCGCCAGGCGCGGTTTCGCGTCATGTCCTACCCCACGCCGATCGGTGTGCCGGGGTTTCGCCGGCTACTGCTGCCTCTTCCGCTTCCCTGGCTTCCTCGGCTGCATACGCTTCTTCGGCTTCGGCTCCGGCAATTTCGGCCGCGGTGACCCGTACGAGCTCGCTGAGCCACTCGCCGTCCTCGATCCCGTCCTCGATGAGGAAGCTGTCGCGGGCGCCCGGGTACGGCGGGGCCTCGACCGGGTCGCCGATGTATGCCCGGCCGGCGTCGGTCGGCTTGATGAACAGCCGGTCGTCGCAGATCGCGCCGATGAACTTCGACCCGCTGTAGAGCCCGTACTCGCCGAACATCTTTCTCGCGCTGACCGCGCAGTCGGCGTCGAGCTGATCGACCACGAAGTCGACGAACGCCTGGTCGGATGCCATGTGGAGCCTTCCTCCGGGTTGTCGCGGACGTGCGCCCGCACCCAAGCTGTGCAGGCTACGAGGCCACGAGGAGGTCGGGTAGACCGTTGGACTTCACGATCGTCAACGTCGGATATCGCTCGACCAACTTCTGGGTGGTCGGCGGCGCCGGCGGCCGGGTGCTGGTCGACCTCGGGTGGCCGGGGACGATGGGCACCATGCTCGCCAACCTCCGGCGCATGGACGTCCCCATCGGCGATATCCGCTACGGGCTCGCCACCCACTACCACATCGACCACGCCGGTCTCGGGCAGGAGCTCAAGCAGGCCGGCGTCTCGTTGCTGGTGATCGATATCCAGGTCGACGCCATCGGCGCAATGACGCGACACGTAAAGCCGCAGGACGGCTACGTGGAGATCACGACGCTCGACAACGTCGTGATCTCGTGCGACGAGAGCCGCGCGCGGCTCGAGGCGATCGGGATCCCCGGCGAGATCGTCCATACGCCGGGGCACTCCGACGACAGCGTGTCGCTGCTGCTCGACGACGGCTCGGCGTTCACGGGGGATCTCACCCATCCCGCGATGGTCGGAGCGGAGGACCCGGACGTGGTCGCCGCGAGCTGGGATCTGCTGCGCGAGCGCGGCGCGACCCGTATCTACCCGGGCCACGGGCCGGTCAGGTGGCTGTGACTCGACCCCGGGTCCGATCGTCAACTCTCCGAGCCGGGGCGCCAGCGCGCCCATGAGCCGTCTTCCTCGAGCACCCGGCGGGGTTTCGATGCACCGAGCGAAGCCGTCCATCCACCGGCGTCTCGCGCCCGCGGCTCTGTGCGTCCTGATCGCACTCCCTTCGTCGACATACGCCCAGGCCGCACCCGCCGAAGCCGCCTCCTCTGCCGCGGAATGTCGGATCCTCGGGCGCGTCCTCGACGCCGACACGGACGAGGGGATCGCGGGCGCCTCGCTCTGGCTGGAGCGGAGCGCCGACGGGGCGTTCGTCGCCGGACGCCAGACGTCGGCGGACGGGAGCTTCGCGATCGAGACCGCCATCTGCGAGCCGGCCATCCTCCGTGTCACGATGATCGGCTATCTGGAGGCGGAGGTCCCGATCGACCCCGGTGGGCCGGACAGGACGCAGGCGGTGACGGTCCGGCTCGAGCGAGACCCGGTCGAGCTCGACGTGCTCGTGGTCGAGGTGCCGCGATCGACGCGGCTCGCCGACGTCGGCTTCTACGCCAGGAAAGCGTGGATCGAGTCGCTCGAGGAAGACATGGGGCAGCTCTACGACCTGGAGGAGGTGGAGGCGCGTACACCGCGCACCGTTGGCGCGTTGATCTCAGGCTCGAGGATCCGGGGCCTGTACGGGGGCCCCTGTCCGCCCGCCATCTTCATCGATGGGATCTGGTTCCGGTCCGACAGCGCCGCGTTGCGGATGCTCGACTACGGCATAAGGCCGTGGGAGGTCGAGGGGGTCGAGATCTACCGCGCGGTTCACGGCGCCGTGCCCGAGGAGTTCCGGAACCCGATCTCGAACGTCTGCGGCGCCGCCGTCGTGTGGACGAAGATAGCCGAGCCCGCCGAGCCCCCGCAGATCGAGGTCGAGCTGTGCGAGCCCTCCGACGACCCCGACGGCATCAGCTTCGGCGGCGTGATCACCGACGAGCTGACCGGCGTCCCCCTGCCGGCGTCGTACGTCACGCTCACGATCCTCGGGGAGGGGACCAACGACCAGGAGGTCGAGACCATCGCGAACGAGGACGGGCGCTACCGCTACTGCGACCTCGGCACCTGGCCCTCGTCCGTACAGGCGCGCTACGGGTCCACGATCGCCGAACCCTTCGAGATCGATGGGAGCCGCGCCGCGCCGGGGTACTGGGAGGTCGACCTCAAGCTCGCGGTCGTGCGGACCGGGTCCGTCGTCGGTGCCGTGGTGGGTCTCGAGCCGGGCGCGGAGGTCGAGGTCGCCCTCGATGACACCCCGCACACGGCGTCCCTCGATGATGACGGGTACTTCGAGATCCACGACGTGATGCCGGACGACTACTCGCTCGTGGTCCGCCGTGGCGAAGACGTGCTGCTGCGACGCGAGGTGTCGATCCGCTCCGCCGCGACCGAGACGGTCACCCTCGACCTGGACGTGCCGTGAAGGGTGCCTGCCCGGCGTCGGGTCGCGTCGGCCGCACGGCCGGACTCGTCCTGGGCTGCCTGGTCGGGACGGGCTGCGCCGACGAGGAGCCCGCCATCGACGGTACGACGACCCGGGACAGCGCGGGCGTCACCATCGTCGAGAGCGCCGAGCCTGCCTGGGGGCCGTCCGAGTCGTGGTCCCTCGCCGCGACCCCGCGGCGCACGATCGGCTCCGCCGCCGGAGACCCCGGGTCGCAACTCTTCCAGGTGATGGGTGCTCACCGGTTCCCCGACGGCCGCATCGTGGTGGCGAACGCGGGAACGGACGAGATCCGGTTCTATGACGGGGAGGGTCGCCTCGACGTCGCCGTCGGAAGGGACGGCGAGGGACCCGGCGAGTTCGGATACATCTCGAGCCTCATCGTCATCGGCGATTCGATCTTCGCATACGACAGCGATATCGAGCGCATGACGATCCTCTCCGCGTCCGGGGATGTGCGCGGCGTCTTCCGGCTGCCCCCCA
Source organism: Gemmatimonadota bacterium (assembly GCA_033720355.1). GTDB lineage: Bacteria > Gemmatimonadota > Gemmatimonadetes > Palauibacterales > Palauibacteraceae > Palauibacter. Next base: position 21,143 of record JAWWCR010000062.1, read on the forward strand.
TCGACGATCGTCCCCCTGCCCGTCCGCTCGGCGTGTTCGCCGACGGAAGCGTCCTCGCCAACTCGCCGTACGACTTCGGGCCCGACGCGCGGCAGGGGTTCCAGCGACTCGTCGACACCTGGGTGCGGCTCGATCCGCGCGACGGCTCGATCACGGGCCGCGTCGGCGAGTTCCCCGGTCACGAGTTCTACCTCGGGGAAGTGAACGGAGTTTTCGGCTCGCAGGTGATTCCGTTCGCGAGACGGTCGGTGAGCGCTGTGGCAGGCGACGTCTTCTACTTCGGCTCGCAACACGCTTTCGTCATCGACCGCCATGGCCTCGACGGCCGGCTCCTCTCGAGCTTTCGCATCGCTCGCCCTCCCCACCCCGCGACCCCCGCCGACCTCGACGGCTTCATCGCCAACCTCGTCGAGCGCGCACCGAGCGAGGAGGTCGCCCGGCGGCTCGACGATCACTACCGCGCGATGCCCCTCCCGGACAGGATGCCGGCGCACGGCCGCCTCCTCGTCGATGCGGTCGGCAACCTGTGGGTCGAGGAGCCGAGCGGGCGCTTCTTCGCGCCGACGACGTGGACGGTGCTCGACCCCGCCGGGCAGTGGCTCGGCTCCGTCGGCATGCCGGACGGCTTCACCCCCTACCAGATCGGCGACGACTTCGTCCTGGGACGACTCGAGGATGAGCTCGACGTCGAGTACGTCGTCGTTTACGAGCTCCTCAAGCCGTGAGAGGCTCTACGCCACCTCTTCGCGCGCTTCCTCCGCGGCCTTCTCGCGCAGCGCCTTCCACACCCGGTCGGGGGTGAACGGCAGCCGGTCCATACGGACGCCGACCGCCTGGTAGATCGCGTTCGCGATCGCGGGGAGCGACGGGTGGAGGGGGCCCTCGCCGGCCTCCTTCGCGCCGTACGGGCCCTCGGGGTCGATCGACTCGACGACCAGCGCTTCGAAGTCGGGGCAGTCGAGCGACGTGGGGATGCGGTAGTCGAGCAGCGACGGCGCATTGTGGAGACCGCCCTCGGGCGTCCCCTCCTTGAAGAGCTGCTCCTCGAAGATCGCCTCGGCGAAGCCCATGTAGGCCGAGCCCTCGATCTGCCCCTCGACGAGCACCGGGTTGAGGGCGCGGCCGCAGTCGTGCGCGACCCAGATGGTCTTCACGTCGACGAACCCGGTGTCGGGGTCGACCTCGACCTCGGCGACGTGCGCGGTGAAGCTGTACGCGGGCGACGAGCCGATGGTCCCGCCCCGATAGTCGCCGTGGACGTCCTTGGGGGTGTTGTACGAGCCGACCGCGCCGAGCAGCCCCAGCGCCGCCTCGGCGATGTTGAACGCCTCGGCGATCGGGATGCGCCGCTCCGCGTCGCCATCGCGGTCGAACGCCCACCCGCGCGCCAGACGGACGCGTTTCTGCGGGATCTCCCAGTGCGCCGCGAGCGCGCCGGTGATCTGGTCGCGGAGCTTGCGGCAGGCGTCGACGCAGGCGTTCCCCACCATCACCGTCTCGCGCGACGAGTACGCGCCGAGGTCGACGGGCGTCAGATCGGTGTCGGCCGAGAACACCCGCACGTACTCGAGCGGCACGCCGAGCTCCTCGCACGCGATGTAGGCCATCGTCGAGTCCGAGCCCTGGCCGATCTCGGACGCCCCGTGCAGCACCGTGACGCGGCCCGACCGCTCGGCCTGCACCTGCACCGCGGCCTGCGGCATCTCGTTCGGGTAGATCGGGTAGTTCGTGCCGGAGATGTAGGAGGACGCCGCGAGTCCCAGACCCCGGCCGTACTCCATGGCCCCGAAGCGCCGCTTCCAGTCGCTCGCGCGCTCGACGGCCTCGAGACACTCGAGGAAGCCGTTCGACTGCACCTTGAACTCGTTCACGGTGCGCCCGGTGCCCATGAAGTTCTTCCGCCGGATCTCGAACGGGTCCATCCCGAGCTTCTCGGCCATCTTGTCGAGCGAGATCTCGTAGGCGAAGCGGGGCTGCACCGAGCCGTGCCCGCGTTTGGGACCGCACGGCGCGACGTTCGTGTACACGCGGGTCGAGTCGAAGCGGTACGACTCGATGTTGCACGGCGATGTGAGGAGCTGTCCCGAGTAGTACGTCGTGACCAGTCCGAACGAGGCGTAGGCGCCCCCGTCGAGGATCGTCCTCGCATCGAGCGCCTTGAGCGTCCCGTCGGCCGACGCCCCCAGCCGATACGTCATCGACATCGGGTGGCGCCCGCGGTGCGAGTAGAAGACCTCCTCGCGCGTGTACAGGATCTTGACCGGCCGACCGGTCCGCTTCGCGAGCAGCCCGACCGCGAACTCGAGATCGAAGGGCTCGGACTTCCCGCCGAACGCGCCGCCCACGGCCGGCTGCACGACGCGGATCTTCGCGACATCGTGGTCGAGCACCCGGGCCAGCTCGCGTTGCAGGTAATGCGGGACCTGGGTCGACGACCACACCTCGAGCACGCCGTTCTGGCCGAGCCGCGCGATGGCGCAGTGCGGCTCGATCGGCGTGGGCGTGGTCCCGTGGAAGTAGTACTCGCCCTCGACGACCACGTCGGACTCGGCCATCAGCGCGTCGACGTCGCCGAACTCGAGGTGGACGTGCTTCAGGACGTTCCCGTTCCGCCCTTCCTTCCGCGCCTCGTGGATCGGTTCGTCGGCCGCCTCGTCGGTGAGCGCC
>JAWWCR010000063.1:0-23604 GCA_033720355.1 Gemmatimonadota bacterium
GCGATCAGGCACATGATCCCGTACTCCAGCGGCGTGCGCCGGCGCCGCACGGGCTTCCCCGCGCCCGCCGGCGGCTCCCAGAACGGGATCCGCCGCACCCGCTTCGCAAGCCGGTGGTGGCGCTCGAGCCGCTCGCTCCGATTCACCGGAGCCTCCGGCGGCTCGCCGAACCCCGCCGCCCCCGACCCCGGAGGGTCCCATGGCCGCCGCATCTCGAAACTGTACGATTCGTAGACATCCGTGATGGCCGCCGGGGTGGGGGTGTCGGTGTCGGGTGTGACACCGAGATGGGGAGGGGCGTCAACGGGGTGTCATCCCCCCTTGATGTCGTGCGGCGGTAGAAGCGCGGCTACGACGGCAGCAGCTGTCGCGTCCGCGATCTCGATGACCTTCCGCCGGCTGCGGTCGCCGCTCACGATCGAAACGCTGGACTTCGGTACGCGGAGGCGTTTTGCGAGAAACGCGATCAACTCGACGTTTGCGGCCCCGTCCACGGGCGGTGCTGAGAGGCGAATCTTGAGCGCGTCGCCGTGCGGACCCACGACGCCCGTGCGGCTCGCCCGGGGCTGCACGCGAACGGTGAGCCGCGCGCCGTCACCGGTTGGGACGATCCAGCTCAACGCGCCCGCGGAGGAACGGACACGTCGAAGTCTCCCGGTACCGTTGGGCTACCGCCACCGAAAGCAGTCAAAGACCGTGCGGCAGTGGTTGCAGTAGTACTGGCTCGTCGACACCTGGCCGCCGAAAGCCGAAAACTGCTCGGTGTCGTCGCGATCACAGAAGGGGCATGTGACGGAATCGGGCAGCTCGGAGGAGTGGAGCGGGGTATCCGTCGTCGTAGCGGGGCGGTCCCCGCCGCTGTCCCGCGGCGTGTCCGGGGCCGGACGTCGTCGCCCCTCGGTGCGGTCGTCTGACACGGCTTCTCCGGGCCTCAGTCCATTAGCAGCGATCGGTTTCGATCGCCACGCACGCGGGCGAGTGTGTCGTCGTCCGGGCCACCCTCGGCGGCGCGTCGCCGTTCGGCGGACCATCCGGACCAGTCGGGCTCGGTGGCGCTCACCCACGCGCCGTCCTCACAACGGACGAGGTCGAGACCGACCGCGACGAGTGACGGCCCGAGCCGTTCGAGCCACCGATCCCGAACTGCCGTCGCGTCGCCTGACACGATCCCCGCTGCCGCCAGGGTCGTCGAGACGGGGTCGTCGTCCGGCCCGAACCATGTCTGACACGCGTTCCACGCCCGGGTGAACGCGTCCCGCATGGCGTCCCGGCCGGCCTCGGTCTCGCCCAGCCGGGTCGTCCACCCGCGGGCATGCTCGAAGTGGAAGCGCTCTTCATCGAGGAGCTTTCGCACCTTGTAGTGGATGGGTTCGAAGAGGCTGTCGTGCAGAGCCTCGAACTGGACGGTCAGGGCAGTGTCGAGGAGGAGGTTCAACGCCAGCAGATCGGGCCACGACGACACGTCGGCGTCGAGCAGGCTCACGTTGCGGTAGGCGTCGCTCTCGCGCTCGTGCTCGAGCTCGTGTGGATCGCGGTCGAAGTCCTTGAGCATCGAATAGACGATACGGCCGTGACCCCACTCGTCCTGTGCCATGGCCGAACAGGCGATGCCGGCCTCGACGGACGGCGCGCCGAGGATCCAGTCGGAGTAGCGGATCCCGAGCAGCCGCTTGTTGTCGGCGAGCGAAAGCAGAAGCGTGCCGAGCGCGTCACGCAGATCGGCAGGAAGCTCGGACGCGGACTTGTAGGCGCTGGCGGCTGCGTCGGTCCCCGCGTTGGTCGATGTCATACCGGTGTCCCGTAGCCGGGGGGCGAATCGGAGTCGGCTGGGGATCCCTCTCCGACGGGGGGCGGTCCGCCGAGCGTGAAGGGCGCCTGCTCGAGGTTGACGGCGTAGAATCGATCGCGCGGCGCCACGGCCATTTCGAACCACTTTGCCTCGTCGTAGGTCTGCCAGGCATACACGCGCGCCAGGTCGGGGTTCGGGGCTGTCACGGTCCCGACGTGCTCGAAACGGTCCGCGCGGTCCTTGCGCGCGAAAACCTCGTAGATCCGTTCAGCCGACAGCCCGGTCGAACTCAAGGAGACACCGTCATACCGAAACTCCCGCGGCTCTGAGGATATCCTTGCCCCGCCCCGGGATGCGGTCGGTCGTCCACGGCGGGTCCCATACGATCTCGACGTCGACGACGTCGATCCCGGGCTCGGTGAGCAGCCGCTCGCGAACATCCCAGGTAATGAAGTCCATGCAGGGGCAGGCGGTCGCCGTGAAGGTGAGGCTCACGGTGACGCGTCTCGCCGCCTCGTCCGCTCGGATCCCGTACACGAGCCCGAGGTCGAGGATCGAGATCGGGAACTCGGGGTCCTGGACCTCGTAGAGGGCCCGACGCGCGCGCTCCGCGAGGTCGGCCGGTGGCTGGTCGAAATCGGGCGGTGGCGGAAGGTCGGCGCGCTGGCCCTGACTCTCGGCGAGCACGGCCGCGAAGTTCATCCCCTCCTCGTAGCGGGGTCGGCGCTCGATGACGGGCAGCGGCGTGCCCGAGGTCGCGTTCACGGCAGCTCGGCGCGAGTGATGTCGAAGCTCGAGGCCGCATCGCTACCCATGTCGCCGAAGCGCGCATCGACGACATAGACCTGACCGTCGCGAACCGCGGCGGTGGTGGCGTCGCGCGCCGCTTCCCACCGGCCGGCGATCGAGGCGTTCGTCCAGCCGTCGGTGCTGGACAGCAGCACGACCTCCGTGCGTCCCGTCTCGCCCTCGCCGGTGCCGGCGACGGCGGCGAGTCGTCCGTCGGCCAGGAAGACCAGCCCGTCGATCAGCAAGGGCTCGGGCAGCCCGACCGCGGTCACTTCGGAGCCGTCGAGCGAGATCTTCAGCAGCGCGGCCGCGTTCACCTGGGCGGCCAGAAGATAGCCATCGCGGTGGTACTCGATGCCGTTGATCCCGCCGGGGGCGAGCGCGTCGCCCGATACGAGAACCTCCGCCGTGCCGTCGAGCGAGACGCGGTAGATGGCGGCCGTTTGAAAATTCGTGACGTAGGCCGTGCCGTCGGGAGCGGTGACGACGTCGTTGGCGAACTGCGGCCCGCCGGGCGTGAGCGCGCCCAGGTCGGTCATGAAGATGCGCTCGCCGGTCTCGAGGTCGTACGAACCGATCATCGCGTGGCTGTCTCCACCCTGGAACACTGCCAGGTTGGAGTTCGCGACGAGAAGGCGACCGTTCGAGCGGTCGATGTGGATGCCGATCGACGAGACGATGTCGGGGTCGTCGATGAACACGGTATGCGACCCGTCATCGTGCACCTCGGTTACCGTGCCACGCGTGACCGAGCTCACGAGGAACCGCTCACCCCCCGCATCCCACTCGACGCCTTCGGGGTGGAGGCCGGGGTCCTGGATCCGGACCAGCGCGGGTCCGGGCATCGGACCCGCGGCGACGGCCGCCGCGTCGGGCTGCTCGTCCGCGTCTCCGCTCCCCGTGCACGCCGCGAGGACGGTGAAGGCGGTGACCGCCGCGAGCGGCACCACCGACCGGGCCGTCACCCACCGGGCGGTCGTCTCGCCGATCCGCCGTCCGGTCGTCCGGACGGTCGCGCGCGTAGCTCTCACGCGGCCAGCAGCCGCTCGACGTCGTACCGGCTCCGACGTACGGAGTCCACGTACTGCTCGTTCATCGGGCCTCGTCCCTTCCATCTCTCGAACACCTGTTTCCAGGTGAGAGTCTCGTCGAATAGCCATTTCCGCTCTCCGGGGTCGTACTGACAGGGCAGCTCGTAGTCCAGCTCGACCTGATCGAGATCGGGGTTGTAATGCGCAGGCACGTCGAAGCCCAGCTCCTCGCAGAGCGGGACGACGGCCATCAGCCACGTCTGACGGAGCTGGTCGTTCGTCATTCCCTTGAGCCGGAAATCGAGTTGCGCGTTGTGGTGCTTCTTGTCGTCGGGCATCCCGAACCACTCGACCCCCATGGGGAACATCCAGTCGAGCGTCTTCTGAACCGCTTCGCGGGCATGGCCGCCGGCCTCCGCGAACCGCCGCACCCACACCTCGCCGTGGCGGAGGTGGAAGTTCTCCTCCATCCCCACCTTGACCAGACCCCGCTTGAGCGGCCCGTAACTCGTGTTTCGGTGCACGTCGCCGAGGAGGGTGATCCCGGCCCGGTCGTACAGCGCGTTCGCGCACACCAGCTCGGCCCAGTTCTCGAGCGGCTGGTCGAAGCCGTAGGGGTGCTTGAACTTCGCCGGCTCGCGTTCGTAGAGGAGCCAGTGACGGTCGACGCCGAGGTCTTCGAGCAGACGGTACGCGATGTTCGCGTGTCCCATCTCGTCCTGGATGATCGCCGTGGCCGACACCATGGTGTTGGTGGATGGGGCGTCCTTCGCGGCCATGAAGTAGGCCGGCGCGCTGATCAGCTCGGTGTCGCCCTGTACCGTGAGCTGGGTGATCAGGGCCTTCTTGTAGGTGTCCGTCATGTCCTGTTCGGACTCGACGATGAATCCTTCCTGGACCTTGCGCTGTAGCTCTTCATCGGTGAAGCGGGCCATCGCGTCGTGCCCCCCGTCTGCATATCGAAGGTTCGGCGTATTCGTTTCGGGATGGGCGGAGAATCTACCCCGCAGAGAGGGTTCGGTCGAATCGCGGGGCGCGGATTCGTCACACGAGGGCGGTGCCCGTGGCGGGCTTGAGATGTTCGGTTTATCTTCGGGTTTCGTCCGTCCGGACGTCCCGCTAGAGGCCGTTGTCCGGTCTGATCTCCGGACCGTGGTCCCGATTGCCGTAGACGCTGCCGTTCAAGGAGGAGAGAGATGTCAGATCATCGTGGCCGATTCCTGTGGTACGAGCTGATGACGACCGACCCCGAAGCGGCGACGGGGTTCTACGGCAAGGTCGCCGGGTGGAGCGCCGCGCCGTGGGAGGGCGCCGAGCAGCCCTACACCATGTGGATGAACGGCGAGGCGCCGGTCGGCGGTCTGATGGAGTTGCCCGAGCAGGCGGCCGAGGCCGGCGCTCCGCCGCACTGGCTGGCGTACATCGGGACTCCCGACCTCGATGCGACCGTCGCGCGCGCGCGGGAGCTGGGCGCGAAGATCCTCGTCCCCACGATGGAGATCCCCGAGGTCGGCCGGATGACGATCCTCAGCGACCCGCAGGACGCCGTCTTCGCGGCCTACGAGCCCGATGGCGAGGTGCCGCCCGAGGCTCGGCCGGAGGTGGGAACCTTCTCGTGGCACGAGCTCGCCACGTCCGATCGCGAGGCGGCCTGGTCGTTCTATTCCGATCTGTTCGGGTGGGAGACCACCGAGGAGATGGACATGGGCGAGATGGGCATCTACCAGATGTACGGGCGTCCGGAGCGCTGGCCACTCGGTGGCATCTTCAACCGCCCGCCCGAGATGCCGGTGTCGGCGTGGTGGCTCTACGTGAAGGTCGACGACTGCAACGCGGCCGCCGAGGCGGTGAAGGGCGGTGGCGGCCAGGTGCTGAACGGCCCGATGGAGGTACCGGGCGGCGACCTCATCGCCCAGTGCATGGACCCGCAGGGCGCAGCCTTCTGCGTGCACCAGGCTGTGGGCACCAGCGCGTAGCGGCGGGGACCGATCCCGGGCTCGGGGTCGCCGCTCCGGGCTCGGGTCAGGTGATCCGTCTCGGTCCGCTCGTCTCCTGGCCTTCCGGCGGGTCCCCCGTCCCGGGGTCGGGCGAAGGCGCCAGCTCGGCGCCCGCCCGGAACCGGAGCGTACCGTCCCATACATGGATCGTCAGCCGGTCGCCGTCGATCTCGTAGGAGTCCGCGATCGTCAACGATTTCGTGATCCGGGACTCGATACCCGAGAGGGGTTCGGCACAGGCCCGGCGCGTGGCGCCGAGCGCCACGATCGACAGGGAGCCGTCGGGCTCGATCGCGAATCCTCCGAAGATGCGGTTGCATCCCCCGAACCCCGACATGCGTCCCGACCCCTGGTCGGAGTCGCCTACCTCGATCCGAAACCGAACCGAGGGAGGCGTCGTCAGCTCGACCACCTCGGACAGCCGCTCCACACCGCCGCCGAGCTCCATCGTCTCGAGAACCCACTCGTGTGTGTCGAGACCGGGTTCGAGCTCGGCGGCCCGGCCCGCGGTCGCCGGGACCGTCTCGGGCGGATCGATGGGGACGAGACCGGCGGTCGTCAGGGCGAACTTGCTCGTTATGAGGACCGGTGCCGGGTCGATGCCGGGCGACCGAGCCGGTGCGGCAAGATCGACCTCGATGATTCCGTCCACGATACGGACGGCTTCGATGCGGACCGCCGTACCGACCACCTGAGTCGCCTCGTCGAGCGCACGCTCGCCCTCCACGACGACCGCGTGGAGCCGATACGTCGTATGGTCGCCCAGGACCTCGGCAAGCACGACCGCGGCGTCGGGGTCCTCATCGGCGTCGATGTCGCCCGCTGCGGAGGCGACGAGCTCGACCCGCTCGATCGGCTCTCCCGGCGGGAGGTCGAGCGCGCCGTCGACCAGGGTCACGACGCCGCTCTCGATGGACGGGGCCAGGTAGCTCCGGTTGGCGAGCTCCTCCGGACTGGTGGGGTCGTAGACCCGACACCCCGACAGAGAAAGAGCCGCGCTCGCGGACAGCACGGCGAGCCGCACCGCCCGCGGGAACGGCGAGGGGAGGGAAGACATGAGCCGGCGATCCCCTACTCGGCGTCCATGAACGGATATCGGTAGTCGGTCGGCGGGTCGAAGTTCTCCTTGATCGTCCGCGGCGAGACCCAGCGCAACAGGTTGAGCACCGATCCGGCCTTGTCGTTCGTGCCGCTCGCCCGCCCGCCTCCGAACGGCTGCTGGCCGACGACCGCACCGGTGGGCTTGTCGTTGATGTAGTAGTTGCCCGCGGCGTGCCGCAGCCGCATCCCGGCCTCGCGGATCGCGTTCCGGTCGCGGGCGAACACGGCGCCCGTAAGCGCGTACGGCGAGGTCGAGTCGACCAGATCGAGCGTCGAGCTCCACTCCGCCGGGTCGTAGACGTGGAGGGTCATCACGGGTCCGAAGATCTCTTCGCACATCAGCCTGTGCCGCGGATCCTCCGCGACGACGACCGTCGGCTCGACGAAGTACCCGGTCGAGTCATCGCAGCCGCCGCCCGCGATGATCTCCGAGTCCTCCGACCCCTTCGCGTACTCGATGTAGTCGCGGATCGACTCGAAGGCGGGACGATCGATCACGGCCCCGACGAAGTTCCCGAAGTCGGCCGGGTCCCCCATCCGGATCTCGCTCGTCATCTCGAGAACGCGCTCGCGCACCGTGCTCCACAGGTTCGACGGCACGTACGCGCGCGACGCGGCCGAGCACTTCTGGCCCTGGTACTCGAAGGCCCCCCGCACGATGGCGACAGCCACCGCCTGGGGGTCGGCGCTCTCGTGCGCCACGATGAAGTCCTTGCCGCCCGTCTCACCGACGAGCCGCGGGTAGCTGTTGTACGACGCGAGGTTGTCGGCGACCTGCTTCCACAGGATGTGGAAGGTCGAGGTGGAGCCGGTGAAGTGGACGCCGGCGAGCTCGGGGCTCGACATCGCCACGTCACTGATCCGCGTCGCGTGCCCCGGAAGGAAGTTGATCACCCCCGGCGGCATTCCGGCCTCCTCGAGGAGCTTCATCACGTAGTAGGCGGAAAGCACCCCGGTCGTCGCGGGCTTCCAGAGCACGACGTTGCCCATCAGCGCGGGGGATGTCGTCAGGTTGCCGCCGATCGCCGTGAAGTTGAAGGGGCTGATCGCGTAGACGAACCCCTCGAGCGGCCGGTGATCCATTCGGTTCCAGATGCCCTCCGACGACATCGGCTGCTCGCCGTACACCTTCTGCGCGAAGTGGCAGTTGAAGCGCCAGAAGTCGATCAGCTCGCACGCCGAGTCGATCTCGGCCTGCATCGACGTCTTGCTCTGACCGTTGACCGTCGCCGCGTTGAGCTTCGCCCGCCACGGTCCCGACAGGAGCTCGGCGGCACGCAGGAGGATCGCGGCGCGGTCCTCCCAGTTCCAGTTGGACCACTCGCGCCACGCATCGCGCGCGGCCTCGATCGCCGCCTGCGCCTCGGTCTCGGCCGCCATGTGACAGCGCGCGATCACGTGCCCGTGGTCGTGCGGCATGACGACGTCGTGCAGGTCGCCCGTCCGGACCTCCTGCCCCCCGATGATGACGGGGATCTCCACGACCTCGGCTCGCTGCCGGGCGATCTCGGCGGCCAGCTCGGCCCGCTCGGGGCTGCCCGGGGCGTACTCGAGCACCGGCTCGTTCTGCGGGAGCGGGGTGTTGAATCGGCCGTGCTTGCCCGCCAGCGGGCGCGCACTCGTCTCCGCGACGCGGTCGGCCGCGGCGGGCGGCTGCGCGGTCATCGTCTCCATGGACGGTTCCTCTCCGGTTGTCATCGAGTCGACTCGCCCCGCGGGGCCGACCGGGTCCACCCCGCGCCGCACCGGGCATCGCGACGATCGGGGCGACCTCGAGCCTCCAGGTCGACGGGCCGCCGTTGGCAGGAACGGCCCGAACCGCATGACCGGGGTCGAGTGTATATTCGTCCTGTATAATGTCGTGGCGAGCGGGGGTTCGCCAATCGGCATTCCGCCCCATTTTCGACGTGCCGAGGGCCGTCCCGGAAGCCCTCGGCGACACCGCCGGAGGGAGCGCGCGCACGATGTCATCGAATCGTCTGGACCGCGCCGTGGCCACCGCCGCGCTGGCGCTGTGCGCGTGCGTCTACGGCGCCGCGGCACAGTCGGTCGCGGACGATCTCGCCACCGCCGAGGCCCGCTTCAGTGCCGCCCGCACCGCCGCCGTCCACCTCCTCGCCCCACGTGCCTACACCGACGCGTCGGATCTGCTGCGCGATGCGTACCGGCGTGATGAGGACGGCGCCTCGGCGTCGGGCGTGCGCGAGCAGATCGGCCGCGCGCTCGGGGAGCTCGAGCGCGCCGAAGGGCTGGCCGACCGGGTGCGCGGGCGGTTCTCCGATGCCCTGGCGGCGCGCGAGCGGGCCGCCGCGGAGGGCGCGGACGAGCGGGCCGCACAGAGCTGGGAGGGGGCCGAGCGGGAGCTCGAGCGGGCGGGGCGCGAGGCTCAGGGAGGGGACTTCGAAGACGCCGTCGGGCCGGCCGGGCGAGCCACCACCCTCTACCGAAGGGCCGCCGCGACGGCCCGTAGCGCCCGCCTCCTCGGCGAAGCGATCGCGGCCCGGCAGGCGGCGATCTCCGCCGGCGCGTCCGAGCTCGCGCCCGCGACGTTCGCCTCGGGCGAAGAGGCGCTCGGCGCTGCCGAGGCCGCCCTCGACGACGGCACGGACGCGCAGGTAAGGCGCGACGGAGACCGCGCGGCGAGCGCCTTCCGCCGGGCGGCGTGGATCGCCGCGCTCGCCGACAGCGTGCGGTCGCGCGCGATCCCGCTCGAGCGGCTCGTCAACGCTCACGAGCGCGACCTGGCGCGGCTGGCCGAAGCGGCCGGCATCGCCCCCCCCGACCTGCGGGCCGAGGGCGCCGGGGCGACGGAGCCGATCGAGCGCGCCGTTCGCGACCTGCTTGCCCGAAACGCCAGTCTCGAGGCCGATCTCCGGGCCGAGCGTGAGGCGGGGGCGCGGCTGGAAGAGCGCGTCGGATCGCTCGAGGACGCGCTGACCGAGACCGAGCGGCGGTTCACCGATGCGCGCGACGAGCTCCTGGCGCGACAGCGACGCGACGACCGGCTGCGCGAGACGAGCGCTCTCTTTGCCCCCGAGGAGGCGGAGGTCTCGGTCACCGGGAACCTCATGACCCTGCGGCTCTACGGACTGACCTTCGAATCCGGTTCGGACGAGGTGGAGGAATCGATGGAGCCCCTGCTCACCAAGGTCGAGCGGGTCCTGCTCGAGTTCCCCGAGGCGACCATCCGGATCGAGGGACACACCGACTCGCAGGGGAATCCCGATCGGAACCGGGCGCTCAGCCAGAGCCGGGCGATCGCGATCCGCGAGTACCTGCTCTCGCGGCTCCCGATCAGCTCGTCGAGGATGGAGGCCTTCGGACACGGCGAGGATCGGCCCATCGCGCGCAACGACACCGAGGAGGGCAGGGCCCGGAACCGACGGATAGAGGTCATCCTGACGCTGCCCGGCTGAACGGCTCGCCCGGCGCGGTCCGGTGGCGGCGACCGCTCGTGCCCCGGGCTCTAACGGACGCGGCCGCTAGCGCGCCCGGCCGCTCCCCGTCCGATCGACACCCTCCATCGGCTCGGTGATCGGCCCGTACAGCTCGGGCCACCGGTCCTGTATCAGGTCGAGCTCGTACTCTCCCGGCATCACCACCTCTCGGGTCACGTCGACGCTCTCGAGGTCGACGTCGAACGCGTACCGGCCGGCCCGGTCGCCCGCCTCCATGATCACCTTCCCATCGCGGTCGGCGGCGAGACTGCCCCCCCGGAAGACCACGCCGCGCTCCGTGCCTACCCGGTTGACCGCCAGGTAGAACGCGCGGTTCTCGTTCGCACGCACCCGCACCGTCTCCCGCTTCATGTCGAGACGCGGCCAGTTGGTCGGGAGGACGAGGAGCTGGGCGCCGAGCAGCCGCAGGGTGCGCGCGGTCTCCGGAAAACTCCCGTCGTAGCAGATGTGGACGCCGATGCGTCCGAACGGGAGGTCGAACACACGGGGCGGCTCGCCGCCGGGCCGGGTGAACCGGTCGGCCCCCAGACAGAGCGTGTGAATCTTGCGGTACCGCCCGAGAAGGCCGTCGGGACCGACGACGAACGCCGTGTTGTAGAGGTGGTCGGATTCGCGTTCTATCGCGCCGACGACGGCGTGGGCGCCGGCCGCCGCCGCGGCCTCCACGACCCGCGTCACCTGCGGCCCCGTCGCCTCGACCGACGCCTCGAGCCCCTCCTCGATCGACTCGAACACGTAGCCGGTGAGCGCCGCCTCGGGGAACACGACGAGATCGGCGCCCTCCCCGGCGGCGGCGGCGATCTCCGCCGCGACGAGCTCGCCATTACGAATCGTAGCGCCGAGGTGCGGCGCCATCTGCACCGCGCAGATGCGGGTCATGTCAGCGTCCCGCGCGCTCGACCCGGATGGCCGCAGCGACTCCGGCGACCAGCGCCGCGGCGGTGAGTCCCACCCCGATCCAGCGGCCGAGACGCGCCGCCGGCTCGTCGGACCCCTCGCGCCACGGCCGTTCGATCTCGTCTCGCCAGTAGTCGACCTCCCGGGTCACGAGATCGGTCGCCATGTCGGCGATGGGGCGGACCGAGTCGCGGACGCTCACGGGGTCCCCCCTCGGCGGTGGCGAATACCGGGGCGGCTCACGATCCGGAAGGCTTCGAGCCGACGAAGTCCTCGCCGCCGTCCACCCGGATCGTGTTGCCCGTCATCCAGTAGGTGCCCGGTTCGGCGAGCGCGACCATGCACCGCGCGACATCCGCGGGCGTCGTGAGACGGCCGTACGGGTTCTGCGCCGCGGCCTCCTCGATCATGTGCTCGGCCCCCGGGATCTTCCGCAGCGCGGGTGTGTCGGTGACCCCGGCCCGGATCGCGTTCGCCGTGATCGAGTAGGGGGCCAGCTCGAGCGCGAGCTGCCGGCAGTGCGACTCGAGCGCCGCTTTGGCCGCCGACACGCCGCCGTACGTCGGGATGACGCGATGCCCGCCCGAGGACGTCATCGCGTAGATGCGGCCGCCCTCGCCCATCAAGCCGCGCTCCACGACACCGCGTGTCCAGTAGATGAGCGAGTGGGCCATGACGTCGAGCGTCATGTTCATCTGCTCGGGCGTCATCGTCCTCCCCTCCATCGCGACGAACGGGAGAAGCGTCCCGAAGGCGAGCGAGTGCATGAGGACGCGAACCGACGCGGGCTCGGCCGCCGCGACGATCTCGTCGAGCACCCCGTCGCGCTTCTCGGGCGATGCCGCGTTTACGTTGAAGAACATGGCGCGCCGCCCGGCTCCCTCGATCCTCTCGACGATCTCCTCGACGTGCGCGAGCCCCGCGCGGCGGTCGAGGTGGACGCCGTAGATGTCGTAACCGGCGTTCGCGAACTCGATCGCGGCGGCTTCTCCGAAGCCGCTCGAAGCTCCGAGGATCAGGGCGCCTGGCGCGTGTGACATCGGGAGGATCTCGTCGTCGAGGGGTTCTTCCGTCGCTCGGTCGGTGGCAACTTAGTGTCGCGTGAGGCACGCGAAAGACGGACGGTCCGCGGTTTGCACGCCCGCCCGGCGTCGAGCGGGGGGAAGGGGGAATCGATGACGGTGCAGGACCGGGTTGGGGAGGGCGCGGGCAGGGGAGACGCATCTCGCGGCGCGTCGTCCCTCTTGATCCTGTCGTCTGCCGTGTGGGTCGGGCTCGTCGGCGGTCTCGCCGATGCCGGGTATCAGTTCGTACGCTCCGGGGTCCTCCACCTCCCAAATGACCGCCCGTACTGGGCGGAAGTCGTCTGGATGGGGCCGCTCGCCGGGGCCGCGCTCCTCGCGGCCTTCGCCATCGTATTCGCGATCATCCACGAGATCGCGCGACGGCAGATTCGCGTTCTCCCCGCCGCGGCGTTCGGCGCGTTCACCGGAGTGGCCGTGTACGGGATCGTCCGTACCCTGTCGATCGGGATCCACCCGGTCGCCGTGGCCGTCCTCGCCGCCGGGGTGGGGGCGAGGGTCGGGTTCGTGGCGCACCGCAGGCCCGATGCGTGGCGGCGCCTCATCTACCGCAGCACGCCGCTCCTCGCGGGCGGGGTGCTCGTCTGGGCGATCGCGGTGCCCCTGGCGCGCAAGTCGGGCGAGACGCGCCGGTTCGCCGAGCTCCCCGCGGCGGACGAAGGGAGCCCGAACGTCCTCCTCATCATCTGGGACACCACGCGCGCCGCGAACCTCTCGGCGTACGGCTACGAGCGGGCGACCACCCCGACCCTCGAACGGCTCGCGGCCGAAGGCGTGGCGTTCGATCGGGCGATCGCCACGGCGCCGTGGACGCTGCCTTCCCACATCAGCCTGTTCACCGGGTTGTGGCGGCACGAGTTCACCGCCGGGTGGCGCGAGCCATTCGGTGACGAGCCCGAGACGCTGGGCGAGGCCCTCTCGGGGCTCGGGTACGCGACGGCCGGCTTCTCGGCGAACCGCCAGTATGTGTCGCCGGTCTTCGGTGTCGACCGCGGCTTCGCCCGGTTCGACGCGCGCGGCGGCGTGTCGCTCGAGATGGTCGCACATTCCTGGTGGCCGACCCGCGCGCTCGCGATCTGGCTGCGGGAGCGTGGTCCCGAGCCCTACCAGCTCCCCTACCGCCGCCGCGCCGCCGACATCAACCGGTCGCTGCTCGATTGGCTCGACACGCGAGCGGAGCCCGAGCGGCCCTTCTTCGCCTTCCTCAACGTGTTCGACCCGCACGCGCCGTACCTGCCGCCCGAGCCGTACAACCTCGCGTTCAGCAACGGACAGCCGCGCTACTTCGTGCCGTTCCACGGACCGGTCCCCGACGCGATCCTGCCGCAGATCGTGACGGCGTACGACACCTCGATCTACTACGCCGACGCGATGCTCGGGGAGTTGCTCGACGCGCTCGAATCGAGGGGTGCCCTCGACAATACGATCGTCATCGTGACCTCCGACCACGGCGAGGAGTTCGCCGAGCACGGACCGGGGCTGCTGACGCACGGGAGGACGCTGTACCTGCCGGTCATCCACGTCCCGCTCGTCGTCCGGTACCCCGGCCGAGTGCGGGCCGGCCTGCGCCACGACGGCGCCGTCAGCATCCGCGACATCCCCGCGACCGTCATGGATCTCGCCGGCGCCGAGCACGGCTTCCCCGGGGAATCGCTCGCTCCGATCCTGACGGGCGACAGAGGCGACAGAGGCGACAGGGGCGCGACAGGCGGGACCCGCGAGGCCGGCGAAACGATTGAGGTGCGAGACGGCGGCGGCGGGGGCCGACTCGCCCCGCGGCCGATCCTGTCGCAGGTGCGCCAGCGGTGGGACGCCGACAGGTGGCCCGACTGGCCGGCATCGAAGGGCCCGATGCGCTCGGTCGTGCTCGACCCCTTCCACTACATCCTCGAAGCGGACGGACGCGAGCAGCTCTTCGATATCGACGCCGACGTGTGGGAGACACGCGACCTGATCGACGCCGGATCGCCCTCGTCGGAGGCCGCGCTCATCGAGCTGCGTCGCCTGGCCGGGGAGATGCCGGCGCCACGGGAGGGCGGCTAGCCTTCGGTCTCTCCGTCCGCGGTGCGCTCCGTATAGCCGTACCGTCGCCTGTATGGATAGGTCATAGCGGCGACGACCCGTCGCTGCATGCCCGAGATCTCTCGCTCCCACGCATCCGAAGACCGGATCTCGACCGCCCCATCCTCGAACCTGATCGGGTTGCCGGAACAGGTATGGTTCGGCTCGATCGCGAAGCGGCGCCCCTCGAGAAAATCGAGCCGCGCCTCGGGCTTCCCCATGAACTCGCACACCTGCTCGAGGGCGGCCCGCGGGTCCCGGACCATGTCCTCGTAGCGGACGCGTAGCGTGGGCGTGCCCCGTCTGCGCATCCGCTCGAACAGCCCGTTGAAGACGTTCCAGGCCACCGCGGTCTGCGGGTACGGATAGCGCGGCATGTACTCTTCCTTCCAGTGGATCTCGGGCCGCAACTTCCAGCGTTGCCAGGCGTGCGCGACGGCCTGGCTGTCGCGCACGAGGTGCACGATCCTGAGATCGATCCCCTCCGCCCCGGCGAGGAGCAGGGCCTCGGGGGGGTACTTGGACGAGTCGGTCACGACGTCGGCGCCCGTCTCGTCGGCGATCGCCCGGTACAGCCGGACCAGCGCCTCGCGGTAGGCGCCGAGCCGCTTCCGGAAGCCGGGCGTCCTCAGGGCCGGTACGGCGAGCCGCGGGGTGTTGCCGAGCGAGCACAGATAACGACGCTCGGCCGCCAGCGTCGCGGTAGGCACCTCTCCGCCGTCGAACGTCGCGGCGACCACGCGTTCCCAGAACTCGCAGTCCCGAAGGGGCAGCCCGCACCCGCAGAGCTGGTTCTCGGTGAGTCCGCGCTCCCAGAGATAGGTGACCTCGCCCGCCGCGAACGTCCCCTCGACCTGCCCGAGCATCATCTCGAGCAGGGTGCTGCCGCTACGGCCGGCTCCGCCGATGAACAGGACGGTGGGGGACGTCTCAGCCGCGAGTCGGCTCAACGGTGTCGAGTCCGAGGACGCTCAGGAAGAAGGCCGCCGAGATGACCTGGAGACCCAGGAGCATGGCGGTCGCGGAGGGGATTACGATTCGTAGAGAGACGCGAGGGTCGAGCGGGCCGAACTCGGCGGATCCCCAGAACCCGACGGCGTATCCCCCCACGCCGAGCCCGGCGACGAGCAGGGTGGCGCCCACGATGATCCCCCACTCGAGCGTGAAGGCCGAACGGAAGCGCCGCACCTTCGGGTCGGCGGGGAGCAGCCCGGCTCCGATCGCGTAGACCTTCGCGAAGACGGCCAGCGCGGCGAGCTGGAACCCACCGACGATCGCGACCGCGCTGTAGACGAGCGTGTTCACGTCGAGCGACACGGCGCCGATCCGGCGCGGACCCGCTAGCAGCAGCGCCATCGAGACGAGCCCGGCGAGCATGAGTCCGATGCCGGGATGGAGGAACAGCCACCGCGGGCTGAAGAGGAGGAGGAACCGCAGGTGCCTCCACCCGTCGCGCCAGCGCCGCAGGTGCGGCGGCGTGCTCCGGCCGTCAGGCGACAGGGTGGTAGGAACCTCGGTCACCCGCAGATCCCGGAGGGTGGATTTGACGACCATCTCGCTCGCGAACTCCATCCCCTCGGTCGTGAGCCCCAGGTCGAGGATCGCGTCGCGCCGGAAGCCGCGCAGCCCGCAGTGGAAATCGCCGATCGAGCTCCGGAAGAACAGCCGCCCGATAAACGACAGGACCGGGTTGCCGAGGTAGCGGTGCGAGGCCGGCATGGCGCCCGGCGCGATGCCGCCCGCAAAGCGATTCCCCATGACGAGATCGTGGCCGGCGCGCAGCTCGCGGATGAACCCGTCGAGACGGGAGAAATCGTAGCTTTCGTCGGCGTCTCCCATAATGACGAATTTCCCGCGGGCCTCGCGGATGCCCGTCATGAGCGCGCTCCCGTACCCCTTGCGGGGGGCGGTGACGACGCGCGCGCCCGCGGCCGCCGCGAGCTCGGGGGATCCGTCGGTGCTGCCGTTGTCGGAGACCAGCACCTCTCCCTCGACCCCGTGCTCCTCGAGATAACGGCACGCTTTCTTCACACACGCCGCTACCGTCTCGGCCTCGTCGAGACACGGCATCAGGATCGTGAGCTCGAGCTCGCAGCGCTCGGACACCTCGGCGACCCGCTCGGTGGCTAGGGCTTTCGACATCGGTTCAATTGCGCGGCGCTCCATCGCTCGACCTGTTCGGGCCGGATCGCCCCATCATGGCGAGTTGAAAGATTGCCTGCCATACGCAGCCGCAATTCGCGTATCTCAAGGACCGGGCCACAGTTGCGCCCCGGGGTCCTCGCCGCGTTCGGGGTGGCGCTCGCGGCCGCGACAGGGCTGATGCGACTCGCCCTCGGACCGGCAGGTCTATCCGACACCGGCGTGGTGGTCGTCGTCGGACACCTCTTCTCACTGACCGCCACGCTCGTCCTCCTCGCCGCCCTGTGGGCGATCGGACGTCCCATCGCGCGGGCGCTGCGGCTTCCGATCGACGGGGCCGTCGATTCGATCGTCTTCTCGGTCGCCTTCGGGGGCGGGATCGCGGCGACGGCGTATCTGGCGCTCGGGGCCGTGGGGGCGCTCCACTCCGCGGCGCTCTGGGGGCTGCCCCTCGTCGCCGCCGGCTGCGCTCTGTGGGCCGAGGCACGGGGCGGCGCGAGCGACGCCGAAGCCCGGGGCACGCCCGGGGGATCCGCCCGCGGGCCGGCCGGTCCGGGCATCGACGCAGAAGGACTGCCGCCGCTGTGGGCCGCGGCCGTGTTCGTCGCGGTGGGAGTGTTTCTGGTGGTCCAGGGGTTGCCGCCCGCCTCGGACTGGGACGCCGTCATGTACCACCTGCGGATTCCGGCCCAGCTCCTCGAGCACGGCGCGCTGTACGTCCCCGAGGACAACCTGCACATCACGCGCATCGGGCTCTTCCAGATGCTCTACCTGCCCCTCCTCGGCATCGGCGCCGACGCGGGGCCGTCGCTCATCAGCGCCGCATTCACCCTCCTGACCGGCGTGGCGGCATTCGCCCTGGCCGACCGCTTCTTCGGCCGTCGCGCCGCGTGGCTGACGATCGTGACCGTGTGGGGCTCGACGACGATCATCATGGTGGGGATGACGCCGCGGGTGGACGTCGCCGTGGCATTCTACACCCTCGTGGCGCATTACGCGGTCATGCTCGCACTCGGCTCGGCCGAGAATGACGAGCCCGGGCACGTTCTGACGTTCGTCGCCGCCGGTGTACTGACCGGCTTCGCGATGGGCGTGAAGATCCAGGCCTTGCTCTACGTGCTGGGGCTCGGGCCGATCGTCCTGTGGGCCGCGGCCCGCAGGGGCCGCCTCGTCGTGTTGACCACGATCGCCGCGGGCACCCTCGTCGTGAGCTCGGCGCCGTGGTTGCTCAAGAACCTCCTGATGGTCGGTGCGCCGCTCTACCCGGCGCTATCCGCGCCGCGTCTCGAGCCGTGGCTGGCGCGACTGTACGGCGGGTCCGCCTACCCGGCCGACTTCGACGCCGGGCTGACGCGTCTCGTCTGGGAGTTCCGCGACCGTCTGAACTTCGTCGACTTCTTCCTGAACCCGGGGCGGTTGTCGATCGAGAGCGAGGCGATCCACTACCACGGAAACCCGATCCTTCTGCTGCTCCCCTTCGGTCTCCTCACCCCCCGGCGACGGGAGATGATCGCGCTGGCCGTTCCGGCGGTCCTCTACCTCGTCGCCCTCCTCTGGCAGCTGCCAGAGGCGAACCTGCGGTATCTGATCCCGGGCCTCCTGCCGCTCACGATCGTCGCCGTTCTCGGGCTCGAGTGGCTCATGGACCGCGCGCCGCCGCCATCGCGTAGATGGATCGCCGCGGGCGCGTGCGTGGTCGCGCTGCTGGGGACAGGGCATACGATGACGTTCTTCACGACCTGGACGCCCGCACCGGCGCACGCGATGGGCGCCGAGCCGGGGCTCAACGTCATCAGGGTGCGCGCCGGTCCGGCCGCCGGGCTCATACCGACAGGTATCTCGGAGCACCCGACGCTCGACCGGCCGGACGCGCGGACGCTCATGCTCTTCGATGCTCGCGGATACTACTTCGACGGCCGAGTGATCCAGGACAACCTCCTGCTGAACTGGTACCTGATCACTCTCTCTCCGGACTTCGGATCCGACTGGTGCCCGGGGGATGCGGGGTTCACGCACGTACTGGTCAACGCCGGGGCGCTCGACCACTACCGTCGGGCCGGCCTCGACCCCGATCGCCTCGGGTGGTCGCTCTTCCCCGCGGTGGCCGACAGGTGTCTCGAAGAGGTCGGCGGCGGGTTCGGGCTCCACCTGTTCCGCGATACGACGCGGGGCGCGCCGGCGGATTGATGCGGCCCGCGGCGACGTCCGCGGAGGGGCCGATGGGGAGGGAGGTCGCGTGCGCCGACACGCATCGCCGGGATCCATCTTTTTCAAAAAAATCGTTCGGGGGACCGATCCTCGTCGATCCGCCGTGAAGGACGGTTCAACCCGCAGGATTCGCGGGATTCGGCCCGACCGGTGCTCGCGCCCTGCAACATGGGTGAATCGCAATCCACAAGGATCAGCGGTTTTCAACGAAGCATTAACAACTCCATAACCCGTTGGAACGATTATAGTTGACGGTGACGAGGATGGCCTGGCGCGCCGTTACGCGGCGCCAGCCTTCTTGCCGCGCCCCCGTCGGCCGGTCTATTCTCGTCGCCCCTTGGTCGGGCATGGGTGGACCGACCGCGATGTCGCCGTTGACGACCGTGCCCGACGGTCGAAAAGAAGCCTTTTCTTCACTCTCTACATGAAGGTACGCCTGTTGATGATCCCGGGATCCGAGACCCGTCCAGTCGAGGTAGTCGTCGACCTGCCGGTCGAGCTCGTGGAGGATGTGAAAGCCGTCCGCGATGTCGATCCCGACTTCTTCAACCGCGCGATCAGGTACGCGCTCGCGCGACGCTTCATCTACGAGGAGCTGTCGACCATCCCGGTCGAGCAAATCTGAGGGGATTCGGCACGACACAGGAGGGCTCGCGCGGTGTCGGGGGACGCCGCCGGATGTTTGACCGCCGTGTGGCGGCGCGCTAAATCGCTGTCGGGGTTTTCATTGGGGAGCGGTGGTGGGGTGATAGCGAGGCGACGATGGCTGTGTCCGCCGATACGGAATATCCGACCGGGGCGGCCCGACAGGGCGAAGCCGCGGAGTCCGACTCCGTGCTGAGGGCGAAGTACGCCGACTTCTGCTCGGCCCAGCTCACCGAGGTGTTTCTCTCCCTCTCGGACGAGCGCATCTACCAGCTCGTCGAGGAGGAGGCCCGCATCCAGGACGTGGATGGCGGCGAGCTCGGCTTTCGCGCCATGGTGAAGCTCGCCACGAAGCGTCTGCGCGACAGCGTACCCCTGCCCGATTTCGAGACCTGGAAGCGCGACTACGAGGCGGAACCGGAGCGCTACGAGAAGTACCTCCTGGGGCTGTGGGAGCCGCTGGTGGAGGGCTCGGGGCGTGGCGTGCCCGACGGGGAGGGGTGATGGCCGGCTACCAGGTGAACGGCGGGGGCGACGACGGTCGGCCGCAGCTCGGCATGTGGGAGGACTCGGATCGGGAACAGGCGATCGGCGCGTTCGACGACGACGGCGGGCAGAAGTGGCAGACGCTCGTGGTGCTCGAGCAGGTGTCGGGCGACCTCGTCCGGGGACGGCTATCGTTCCGGAAGGGGGAGGAGCGCTACGACACCGCCCCGGTGATCCTCGAGGAGACCGCTGCCCGTGTGGTCCAGCGAGCCAGCGAGCTTCCGAAGGCGATGCTCCTTCAGCTACTCGTGTCGGCGCGCGACTGACTCTCCGGGGTGGGCACGGGGTCGCGCCGCCCTCTCGCCCGCGCGATCTCCGTGGCGAGGGTCCCGATCATCACCCACCCCGCCTTCGCCGACGCGAGCGCATCGCCGGAGACCTTCGAGCGGCCGACGGTCCGGCGCTCGAAGTCGACCGGCACCCCGGTCACGCGCCACCCGCCAGCCAGCGCACGCACCTGCATCTGCACGTACCAGCCGTAGTCGAGATCGTCGAGGTCGAGCGCGTCGAGCGTGTCCATGCGGATGGCGCGGAAGGGCCCCATGTCGCGTACCTGCGCCCCGAATCGGACCCGCATGACCGCGAGGACGAATCGGTTGCCGAGACGCGCATGCCAGCGGACACCCAGGTGCGGTGCGCTCGCGGTGCGCTCGCCCACCACGAGGTCCGCGTCTCCCGTACGGATCGGTCCGAGCAGCTTCGGCAGCTGTGCCGGCGCGGCGAAGTCGTCGGCGTCGAGGAAGACGATGGTGTCGGGGGTCTCGGGCCTGGCCTCTCGCAGCCGGGCGATTCCGGCGAGGCAGGCCCGGCCGTAACCCGGACGCGGCTCGGCCACCACCTCCGCTCCGAGCCGGGCCGCGACCGCCGCGGGACCATCGGTCGAGCCGTTGTCGACAACGACGACCCGCGCCGGGGGGTCGCCGAGCCGCCGGATCCCGGCGAACAGGTGCGGCAGCGTCTCGGCCTCGTCGCGCGCCGGGATGAGCAGGGCGTAGGACATGAGCGAACCTACGCGCCGCGGACGGATCCGTCGTGAGCGCCGGCGGGTTCGGGCTGGTCGCCGGGTTCGGTCTCATCACCCTCTCGCTCGTCTGCATGGCGTGGCTGCCGGGAGCCGATGCGACGCCGTGGCCACTGCTCCCGTTGTGGCTTTCGGCCTTCGCGGGCTACGCGCTCGCGGTGCGAGCCGTGGCCCGGGACGACGCGTACGCACGCGGGGGAGGGAGCGCGGGCGCGGCAGGTCGCGTCTCGTTCGGCGGGGTGTGGGCGGGGGCTGTCGCGGTGCGTCTCGCACTCCTTCCGGCGACCCCGTCGCTCTCGGAGGACATCTACCGCTACATGTGGGACGGTTGGGTCGCGCAAAACGGGGTGAACCCCTTCCTCTTCGCGCCCGAGGCCCTCGAGCTCGCGACCCTCCGCACCGACTGGTGGGCGCTCATCAACCATCCGTCGGTGCCGACGATCTACCCGCCCGGCGCGCAGGACGTGTTCCTCTTGCTCGCATGGGTCGCCCCCGCGTGGATCGTCTTCAAGCTCGCGTGGATCGTGGCCGACCTCGGCGTCGGGTGGCTGGTCGGGCGGCTGGCGGAGGGCGCCGCGCCGGGTAGGGTCTCGCTCGTCACGCTTCTCTATCTGTGGAATCCCCTTCTCATCGCCGAGGTGGCGTGGAGCGGTCACTTCGAGCCGCTGGGGATCGCGGTCATGCTCGGTGCGGTGCTCGTCCTCGGGCGCGGGGACTCGCCACTGACGGCCTCGCCAGTCGATGCCTCGCCGGACCGGGAGCGGTCGCGCACGGGGGCGGTGCGGGGGTGGTTCGGCGGCGCCCTCCTCGGGCTCGGCGGAGCGATCAAGTTCGCGCCGCTAGCGGCGATCCCCGCGTTGTGGCGTCGGCGGGGGCCGGTGCCGGCGCTGCTCGCGATCGCGGTCCCGGCGCTTCTCTATCTCCCGTACGCCGGGGCCGGCCGTCGGCTGTTCGCGGGGCTCTCGACCTACGCCGACACGTGGGAGTTCAACGCGGGCATCTACCGCCTGCTCGCCCTCCTCCCCGAAATCGGCATACTGGATCTCGGCCGGGCGGTCGGCGGTGCCATCGTCGCCGGGGTCGCGCTCCGGGCCGCGGACCGCCGGTGGGGTCCGGGGCGGACGCTATACTGGACGATCGGTGCGGCCCTCCTCGTCTCGCCCACGATCCACCCGTGGTACGTCCTGTGGATCCTGCCCTTCGCCTGTCTGTACGGGGGGACCGCGTGGATCCTTTTCACCGCAACGGTCACGCTCGCCTACTGGGGGCGGGATGCGTTTCTGGCGACCGGCGTGTGGCCCGAGCCGGCCTGGCTCACCGCGCTCATCCACGTGCCCGTGCTCGCCATGCTCGTGCGTGAGAGGGCTCGCTCGGGCAGAGGCTCGCTCTCAGCCGCCGCCGATTGACGGGGTCCCCGAGCCCGCCATCGCGAGCCTCGGGCAAAGTGCCTCGAGCGATGCCGCCACGTAGCCTGCCGCGAACAGCGCCGTGAAGGGAACCGAGGCGCCGACTCCCCCGAACGCGAGGTTGAGCGCGGCCGCGACGAGGACGAGCCCGAGAGCCGCGCGAACCCGGTCGCTCGAGACGCCGGCGGCCGCCCGGTAGACGACGCGCCCGGCCGACCCTTCCTTCGGCGTGCGCTCGAACGGCGTCCGGCGGCCGAGCGCCCCGCGCAGCACGGCGCCGGTGAGCGGGACGCCGAGCCCGAGCCCGAGCAGCATCGCCTCGCCGACACGCCGGGGCAGCGCGCGGATCGGCACGCCGCGGATCGCGGCCGCCGAGCCGTAGAAGAGGGCGAAGGGGATGGTCGCGAACGCGATCGCGGTCAGGTGCATCCAGGCCGGCACAGCCGCACCGCCGAGCCCGAGCAGCCCGGTGATCGCGAGCGCGGCCCCCAGCAGCAGCGTGAGCGGGTGGACCGTGTGCCCGAGGAGGTGCGCCGTCGCCTCGATCTTCTGCGCCCGCACGGCGCCCGACCGCCACACCGCCGGCAGGAGCTTCCGCGCCGACTCGACGCCGCCCTGCGTCCAGCGCTCCTGCTGGATCTCGACCGCCCGCAGCCGCCGCGGAAGCTCGGCCGGCACCCGCACGTCGTCGAGGTAGGCGAACCGCCAGCCGGCGAGCTGCGCCCGGTAGCTCAGATCCACGTCCTCGGTCAGCGTATCCGCCGACCACCCGCCCGCGTCGCCGACGCACGCGCGCCGCCACATCCCGGCCGACCCGTTGAAGTTGAAGAAGAGCCCGGCCCGGTAGCGCGCCTCGTGCTCGATCGCGAAGTGCGCGTCGAGAAAGAGCGCCTGGGCGCGGGTGAGCCAGCTCGCGTCGGGGGACAGGTGGTCCCACGCGGCCTGCACCGCGCCGACGCCGGGGTCGGCGAAGGGCCCGAGAAGATCGCGGACCAGCGAGCGGGGCGGTACGAAATCGGCGTCGAGCACCAGCATGAACTCGCCGCACGCGAGCCGCGTCCCGTTCTCGAGCGCCCCGGCCTTGAAGCCGCTCCGCGACCCGCGGCGCACGTGCGACACGTCCACGCCACGGGCGCGCCACAGCGCGATGTGCGCTGCCGCGAGCCGCGCCGTGTCGTCGTCCGAGTCGTCGAGCACCTGCACCTCGAGGAGGTCGCGCGGATAGTCGAGCGAGCAGGCGGCGTCGATCAACCGCTCGACCACGTTCGCCTCGTTGTAGACCGGGAGCTGGACCGTCACGCGGGGAAGGGGTCCGTCCCACTCGCGAACCTCGCAACGTGGCGGCCGCCGCGCGCGCAGCCACAACAGACGCAGCCGGTGCGCGCCGAAGGGCAGGAGCAGGGCGAGGACCGCGATGTACGCGGCATCCAC
>JAWWCR010000064.1:0-23563 GCA_033720355.1 Gemmatimonadota bacterium
GGCATCTTCGGAAACAACGAGTGGAAGGAGGCGTGGCTCGACGAAGGCTTCGCCTCCTTCCTCGTCAACTGGGCGTTCGCCCGCCAGGTGCCGACGGTGTGGCGGCAGAACCGCGACGGGATGGCGGAGCGCGAGGCGCAGGGGTTCGCGCAGCCGATATCGACGGTCTCGGACGAGTTCGAGAGCTTCGGGCTCTACAACTACATGGCTTACGGCCGCGGGTCGTGGGTCTTCCGGATGCTCTGGGGCCTCATCGGCGATGAGGCGTTCCGCGCGACGATGCGCGAGTTCTACGATTCGTACAGACTGCGACACGTGACGGAAGAGTCGCTGCGGACGGCCGCGGAGACGGTCACGGGGGACGACCTCGGGTGGTTCTTCGAGCAGTGGCTCCACACCACCGCGACGCTCGACTACGCGATCGGCGCGATCGAGCAGGAGGAGCGGGACGGCCGGTGGCGGACCCGCGTCGAGGTGCTGCGCGAGGGCGACGCCTGGATGCCGGTGACGCTCCGTGTCGGCGATGAGGAGCGCCGGCTCGACGACCGCGGACGCAGGCAGCGAATCGAGTTCGTCACGGACCAGCGGCCGACCGAGGCCGTCCTCGACCCCGACGCCTGGCTGCTCGACTCGAACCCGCAAAACGACAGGGCACGGATCCCGGCCCCCTGACATCCGGGGGCCTCGGACCACGGCGCCATCAGCGGAACGCGAGCATCAGCCAGAGCAGGAGACCGAGTACGATGGCGATGAGCGGCAACGCGACGAGCATGACGCGCCGCATCGAGCTCTTCTGGAAACGGATCGCGTCTTCCTGCGCCCGGATCGACGCCTCCTGATTCGCTACGGCCTTCTGGTACAGCTCGAAGTGGCGGCGCTGGACATCCCGGATCTCCTCGAGCACCGCGAGAACCCGTGGATCGTCGCTCATTGCATCCCTCCCTCGATTTGTCGCCGCGGAATCCATACATAGATAGCCGGATCGCCGTCCAGCCAGGAGGCCACGTCATGAAGACCAGTCTGCTCGTTCTCGCCGCGCTGGCCGCGGCGTCCCCCGTCGCCGCGGTCCAGGGGCTCCGGGATCCGCTTGACGCGCCTCGCCCGATCGAGGCGCTCGAATCGGCATGGATCGAAGAGCTGACCTGGATGGAGGTGCGCGACCTGCTCGCCGAGGGGACGCGGACGGCGATCATCCCGACCGGCGGGATCGAGCAGAACGGCCCTTACGTGGCGACCGGGAAACACAACTACGTCCTCCAGAGCACGTGCCCGGCGATCGCCCGCGAGCTCGGAGACGCGCTGTGTGCGCCGATCGTCAAACTCGTCCCGGAAGGGGACATCGAGGAGCCATCCGGGCACATGCGCTACCCGGGGACGATCTCGTTGCGCGAGTCGACCTTCGAGGCCGTGCTGACGGATGTCGCCTCGAGTCTGCGCGCGCACGGATTTCGGCACATCGTCTTCATCGGCGACAGCGGCGGGAACGTCCGCGGCATGGCCAACGTCGCGGCCGCGCTCAACGAAGTGTGGTCGGACGCGGCGGCGCACCATATCCCCGTGTACTACCAGTACGGAGGCGGTGACTTCCTGAGGGACGAGCTCGGGATCGAGGAGACCGAGGACGACGGCATCCACGACAGCTTCGGGATCACGAGTCTGATGATGGTCACCGATCCGACCGTCGTCAGATACGACCAGCGCGTCGAGGCCGGGCTCGCCAGGATCAACGGCGTGCCGATCGCGCCGAAGGAGGCGACCATCGACACCGGCCGGAAGCTGATGGCGCACCGGACCCGCGTGACGGTGGAAGCCATCGAGGCATCCATCGCGGCATCCGGCATCCCGCGCCGGTGATGCCCGAACCGGGAGGGTCGGGCTCGGCGATGCCCCCGCCCGAGAGGCTCGCGTCGGTCCCTTGAGATCGGGTGATACGCCGAGCACGGTCGCGGTCGTGGGAGGCGGCGCGATCGGTCTCCTGACCGCGTACTACCTCCGCCGCGCCGGTCTGGACGTCACGGTGCTCGAGCGTGACCGGGTGGGACGCGGCTGCTCGTGGGGAAATCTGGGGTGGGTCTGCCCCTCGATCTCGACGCCGCTCGCGGCGCCCGGTCTCGGCGTCGCGTCGCTGTTCGGTGCGCTCGGCTCCGATTCGCCGTTGTACATCCGGCCGTCGTCGATACCCGCCCTCACCCCCTGGCTGCTGCGTTTCAGGAGCCACTGCAACGCGGACGACTATGCCGCCGGCTGTATCGCGCTCGCGCGACTGAACGACCTTACGATGGATCTGTACGATGGGCTGCTGCGTGAGGGGGTGGCCTTCGAGCACTACGCCCGCGGGATGACGTTCGTCGCGTCCGATTCGAGGGCGCTCGAAGACGAGCGCCGGATGATCGAGGACGTGGGCGTGTCGGAGGTCGCCAGCTGGAGCGCCGAGCAGCTGCTCGAGCGGGAACCGGCCCTCCCGCCCGCCTTCGCCGGTGCCCTCCACGTCGCGAGCGACCGACACGTTCGGGGCGACTCGCTATGCGCGGGCGTCGCGGAAGCGCTGGTCGGAGCGGGGGGCCGGCTCGAGGAGGGCTTCGAGGTGAGCCGGGCGCGGCTGGAGTCGGGCACCGTGGTGGCGCTCGAGGGCCCCGGCGGCCCGGTCGAGGCAGATTCGTTCGTCTTCGCGGCGGGCGCCGAGACCGGACGGGTCGCCCCGGGCGGCGCCGTCCTCGGCCTCCAGGCGGGGAAAGGTTACAGCATCACGGTCCACCGACCACGGCTCCGGCTCACGTGCCCGCTCTACATCTGCGACGTCCGGATCGGGCTCACGCCCTATCGCGACGTCCTGCGGGTGGGCGGCACGATGGAGCTGTCGGGGATCAATCGTCGACTCGACCCCCGTCGCGTCCAATCGATCCGACGCCAGGTGCTGGGACTCGTCCCGGATGCTCTCGAGGGCGAGCGTGAGGTCGAGTGGGTGGGGATGCGACCGCTGACCCCCGACGGACTTCCCTCGATCGGCCGGCTGCCGGGCACCACGAACGCGTACGTGGCCGCGGGTCATCAGATGCTCGGGATCACGCTGGCGCCGGCGACCGGGCACGCCCTCGCGCGTCTCATCGCGGAGGGAGCGCCCGGGGTGCCTCTCGAGCCCTTTGAACCGGGGCGCTTCGCCGACTGACGCGGCAGGCCGTGGCTATCGCTCCGGCGGCGTCTCCTCGACTTCCGCGACGAGGTATTCGTACAGGGCGAGCGCCTCCCAGGGGCTCACGCTTCGATCGGGCATCTCGAGCTCGTACTGCTCGTACATCGTCTTCGCGATCGGGTCGTCCCGGACCATCGAGTCCGGCCGGAGGATCATCCGGTAGATCCAGCCGAAGTCCCGGTGCGGCAACGTGGCGTCGAGGTCGGGCGCCATGCGTCCGCGGCCGCCCGATCCGTGACAGTACGAGCATCCGAGCTCAGTGAAGAGACGCTTCCCGTGCGCGACCATCTCTTCCTCGGTCGGGCCCTGTACGCCCGGGAGCCCGGCGGTGTCGGAAGGCACGGAAGGGGCGATCGCCATATCTCCCGATCGGGCGGAAGCACGCGGCGGCGGTCCCGTCCGCCGGACGGACCACGTACCGATCGACGTCACGCTCGAGCCCACCGGCGAGGTCTTGAACTGGCCCATGATCCGGTCGCCCTCGACGATCCGGCCCGTGAAGGTCGTCTCGAGCGACCGACCGGTGAGGGGGTCCGCGTACGTCTCGAGCGCTCCGTACACCCAGGGGCCGCCGGCGCGGATGAACTCGATCGACAGGACCGGGGGGGGTCTCGTCGATGTCATCTCCGGCTGTCCGGGCTCCGGCTCGGGCAGGTCGTGCCGGCCGGGGCGCGACGCCATGAGCACCTCGCCCTGCGCGGTGTCGGCGCCGGCCGTCAGGCGGAAGAAGATGTCGCCCACACGGCCGGTGTCGTCGCTCTCGTACACGCCCGTCCACTCGCCGGCCAGGAAGCCGATCGTGTCGGCGTCGCCGGAGATGGGGGCCGGTGGCGGATTGAGTGAGCAGGTCGCCACGACGACGGCGAGGCCGAGCGCGAGCAGGCCGGTGCGCGTCATGTCAGCCCCCCAGACCCAGCTCTGCAACGGCCCGCACGATGTCGGTGGTCGTGACGACGCCGATCAGGTCGGTGCCGTCCATCACGAGCAGACGGTGCACGCCCGCCTTCATCATGCGGCGTGCCGCGACCTGTACCGGAGTGTCCCGCTCGAGCATCAGGAGTTGCCGTGTCATCACGTCCTCGACGGTGTGCTCCTCGAGCGAGTTCCAGATGGGGCCCGAGGTGTCGAGCTTCGCGGAGATGTCCACGCTCTCCGTCGTCCAGGGGTCCGCGAAGAATCTGGACGGCCCGTCATCGGACCACTCGTCGTCCGCATTCTCGAGACCCGCCGCGGCCGTCTCGTAGGCGGGTTGTCCGCGCTCCTCCGCGTCGAACTCGATCAGATCCGTCGCGGAGACGACACCGACGAGCGAGCCCGACGAGAGCACCGGCGCTCCCGATACACGCTCCTCGATGAAGAACTCGGCGAGCTCCTTCAGAGTCTGGTCGGCGGTCACCGTCTTCACGGGACGTGTCATGATGTCGGTCAGGCTGGTCATGGGGCACCTCATCCGGTTCCGGGGCCCGTCGTCGGGCTGTCCGTGTCGGACGGAGGCGAGGACCGTGCCGTCCCCGCGGCGTGCGGACCCTCCACCCGATTCGGGCGTATTCTCCCACCGAACCGCGGGTTGACCGCCCTCGCCGCGCCGCGGAAGTGGGCCGCCCACCGCGACGTTACGGGACGCCCCGGGGTCGCTGACAGGGGCAAATTGTCCCGGCGCGCGATGGCTCCGAGGGAGCACGAATCGCCGAACTCCGCGTCCCGCCACGGCATCCCGGGAGGTGGGAGGGGCACTCCCCCGGGGCACGGCGTGTGCCCCTCGACGTTACCGGCGGTCGGAACCCCGAATGGCGCCCGCGGATCGCGCGAGCCACCGGTCCGACAGATCAGGAGGCAACGATGAAACGCATACTCGTACCCACGGATTTCTCGCCGCACGCGAATGCGGCGCTGGCGCACGCGGCCGCCCTCGCCGAGTCGTACGATGCGGAGATCCATCTGCTGAACATCCAGGTGCCGTACGGCCCGATCACGCCTCTCGCGGAGGAATACCCGGGTGAGGCCGAAGCCCGGCGGAAGCTCGCCGAGCTGAAGGTCGGCTCGGCCCCGACGGTTCGCGAGCTGCGACGCGGGTTCGCCGCCGGACCGACGATTCTCGCGTACGCGGTCGAGCACGATGTCGATCTGATCGTGATGGGATCGCACGGGTATCGTGGCATCCCGCGGCTCCTGCTCGGAAGCGTCGCCGAGGAGGTGTTGCGCGGCAGCGCCTGCCCGGTCCTCGTGATCCGCGAGGCCGCGCTTCGCGAGCCGACGTACGAGCGGCTGCTCGTGCCGGTGGATTTCTCGACCGAGACCGACGCACAGCTCGATGTCGCGATCGATATCGCCGAGCGCTTCGGGTCGCGGCTGGAGCTGGTTCACGTGATCGACCCGCCGACCGTCCCCGAGCTCTACGTGCCGGTCGGCCCAATCGCGATGGACATGAAGACCATTGCGACGCAGGCCGCCGAGGCCCTCGATGAGCTGGCCGAGCCGCTGCGCGGGCGGTACGAGGTGTCGACGGAAGTGCTGGTCGGACGAGCGGGGAAGACCATCGCCGCGCGGGCCGACACGTCGGATCTCATCGTGATGCCCACGCACGGGCACTCGGGCATGGACCGCGTCCTGCTCGGAAGCGTCACGGAGGGCGTGCTGCGCAGGGCCGACTGCGCCGTGCTCGCGCTCAAGCCCGAGCTGGCCCGGGTCGAGGCGGAGGCTGCGGTCGAGGAGATGCCGCCGGTGCCCGATCCCGCGCTCGCCTGAGCCCGGCCCGGGCGTCGGAGCGGGGTTCCGACGTCGGGGCCGTCATCGAATCCCGGGAGAACTCACGGAACGGCCGTTTGCCGCTTTGAGCGCCGGAGAGACCCGGGATGAGCCTCAGGACCGGGCGGTGAACTCCTCGAACACCTCGAGGAACTGCTTCCAGGCGGGTTCGTGCTCGAGCGGGATGTGGTTCCGGCTCGGCAGCGGGACGAACTCGGCCCCGGGGATCAGGCTCGCGAAGTAGCGCCCGGCCGCGACGGGAACGCGCTCCTCGTCCTGTGAGTGGAGGATCAGGGTCGGCACGGTCAGCTCGCGCGCCTCGCGAGCGACGTCGATGTCGAACGCCGCCTCCATGATCCGGGCGGCATTCTCCGGCGTCGCCGAGACCCGCTGCAACTCGTTGAACCACGCGATCCGCTGCGGGTCGGCGTCGGGGAAGAAGAGGCTCGAGAACACCTGCCGAAACGCCGGGTTCGCCTGCCCCCAGCCAAGCTTCACGAGCTCGACCTCGACCCGGGCCTTCGTCGCCCACTCGGCGTCACCAGCCTTCGCGCGTCCCTGCGGGTAGGCGCCGAGGAGAACCATCCGTTCGACCCGCTCGGGGTGTCGGTGGGCGTACGCCGTCGCGATCGCCCCACCTTTGGAAACGCCCAGGAGGGTGAATCGATCAAGCCCCGCAGCGTCGACGACGGCTTCCAGATCGGCCACCCACGCCTCGAACGAAATGTCCGCGGCTTCTCGGTCGGAGAGCCCCTGGCCGCGCTCGTCGTAGCGGATGAGCGTGTGATGGCGTGACAGACCGCTCCACCAGTGGCGCCACATCGGCGATTTCGCGTCGTGCTCGAGATGGCTCAGCCAGTTGGCCGCCTTGACGAGCGGTGGCCCCGAACCGCTCCGGGCCCACGCGATCTTCACCCCGTCTCGCGCGGTGCAGATGCGGACCTTCTGGTTCAGCGTCGTCGACGCCGTGTCATCGAATCGGATGCTCGCCGGTGTCGGGCGGTCGATGATCGGGGCAACCCCGAGCTCGAGCCGGTGTGGATCGACGACGAGAGTCTGGCTCAGCGCCTGAACGAACTGGCCCGATGTGGCGAACCGGTCCGCCGGCGACTTCGCGAGGGCCTTCTGGAAGATCGCGTCGACCGCCGGGCCGAGCGCGGGGCGAGCGGAGGACAGGTGCGGCACCGTGTCCCTCACGTGCCTCAGCATCACGGTCCTCGGATACCGACCGGTGAAGGGAGGCTCGCCCGCAAGCATCTCGTAGACCATGCAGGCCAGCGCGTAGACGTCGGTTCGCTCGTCGACGTCGTCGTCTCCGGCCACTTGCTCGGGGCTCATGTACGAGGGGGTTCCGATGGCCACGCCGGAGTCGGTGATGCGGGATCCGGACGCCGCCTCGAGCGCGAAACCGATCCCGAAGTCGGAGACGAACGTCGCATCCGCCCTGAGCAGCACGTTTCCCGGCTTCACGTCGCGGTGAACGACCCCCTGCGCATGCGCGAAGTCGAGAGCGGAGGCCACCTGCCCGGCGATCCCGAGCGCCTCGCCGACGGGCAGCTGCCCGGCCTCGCGGATGCGATGCGCGAGGTTGGAGCCATCCACGAAAGGCATCACGTAGTACGGGGTGCCGCCCACCTCGCCCGAGTCGAACAGCGGGAGGATGTGGGGGTGGTGCAGGCGGGCCGTGAGCCGGATCTCGCGCAGGAACCGATCGACGCCCTCGCGGTCGACGAGCCGCGGCTTCAGCACCTTGATCGCCACGTCCCGACCGTGCCGCAGATCCCGGGCGAGGTATACCGCGGCCATGCCGCCGGCGCCGATTCGGCGCTCCACCTCGTAGCGCCCCGCGAGGGCCCCCGTGAGGAGATCCTCCATGTCGTCGAGGCCGTCCGCGGTCGGCCCCGTCTCGTCAGAGCCCGGCGCGGGAGACAGGACCTCCCCGTCGAGCCTCGGAAGGATGCCGGTCGCCGCATGCGCGTCGAGGAGCTTTCGCACCTCTCGCTCGACGTCCTCGTCGCCCCCCGAGGCATCGGCCACGTACGCGTCGGGATCGACGCTGTCGAGCGCTTCGTGGAAGATCTCCCGCACGCGGGCCCAGCGCGGGTTGGTCATCGGCGTCGGACTACCCCCTTCAGATGTCGGGGTGCCGTGTGTGCCAGTCGGTCGCCGACTGGTAGGCGTGGGCCACGCTCAGGATGAGGTCGTCCGCGAACAGGGCGCCGACGAGCGTGGTGGTCAGCGGCTGCGCCGGCGAGCCCGGTTCGTCCGGATCCCTCGGGCCGAACGCGTAGGGGACGACGACGGCGGGGTGCCCGGTCTCGTTCGTCAGTCCCACCTCGCCCGAGCCCGTCACGAACATGTCGAAGTCCTCCATGGCCGTCGCCATCTCCCGCATGGCGAGGTGGCGGCGGCGCTGCGACTGGACGTAGTCCAACGCGAGTTCCTCCCGGCCCCTCCTGAATCGACCCATCCGTCGTCGCTCGTCGTCGCTCGCGTCCCCGGGGATCGGGGGAAGCTCGCCGCGGGGAGCGATGTGGAAGTCGAACGCCGCGGCCGAGTCCGCCCCCAGCGCGCTCGACGGCGACTCGGGGAGCCCGGCGATCGGTCGCGGGTTCGCACCGAGATCGCGCAGCCCGGCGAGAAAGGTCTCGGGGGCATCGTCCGCGAAACCGATGCGCACGGCCGACAGATCCGGGGCGCGGTCGAAGCGGAAGGGGGCCGTGAGCGACGCCGGGTCCTTTTCGTCGGAACCGTGGATCGCGTCGAACACGAGCGCGCAGTCCTCGATGGTTCGGCACATCGGTCCGATCTTGTCCATGCTCCAGGAGAGCACCATCCCGCCGTGTCGGCTCACGCGGCCGAACGTGGGGCGCAACGCGCTCAGACCGTTGCGGCGCGCCGGCGAGACGATCGAGCCGCGCGTCTCCGTGCCGATCCCGAAGGAGACGCACCCGGCGGCGGTCGCGGAACCCGGGCCGGCCGACGATCCGCTCGACCCTTCCTCCGGATTCCACGGATTCCGGGTCCTGCCCCGGTACCACTGATCGCCACGCGCGAACTCGCCGGTCGCGAGCTTCGCCATCAGGACCGCGCCCGCGTCGCGAAGGCGGATCGCGACCTCGGAGTCGTCGTCGATGACGCGGTTCTCGAAGTCGGCCGACCCCCACGTCGTGCGGGTGCCGCGCACGGCGAACAGATCCTTCAGTCCGTACGGGATGCCGTGGAGCGGCCCACGCCACTCTCCCGCCGCGATCTCCGCCTCGGCGCGGGCGGCCTCGTCACGGGCGCGGTCCTCGAGGATCGACACGGCGCACAGGAGGAGGGGATCGAGGCGGTACATCCGCTCGAGATAGATGTCCAGGAGACGAGTCGGCGTAAGGTGTCCGGCGCGGAGCAGCGCCGCCTGCCGGTGGACCGGAAGAAACGCGATCTCGGTCGGATCGCTCGGGGCCGGACCCGCCCACGGCGCGATCTCGATGCGGTGGCGCCTGAAGGGGTCGCCGCCGTGCTCGCTCCAAAGCTTCTCCATGAGGGCTCCTGTCCCGCCCGGGTACGCCTGAAACTGGAGGGCCGGGGGCTCTCCGTTTCCGAGCGGGACGAGCTCGCGGTCCTGCCGGATCGTCGTCCGTGTCGGGTTGACCGGTCCGCTCGTGCCGGTGGCGGCGAGCCTTCTCGGGTCGACCGCGGTTGCCGCGGTGGCAGCGGCCGCCGTCCGCAGAAAGCCTCGACGTTTCATGAATCGCTCCGGGAGGATGGGCTCGATGGAGGGTTCGCCCCTCACCTTGTTCGCCCGCGACGCCACGGGCAAGCGGTGCAACCCCAACCGCGGACGTGCGTGTCGGGTGAGCATGACACCGACTCGATGCGCGCTCCGGACCCCGGCGTCCCTGTCCCTCCTCCTCGCGCTCGCCTCATCAGGCGCGACCGCCGTTCAGACGCCGGCGCCCGCGTCCGTGGTGGTGCGGCTCGGAGGATACGAGGGGCCGGCGGCGGAGGTCTTCTCCCGAGTCGAGGCGCTCGAGATCGATGTCGCCGCGGGGCTGCTCTATGTCCTCGACGGCGGGGCGCACGAGCTGCGGGCGTTCGGTCTCGACGGTGTCCACCGCTGGTCGTTCGGCGCCGAAGGGGACGGGCCGGGGGAGTTTCGGTATCCGGTCGGTCTGGCGCGCCGTGAGAGCGGGTCCATCTGGGTGATCGACCCGGAGGCGCAGCGGGCCACGGTGGTCGATGCCGCGGGTCGCCTGTCGGCGACGCGCACGCTCCCCTCCGGGATCGCCCTCTCGCCCTGGCCTGGCCGGTTCGATGCCGCGGGCCGTCTGTACAGCTACCGGGAGGCCGACGCGACCGCGTACGGGATCGAGATGGTGCGGTACGGCGAGGACCTGCGGCCCGATAACGTGCTGTCGCCACCCCCGGCGCCGCGAGACGAGGAGTTCTACGAGGGGCGGGACAAACGCGGATCGCACCTCCGCGCCCGGGTGCCCTTTACGCCGCGGGTGGTGTGGCGGCTGGATTCCGCGGGGCGGTTCGTATGGGGGTGGACGGGAGACCCGCGGATCTTCGTGTCGGAAGGGTCCCGCCCGCGCGAGCTGGCGAGCTTCGACGCGACCGCGCCGCCGGTCACGCGAGCCGATCGCGAGACCGCGCTCGAGTCGCTCGCCCGCTTCGAGGAGCTGGGCGGGAGGGTCGATGCCGCCCGGATCCCCGATCGCATGCCCGCCTTCCACACATTCGTGCTCGGCGAGGACGATGGCGTGTGGGTGGTGCCGACGGCGCAGCCGGAAGAGTCGGCGACGCGGATTCTCCGCCTCGAGACCTCCGGATCGCCCGGTCGGGCCGTCGACCTCCCCTTCCGTCTCGCCGCGGTGCCGATCCCCGTCGTGCGGCGGAACTACCTGTTGGGGCTCGCGAGGGACGACCGGGGGATCGAGGAAGTGTTTCTGGTCCGCCTCCCGTAGTCGGCGGTCCGCCACGGCCCGCCTCTCGGGCTCGTCGACGGGCGGCCGGGCCGGTCGTCAGTGATCGTCGTGGTTCAGCTCGTACTCGCGCTGCGCGCGCACCCGCTCGTTCCCGAGCTTCTGGTCACGCTTTCGCGCCGCGGAGAGGCTTCGCTGCTTGCGCCCCTCCGAATGGACCCTCGGGAGCGAGAACTTCTTCTCGAGATCCTCGCTCGCGCACGCGGGGCACGCCGGCGTCGCACTGCCGCGGATCAGCAGCTCGAACTCCTCCTCGCACTCCCTGCACGTGTATTCGTAGATCGGCATCGCTCTTCACGCTCCCGTTCGGTTCAGAGACACCGTCGGTCAGCCGCCTTCCGACACGCGATCGGCAACGCCCATCAGCGCGGCGGCCAACTCCCTATGATACTCCTCCGACAGCAGCGCGCGCCGCTCGAGCGGGTTGCTCAGGTGACCGAGCTCGATCATGACGGTCGGGACGCTCGGCGACTGGAGGAAGTCCCACTCGCGCGAGAGCACCTCGACCGCCGTCCCGCCGTCTTCCAGCGCCTCGCCGATGAGCCGGGCCGCCCGGGTGCTCGCCGCGTCCCCCTCGAAGAAGTAGACCTCGGCGCCGTGCACGGCCTCGTCCTCTTTCCCCATCGCGTGGAACATCAGCAGCAGGTCGCCGCCGGCCGCCTCGGCCATCGCCCGCCGATCGGGCCACGCCACCTCGTAGTCGCCCGTGCGCGTCAGGCGGACGTCGTACCCGTGCTCGACGAACTCGGCGGCGACGTCGAACACGAGACGGAGGATGACGTCCTTCTCGAGGATGTCCCCCCACACCACACCGGCTTCCTCGCCGCCGTGTCCGGCATCGAGGACCACCAGCGGCCGCTCCTGGGCGGCGGCGGGCCAGGCGATCGCGACGGCCGCGACGGCGGTAGTGACGGATACGCGACGGGCGGTGCGATTCACGGCTCATCTCCGGTCGTGGGTGTGTCGATGTTGAAGCGCAGGTACTCCTCGTCCAGCGACCAGCCCTCCTCCAGGTACACGGCCTGTGCGGGCGTGTTGTCACGGTGGGTCTCGAGCGACAGATACGCCGCCCCGGTCTCGGTCGCGTGGGCGAGAGCGGCGCGCATCAGGGCCGTGGCGACCCCCCGCCGGCGCGCGGTCGGGTCGACATACAGGTCGTTGAGGATCCAGGACGATCGCATGCGGACCGAGGAGAAGCTCGGGTAGAGCTGGGTGAACCCGACCATCCTCCCGTCGAGCTCGCAGCAGATGATGTGCGAGTCGCCGCGCGCGAGCCGCTCGCCGATGAAGGCGCGTGCGCCCTCGAGATCCGGCGCCTGCTCGTAGAACACGCGGTAGCCGTCGAACAGGCGCGCCACATCGTCGAGGCGGTCGGGTGTGGCGGTGAACAGCCGAAGGCCGGTCACGGGTGCCCCTCCGGCAACGAGGCGCCTTCCAGCGCACTCTCGACGAGGTCGTGCGCGATCACCCGATATGCGGGCCCGTAGGCCGCCGCGAAGGCATCGCTGTGGTGGACGGCGGGATAGCCCTCGTCGAGGCGCGCGGCGGCGAAGCGCTCGAGGTCGCGGGCGGCGGACATCGCCCCGTCCGTCGCGAGGCCCGCGACTGCCGCCTCGAGGGCGCAGCCGAGATCCGTCGGCCCGGCCGACACCCGGTCGGCCGTGAGGGCGAACGCCTCGGCGAGCCGGTCGGGGTCGCCGCCGGCCTCGAGAAACGGTCGCAGGTGGATCCGGACGACGCTTCCCGCCGCGCCGAGCGGATCGATGAGCGGCTCGGGCGGGCCCGGCTCGAGCTCCGCGATCTCGCGATCGAGCCACGCCCGGGCGCCCGCGAGATCGGTCACCGCGTGCTCGCTCCCGAGCACGGCCTGGTGGAGCAGCTTGTAGATATCGGCGGTTTCCATAAGCGGGTAGCGGGCCGCGTGGGTGCGCACGAGGGCGATGGCGTCCGGCCCGGCGCGGCACGCGGTCGAGGCCGCCGCCCGATCCCCACCGTTCGCCGTCTGACCCGACAGCCCCGGCGACACCGTCGAGAGGGCGAGCGCCGCGATCGCCGAACGGACGGCCGGTCCGCCTGTCGTCACCCGAGTCGCGCGCCGTCGGGCACCGGCTTCTCGGGCACGGCGAGGACGGGCGTGATCCCGTCCTCGTAGCCGATGTCGAACAACATGCCCTCCGACAACTCTCCGGCCATGCGGCGAGGGGCCATGTTCACCACGAACAGGCACTGCAGGCCCTCGATCTCGCGCGGATCCTCGCGCTCCTTCCGGATCCCCGCGAGGATCTGCCGCGTGAACCCGCCGAAGTCGACCGACAGGCGGACGAGCTTGCTCGAACCCTCGACGTCGTCGACCGCGGTGATCGTGCCCACCCGGATGTCGACTCTGGAGAGGTCGTCGATCGTGATCTCGGGCTTGACCGGAGCGCTCATCTCGATGCCTTCCAGGCCGCGAGAAGCTCGGCCTCCCGTTCGCGTGACGGTCCGCTGCGAAGCGCCGACCGGCGCTCGTCGTCGAGGGCCTCGAACCACGCGAGCGTGTCGCGAGCGGTCTCAGCGAGCGGACGGGCCTTCAGACCATGCGCGAACGCCTTCGAGCCATCGATCCTGTGCATTCCCACGTAATCGCCGCGCGGCGGCGCCCAGTACGTCACGAAGGAGACCCCGTTCTCTTCGAGGAAATCCGCATCGAGCCAGGTGAGCGTCGCGTCGGACGCGACCGCCCCCCGCACGGTCTCGAGGAAGGGTCCCATCGTGATGGGTTCCTCGGGCCCGACGACATTGAACGTTCCGGAGGCTCGCATCTCGACGAGGTGGATCATGAATTCCGCCAGATCGCGCACGTCGATCTGCTGGATCGGGTCCTCCGGCGAGCCCGGCGCCAGCACTTCGCCGCCCGCCGCGAGCCGTACGGGCCAGTAGGTGAACCGGTCCGTCCGGTCTCCCGGGCCGACGATGTAGCCCGGACGAATCACCTGATGCGCGCCCGGATACGCCTGACGCACGACGTCCTCGGAGAGCGCCTTGAGCGCGCCGTACGTCGCACCGTTCACTTCCTCGGTGGCCGGGTCGTCGATCGTCCCGATCGGTCCGTCCTCGTCGATCGGTGCGGTGCGGTACGGCAGGAACACGCCCACCGAGGACACGAAGACGTAGGCTCCGACCGAGTCGCCCAGCACTTCCGTCGACTGCCGCACCCAGCGCGGGATCGTGGCGGAGTTGTCGATCGCGACGTCCCATTCGCGCCCCCGCAGAGCGTCGAGGTCGTCATCCCGATCGCCGATCAGCGTCTCGACGTCCGGGAACATCCCGGGCGCCGTGCGACCGCGGTTGAACAGCGTGACCTCGTGCCCGCGCTCGCGCGCCACGCTCACCTGGTTCGGTCCCAGCCACCCCGTCCCCCCGAGGATGAGGATCCGCAGGGGCGCCCGCCGTCGGGGGACCAGCCCCACCCCGACACCCGCGAGCGCCGATGTGTGGACGAACTCTCTACGCGACCAGCTCACCCGGATTCTCCCTCCTCCGACTCCTCCCGCCCACCCATCTCGAGGCGGCCCCGAGTCGCCGCGGCGTCTTCCGCGAGCGCCCGCGATGCCAGGGCCTCGCGCAGCCTGTCGGACAGCTCGGCCAGCCTGCGCGTCTCGCGGCGCACCGTGCG
Organism: Gemmatimonadota bacterium; assembly: GCA_033720355.1. GTDB lineage: Bacteria > Gemmatimonadota > Gemmatimonadetes > Palauibacterales > Palauibacteraceae > Palauibacter. The sequence continues at coordinate 14,567 of JAWWCR010000064.1, forward strand.
TCCGACGGTGAGCCGCGGAATCGCGTACATCGCGCCGAGCGTCACGGGGATCAGTGTGAGCCCCAGCGTCACGGGAGACGCCATCATCATCGCGACCGCTACGCCGCCGCCCATCGCACCCGTCACCCCCGTGATGCCGGCCGCACCCGAGCCCGCTTCGCGAAACCGGCCAATGATCTCGACGCGCGTACCCCGCGATGTGCGGTAGAGGTTCACGTTCCGCGCGCCGAACCCGTCCTGTTCCATCCACTCCAGGTCCTCGCCGTGGCCACCCACGACGCCCTGGGTGCCGAGCGTCGCCCGGATGAGCCGGACGGCCTCCCGGCGTCCCTCTTCGTCGAGCGCGACATCGTAGTCGGCCTCGAAGCGGACGTTGATCGGCGTGCCCAGAAAGGCGTCGAGCGTCGACTTCTCCGCCGGCCGGGCGAGCGCGTTCACGGCTTCCTCGATCCTCGACGGGTCGATCCCCGCCTCGGCGGCGACCTCCTTCACCTCGTCGAGCGTCAGCCCGTCGGAGCCCGTCCGTGACGGGACCGACGTGCCTGGCCGCGGCTCGGTCGCCCGCCGGAGGATCTCGGTGACCTCGCGCTCGTCGAAGCGGCGGCTCATCGGGTCGCCGCTAGCCCGACAGGACCGACCACAGCAGGAACGCGCCGAGTGCGCCGGCGGCCAGCGAGATGGCGCGCAGAACCCCGCTCCGCAGACCCGCACCCCACGCGACGAGACGATCGAGCCGCTCGGTCCCGATCATCGGGACCATCACGGCGCCGACGCCGAACAGGATGGCGAGCACGCGAAACGTCGTCGGCGTCGCGGAGGCCGGAGCCGCGAACCACATCGCGACGGCCGCGAGCGCGCGGATCGCGAACGCGGCCCACACGCCTCCCACCCCGAGGAAGCGACGGCCGAACCTGACCAGCCCGTCGGGGACGACCACCCCGTACAGACCGATCAGGACCATCGCCGCGCCCACCAACTCTACCACGTACTTCATGTCGGACCTCCGGTCTTCGGGGTCAGGGAGGCGGGAGGATCGCCGTGTTCTGCGCCGCCACGACGCGCCACTCGCCAGCGGTCTCGCGCAGCGCGAGGATGAGACGGGTCTCGAGGACTCCGGGGCGGGTCGGGGAGATACCCGGCGGCAGACCACGATACCCCGTGAGCGTGAGACGGATCTCCGCCACCGCGGCGTCGTCGCCGATCGGGCGCACGACGAGGAGCTCGGACTCCAGGCGGCTCCCCTGGAACACGGTCTCGAAGAGGGCCGTGTGACGCTCCCGATTGGCGGCGCGGTCGGGGAAGTGCATCCCGAGGATGTTGGTGAATCCGCTGTCCTCGTCGAAGCTCGCGACCCAGGCGTCCGCGTCGTAGGCGTTCCATGCCTCGGCGAGGCCATCGACGATACGGCCGATCGCCGCCTCGTCGATCGATTGTGCGATAAGGGGCGCCGGCGCCATCATTCCACCGGCCGCGATCGCGAGCCAGGCGCCGAGCCGCGACAACGCGGCAGGAATCCGCGAACCCCGGTGGCGCACGTGTGCCGTCATGCGAGACGCTCCGTCTCTCCGGCATAAGACTTCTCCTCGAGCAGCTCCGAGCCGAGGTGCTCGCTCACGCGTCGCTTGAGAAGCGCACGCCGGTCGTTCGTCTGGTAGACGGCCCGCGCCAGCTCGACGAACCGGGCTCCGAAGACCCCCTCGACCTCCTCCTCGCGGATGTGGTCCTCGATGTCCCACAGGGCCTCGTTGACCGATCCGAGCGCCCGGCGCAGCTCCGCGATCGTCTCGTCCTCCTCGACGCCGCGATCCCATACATCGGTCAGCTCGGCGAGCTCGCGACGCACGTTCGCCAGCTTGTCCGGATCACGGATACGCGCCGACTTGATCTCGAGGATCGTGATCCTGTCGAGCAGCTCGCCCGCCGGGACCCGTATCTGAAAATCTGTCATCGTTTCAATCGCCTGGTCCGGGCACCGGGCCCGCGTGCACCGTCGCCCCCCCAACGGCAAGGGCCGCGGACCCGGAAACCGTCGCGGGGTCGTCGACGAGCGCACGCCGGAACTCACGCTGGAGCAGCCACCAGCTGAACACCGCCTGTAGCGCCACGGTGGCCACGGACAACATCCACAGGTGCCTCAGCTCGAACCACGGCCGTCCCGAGATCCAGATCGCCGGTATCGCGAACGTCGTGAGACGCGTCGCGCCGGCCAGGAGCGCGGGCACCGTGTTGCCGAGCGCCTGGAAGACGCCCGAGCACGTGAAGATGAGCCCGGTCGCCACGAAGTTCCAGGAGATGATCCGCAGGAACTCGCCTCCCACGTCGATCACGGCCGGGTCGTCCGTGAAGAACGCCACGAGCGTCTCGGGCGCGATCTGACAGAGCAGGGTCAGCGTCAGCATCATCGCGCTGCCGACGATCGCCGCCGAGCGCAGCGTGCCCCGGACGCGCTCGAAGGCACGGGCGCCGAAGTTCTGCCCGGCCACCGGCGCCGTCGCGAACGCGACCGCCATCGCCGGGAGGAAGATCGCCTGCATCACGCGCGAGCCGGTTCCGAACCCGGCCTGGGCTTCCGCCCCGAAGTCCTGTATGGCCCAGTAGATCACCGCCATGTAGACGAACATCAGGGCGAACTCGCCGCCCGGCGGGAGACCGATCCGGAGGATCCTCCGCCACGTCTCCAACCGCGGTCTCAGAAGCGCCGGGTCGAAGCGTACGAAACGCTCGAGCCGGACGAAGTAGACGGTCATCAGCGCGATCCCGACCGCCACCGAGATGGTGCTCGAGAGCCCGGCCCCCATCACGCCGAGCGGCCGGCCCGTCACCCACCCGGCGATCATGAAGGGCGCGAGAAGCGCGTTCAGCGCCACCGTGAAGATCTGGACGACGATCGTCGGTTTGACGACGCCCGTCCCGCGGAGCGCCGCCCCCATCGCCACGAGCGCGAACTGGAGACCGAGACATGGGAGGAACCAGTCGAGGTACGTGAGCCCCGCTTCGACGACCGCCGCGTCCGCCGCCAGAGTCCGCATGTACGCACGCCCGAGCCCGTACCCTCCGACGAGCGTGATCGCGGCGCAGACCCCTCCGATCAGCAGGCTCTGGTTGAAGATCAGGTTGGCGTCTTCGCGGTCCTGCCGGCCGCTTGCCTGCGCGATGAGCGCCATCGTCCCAACGCCGAGCACCTGCGTGAGCGCCATGATGAGAAACTGGACGTTTCCCGCAGACGTCAGCCCCGCCACCGCCGCCTCGCCGATCTGCGCCACGAAGTACAGGTCGACCAGATAGTACAGCGTCTGAAACACCATCCCGATGGCGATCGGGATGGCCAGACGCGCGATGTGTCCGGGGATCGAGCCTTCCGTGAGATCCTGCATGAACTACTTCGACACTCCGCAGGCGTGAACCGATGCCGTCACCGGCCGCGGGTCTCGGTCAGCACATCGTGGAGCGAGTCCGCCCACCGGGCCGACTCGCGGAGATCCGTCTCGAATCGGCGGAGCAGGTCCATGTGGACCGCGAAGCGGGGGAGCAGGTCGCCCCCGTCGCCGTAGAACGCATCGGGTCCGAGCCGCTCGAGCGGGAAGATCTCGCGTTCCGCGAACTCCACCCGTCGGACGTAGTTCTGATGGATCCCGAGGAACTCGTTGTAGTACCAGCCGAGATCCATCCGAATCGACGGCTCGAGCAGGTTGGCCACGCCGCCGGCGACCGCCGTCTCCCACGCCGGGGCGGGCGGCCGGAGCGCACCCGGGATCGTGTAGTGAGCCGGGACGGCGCGTCGGCCTGCGGCCGCCTCCGTCTCCCATTGCTCGAGCGAGGCGGCGATCCCGTCGGCATGTCGGGCGCTCCCGTCCCGGTAGTGGTCGAGTTCGAAGAGGATGCCGTCGACGGCCTGGTCGAGCGCCTGGAGATCCTGCCGGTCGTCCCGATAGTTCTCGACGAAGAAGGCGGCGCTGACGCCCACGAAGATGATGACGAGCTCGGCGAGGGAGCGGCCGAGCCCGGGGCGACTCGTCTCGTTCATCTGGCCAGCTCCTCTTCGATGAGGCCGATGAGCGCCGTCTGGCGCGCGCCGAGGTCCGCCATCCCGTCGCGCACGAAGTCGGCGTAGAAGACGCGGAGCGCGAGCAACCCCTCGAGCCGTCTGTCGACCCGAACGGTCCGCGGCCCGCCCTCCTCGGGCGGTTCCAGAGCCGCATCGAACACGTCCCCCAGCCGTGCGGCTTCGGACAGCGCGGGGAAGAGGGACGTATGGCCCAGATCCCGGATCGCCCTCTCGTCCTCGGCGTTGTCGCGGTACGCCCGGAGCCAGGATGAGAGGGCCTCGCGGATGGCCCGGCTCCGGACCAGCTCGATCTCGCCGGAGGAAACGGCGGCGTCGAGCGTCGCCGTGTTCGCGTCGTAGGTGGGTACACCGACGACGGCCGCGAGCTCTCTGGTGGACGCCATGATCGACGACCCCTCGGGAGCCGCCCGCACTCGCGAAAGGACCGCGCGCGAATCGGTCGCGATCCACTCCGCCACACCACTCTTGAACTCGAGGTCCTCCTTCGACTGACGGAAGTCGTCGAGGATCCCCTCGAGCACCGCGCGTTCGCGTCGCGACTCCTGGCGGCCATCCCACCAGGCGTCGACGGTGAAGGCGGCCAGGATGCTCACCACGATGACGAGCGCCTCGACGGTGAGCCCGCGGGCAGTGCGTCTCTCGCTCATCCCGACTCTTCGGGCTTCTTCGCCTTGCGAAACGGCCACCGGCGCCCCCGCCCCTGGAGGATCCGCAGCGCAAGGCGATTTTCGGGGTTCCACCGGACGACGAGAGCGATGTACGCGACGAACGCGCCGAGAAGCGCCCACGGAATCAGGAAATACTCGGTCGTGCTCTCGACCGCGAGCTCGCCATCCGCGTACACACGTCGCCGCTCGAACCGGTAGAAGGGAAGGGGGAGATCGAGCGATGTCTGGCGGCGGTTCACCGCGCTGTCGAGGAGTTCCTCGTCCTCCATCGTCGTACCTGCCTGGACGACCGGATCCTCGGCCGACCCGAGTGCGAACCCGCCGAGGATGAAGAGGATCCACAACCAGCGGAGCCGCCCATGGGACAGCTCGATCTCGCCGTACGAGATCCCGGGGAAAGCGTCTCGCCGCCAGCAGTTCACGATGACGGCGAGGACACCCACGACGGCCAGCCCCGAGAGGACCTTACCGGCGAGAAGCAGCGTCCCGACGTTCTCGACGTCGAGGACGAGCGACTGGTCGACCGCGATCATGTCGATCCCCCCTGAAACCACCTCCACAGGGTCGAGAGGATCGCGGCGCCCGGATCCTCCCCGAGCACCGAATAGACCGCGAACGAACCGAGGATGCCATGCGCGATCCCGACCGCCCACAGGTTCGGGAATCGGCGGTAGAGGATCGTGAACGGGAAGCCCGCGCCGGCCGTGAGCGCGACCAGCCACCACCGCGGATAGTGCGACGCGCCGAACAGGACCGCCGCCACGACCGACACGACGAGCATGCTCGAGGTGAAGGCGTAGACGTTTCGGGCGAGGAGGTTCTGGAGCGCGAACTGCTGCGCGGCTCCCCACAGCGGGTACAGGGCCAGCGTCAGCCAGAAGGTCCGCGGGAAGTCGATCGTGCCGACCGTCGACCCGATCCACAGGACGAGGACGGACCCCACGGCCGCGAAGGTGAGGTGCGGACCGATCGTCTGCCCGAAGTTGTCCCACCGCATCCCCCACGCGCGGAGCATCCCGGGGTGCCGGCGCGCCCGCCACGCGAGGTAGACGAGGAATCCGACGGAGAGGACGGCGCTCAGCCATAGCGCCACCGCCTCTGAGAAGAAGAGCTCGGTCGCGACGTGCGCGGCCCCGGCGAGGACGACGGCGATCAGCTCGCCGCGGCTCCCCCGGATGAGCTCGATGGAGCCGTCGCTCACGGCAACGGGCCCCGGTGGAGCCGGTAGACCAGGGGGACCTCGACATCGATGTCGTCGCGCCGAAGCCCGAGGACGTAGTCGGCTCCTATCTCGAACGGGACGAAACGGGCCGGCAGAGCGACGCCCCCGAGCCACCTCCCGTCGGGGTCGAAGACCTGCCACGTCCGGGGCACGTCGGCCAGCAGGTTGCGGAACCACCCGAGGTGCTCGGCGGTCCATACGTAGCCCTCGGAGTCGACGAGCAGGTCTGCGTAGGCCGGACGGTGCGCCGGTACGGGAAGCCGCTCGTTCGTTTCGCGCGTTCCCCGGGCGAGCGCCACGCGCAGCTCGATCTCGGCATCCCTGAGGGCGTCGGTCATGTGCAGATCGAAGCCCGGCACGCGTATCACGCGCTCGAGATCGCCGTCGAGCGTGTAGACCCGGACCTCGAGCGAGTCCGAGTCTCCGACGTAGAGACGTTCGTCGTGGACGTCCGAGTAGGTGTCCTTGCCGAACAACGGGCGGGCCGCTCCGTCGGCCAGCATGATGGTCTCGCCGCCTCCACCGGTCGCGATCGTGTCGGCGATACGGCCGTCACGCGTCGCGCGAGCGAAGAACACCGGGAAGCGCACGGAGCCCCCGTCGGCCGTGGCGCCCGGCTGATCGCCGGACAGTTCGAGAAGCAGCTCGCCTCCGGGGAGCATGCGCAGGTCGGTCACCCTTTCCGGCGGAAGCGGTAGCGGATCGACGGTCTCCCCTCCGGGCGGGATGAGGGCCAGGCGGCGGTTACGAAAGTCGAAGACCCCGAGCGTATCGCCGGCGGTGCGTTCGAGCCCCCGGACGGCCAGAAACTCTCCCGGCCCCTCTCCCTCGCGGCCGATGGAGCGGATGAGCGCCCCGTCGGGCCCGTAGAAGCGAATCGATGACGACCCCGCGTCCGACACGGCGATGACCCCGTCGGACAGGCGGCGTGCCGCGGCGACCCCGAAGAACTCGTGCGGTTCGCCGACGCCGCTTGCCGTCAGGTCGAGGACCGGGTCCGGGTCGACGACGAAGCCCGCTCCGTCGGCCCACAGAGGGGCGGTCGTCTCGACGATCGTGACGCCCGCGGAGTCGCGGACGGCCGAGACCGGTGTGCCTTCGCCGCTCTCCGAACACGCCACGGCGACGAGTGCGAGGGCCGCGATCGCGGCGGGGCGCCGCTCAGCCACGAAGGGGCACCTTCAGGCCTCGTGCATCGTCCTGCCACCCACGACCGTACGGACGATCGGGATGCCCTTGAGGACGCTCGGGTCGACGTCGTGCGGGTCCTGCCCCAGAAGCACGAAGTCGGCGAGCTTCCCGGCCGTGATCGTCCCCTTGAGGTTCTCCTCGTGCGAGGCGTACGCGCCGTGGAGGGTGCAGATCCGCAGGGCCTCGTCGACCGTGATCCGCTGGTTCGGCCCCCACTCCTTCCCGCGGAAGTCGGTCCGGGTGACCATGCTCTGGAGCGCCATCATCGGCTCGTAGGGCCCGGGCATGTAATCCGACGCGGGGGCGACCATGATGCCGGCGTCGAGGAAGGTTCTGTGGGCGAACATCGTCCGGAGCTTCTCGTCGCCATACTCGCCCCACTTGTCGCCGTGATAGTACACGTAAGTGTAGAATGGAGTTGGGATTGCACCAGCTTCTTTAATCCGACGAACGAGGTCCGGATTGACGAGCGTGCAGTGCTCGATCCTGTGTCTCGGGTCCTCGCGCGGCCACTCGGCCTGCGCCCGCTCGTACGCGGTCAGCACCATGTCGATCGTCACGTCGCCATTCGCGTGGATCCCGATCTGCCACCCCGAGCGGTGCGCCTCGTCCACCGCCTCGTGGATCTCCTCCTGCGTCATCGTGAGGATGCCGTAGTCGTCCGGCCGACCGACGTAGGGCGTGCTCATGCGCATCGTCCGCTCGGACGCCGAGCCGTCGGCCCCGTACTTCACGGCGCCGATCCGGAGCCACTCGTCGCCGAACCCGGTCCGTACGCCCGCACCGTTGAGCTGCCGGAACAGACCGCCGCTCGGGAAGAAGTACATCCGGAAGCACAACTCGCCGGCGGCGTACGCATCCTGAAGCGCGGTGAGCGAGGTCGAGCCGCCGCCGGTCTGGTGGACGCTCGTCAGCCCCGCCTTCGTCATCTCCCGCGAGATGAACGCGACGCCCGCCTGGTTCGTCTCGCGCGTGATCGGCTCGCGCTCGCCGACGCCGTTGAACGCGCCGCGTGCGCGCTCGGCGACCTTGCCGGTAAGCTCACCGCCCTCGCGGTAGAAGTGGCCGCCGAACGGATCGGGTGTTTCGGCCGTGACGCCGGCCAGCTCGAACGCGACCGAGTTGTAGACACCCGTGTGACCCCCGCGGTGGCCGACCATCGCCGGGTGGTTGGGGACGGCCTCGTCGAGGTCGAGGCGCGTCACCGGTCGGTCGAGCTTGGTGTCGTCGTACATGTACCCGTCGACCCAGTAGCCGGGCGGCGTCTGCTGCGCTTTCTCGGCGAGCGCGGCCTTCACCTCCTCGACCGTCGAGAGGTTGACGTTGACGCCGGTCAGCTCGCGAACGCCCGACGGGTGGCAGTGCGCATCGATGAAGCCGGGCGTGACCGTGAGCCCCGCGGCGTCGATCACCTCCGTGTCGGGCGAAGCGAGGTTCCGTATGTCATCGCTCGATCCGACCGCCACGAATCGGCCGTCCTTCACCGCGAAGGCCTCGGCGCGAGGCGCCGCGTCGTCGATGGTGTAGACCGTCCCGTTGACGACGATCAGGTCCGGGGCGACCCCGCCGCCCGCGCCACCCGGGCTCCCCGCGCCGGGAGCGCACCCGGTCGCGGCGAGGGGGAACGCCGCGGCGGCGGCTCCGGTGGTCACGAACTCGCGGCGGGTCGGCGACATGGCTGCTCTCCGTGTGGGGTGTGGGTGGACGCTACCTGAGGCGAATCGTCGCGACGAGCGGACGATGGTCCGACATGACCGGCTCGTCGAGGAGACGCTGCTCGGTCACCTCGAGGCCGTCGTCCGGGCGGTAGACGATGTAGTCGATCTCGCGGTCGGGGGCGGACGCGGGGA
>JAWWCR010000065.1:0-22952 GCA_033720355.1 Gemmatimonadota bacterium
CCTTGCTTCCGTCCTCGGGGGTGATGAAACCGAAACCCTTCTGGTCGTTGAACCACTTCACGGTGCCTCTGCTGCGCATAATTCTGTTTCCTTCTGCTGATTTCCGTGGCCGCTCCGGGTCGAGCCGGCTGCGGCGCATGGACGCTCGCGCGGACCTCCCCCGCGCCGGGGAGCGGGCCGATGAGGACAATAAAAAAGGGAAGCCCGCATGTCATGAAGGCTCCCCGCCTCATCACGTTCGCCCGCTGTTTGGCACTTTGCCGCGACAAAGGTCGCTGAAACGAGCGGAATCGTCAAGTGGAATCGTCAAGCCCGCCGCGGCTCCGCCTCCTCGCACACGCTCGCGCAGGGTCCGGCACCCCGTCGATCGAGGAACTCCTGGCCCCACAACTCGGTGAGGATGGCGGTCCATAGCCGCATCGCGCTCTCGTAGTGGTACGGAGCGCCGTCCGGCCGGGAGCGGAGGGCGGCGATCTGATCGCAGTCCATGAAGCCCCGGGCCTCGACCGAGCCGGGGGTCAGGACGGCGTCGGCCACCCGATCCAGCGTGTGCGAGAAGCGCTCGTCACACAGCATGCGCTGCGCACGCTTCCGCCGCGCATACAGCGGCGCGGGTACGAGCGGTTCGAACGCCCGGCGCAGGACGTACTTGTCGCTGAGCCCTTTCAGCTTGAGCGAGTCGCTGATCCGGAACGCGACCCTCGCCAGCTTTTCGTCCACGTACGGCGACCGATACCCGAGGCCCCACGCCGCGAAGCTCCGTTCGTACTTGATCGTGTCCGCGGCCTGGCCGACCTGATATCCCTCCGCCATCGCCCGATTCACGAACTCGGGCCCGAACCCGGTCAGCGTTTTTCGCGGGGCCGCGTAGTCGCTGCCGCGGATCTCGGGAACAGGCGTGATGCCGTGCCCGAAATAGAGCCGCCGCATCAACCTGGAGAGCGGGCGTTGCGGCGGGATGCCGTTCGTCGCGAGGTCGTAGAACTCCGCCAGAGATCCGCGCAGGAAAGGCAGGCGGTCGAGCAGGTCGAGCAGACGATAGCGGGGCATCCCGCCGAAAAGGCTGTCGGACCCCTGGCCCGACAGGACGACGTCGACGTGGTCGCGGGCGGCCCGCCCGATCTCGTATAGCTGAAGAACCTCGCTGCGCGCGAAGGGATCCTCGAGGTGCCACACCAGATCCGGGAGCTCCTGCGTGAGGAGGGCGGGGCCGGTGAACACCTCGTGGTGGACGGACCCGATCGCCTCCGAAACAGCCGCCGCCGTGTCGAGCTCGGGATCGCCGGGACCGTGTCCGGCCGTGAAGGTGTGGATCGTCCGGTCAGGGTAGAGCCGGCGCAGCGCGAATGCGAGCCCCACCGAATCGATCCCACCGCTGAGCGCGAGTCCGACCGGATCGAGATCGTCGGCCTTGCGGCGGAGCGAGTCGAAGAGGGCCTCCCTCAACATGGGCGTGGCCTCGGCCTCGTCCTCGATCACGTCGCGAACCTCGAGCGGTTGCGAGAGCGATGACGTGACGGGGTCGCTCCCGCGGGCGATCCGGATCACCGCGCCGGGGAGGACCGCCCGTATCGACTCGAGGAGCGTGCGGCCCACGGGCAGCTTCTTCGCATGCTGCAGGTACTGTAGCATGTTGCGGTCGGGCGTCCCGTCGACCTCGGGCAAGGCCAGAAGGGCCTTGTACTCGGAGGCGAACGCGATGCCGCCCGAAGGGAGCGAGGTGTGGTACAGCGGCATCATCCCGAAGTAATCCCGGCCGAGCACGACCTCGTCCCGTCGGCTGTCGACGAGTACGAACGCGAACTCACCGTCGATCCGCGACACCGCCTCGGCGCCGCCCGACCGATAGAGCGCGAGGATCAGCTCGGCCTCGCTCGAGGGCGTCTCCCGACTCGGGAGACCGGCGGCGAGATCGTCGAGATTCTGGATCCGTGCGGCGCTTACGACGGCGGTCGAGCCGCGAACCGCCAGCGCTCGTTCGGGCGCCGGTCCGACCACACCGAGGGTGACGCCATCGGACAGGGAAGTGATCCGCACCTCCCGCCCGCGGTGCGCCAGCCGCTCGCCCATACGGACGACAGTGGCGGCGTCCGACCTCCCGATCACCCCGAAGATGGCGAACAAACGGTCTCCTGTACTCGACCGGGCCGGGCCCTTGCGGCCGGCCCCTCCCGTGCGCGGTCGACGGTGCTAATAAGCGAGTTGTGCGGCCGATCGTCAAACCCGCGAAAAGCCGCGTCCTGTAAGAAGATGACGGCACTTCGTGTGCCGCCCCTCGAGGGTCGGCGACAAGTGTCTGTCAGCCCGCCACTTAGGTTCATTTCGGGGCCGTCGGGAGGGTCCGCCACGCGAACCGTGCTCGATGGATCGAGGCCACGACCCGTCGCCAGCTGCCCCGACAGCCCGCGAGGGAGCCGCTGGCGGCGGGCCGCGAGGTGGCACGCGACTGGCGTCCGGGGCTGAGCATGTGCGGCATCGCCGGTGTCATCTCGCCTACCCCGATCGACGACGGACGCCTCGACCGCATGTCCGCCGCCCTCGCCCACCGCGGGCCCGATGCGAGCGGTCGCTGGGCATCCGATGGCGTCGTCCTGCTCCACCGTCGCCTGAGCATCATCGACCCCGAGCACGGCCAGCAGCCCATGTCGTCGGCCGACGGAGCGCTCGTCGTGACCTTCAACGGGGAGATCTACAACTACCCCGCGCTTCGCCGGGAGCTCGAGACGGACGGCCGCGTCTTCCGGACGAACTGCGACACGGAAGTGTTGCTCCACCTCTACGATGCGCACGGCCCCGACTTCGTCTCGCTTCTGCGGGGGATGTTCGCGTTCGCCCTCTTCGACAGGGCCACCGGGCACCTCCTCCTCGCCCGCGACCATATCGGGCAGAAACCGCTCTTCTATTCCGTACGGGGCGACACGTTCGCGTTCGCATCCGAGATGAAGGCGCTCCTCGCCGCAGGACTTGTCGAGCCGCGTGTCGATGTCGACACGTTGTGGCACCATACGGCGCTGCGCTTCTGTCCCGATGAGACGACGCTCGTTCAGGGCGTGCGGAAGCTCCCCCCCGGTCACGTGCTCGAGGTGTCGAAGCGAGATCCGGTCCCACGCCCGCGCCGCTACTGGCGCCTCTCCTATGCGAACAAGCTGGACGCTCCCTACACCGAGGCGACCGACCATCTCGAGGCACTGCTCGACGAGACCGTGCGGATGCACCTCATGAGCGACGTCCCCCTCGGGGGATTCCTGTCGGGCGGCGTCGACTCGAGCCTGGTCGCCGCCCTCGCGGCCCCGCACGTCGAGGGCGGCATGCCCACCTTCACCGTCGCGGTCGAGGGCTCGAAGTTCAGCGAGCTCGACCACGCCCGACGGGCCGCCGAGGTGGTCGGAACCCGCCACCACGAGTCGCGCGCCGCTCCCGATCTGATGCTCCTGCTCCCCGACATCGTGTGGCACATGGAGCAGCCCGTCGACGCGCACGCGGTCGGCCTTTACCTGCTGGCAGACGCCGCCCGCCGTCACGTGAAGGTCGTCCTCGGGGGCGACGGAGGAGACGAGACGTTCGGCGGATACCTCCGATTCACCCGTTCCCGCATCGTCGAGGCGTATCGTCTCGTGCCGCGAACGGTCCGGAGACGGCTGCTGTCGCCGATCATAGACCGTATCCCCGCGGGGATCGGCTATCACGACATCGCTCGTCAGGCGCGGTGGGCGCACGAGACCTCGCTGCTCGACGGGGCCCGGAGACACGCCTTCGCGATGACGTATTTCGGGTTCCGCGGCCCCGAGCGCGAGGCGCTGTTCACGCCCGACGCGGCGGCACGCGTGACGGACGGCGACACCGAGGGTCGGATCGCCCGACATTACGATGCCGTGGACTCGGACGATGAGCTCGATCGTACTCTCTATGTGGAGCAGATGACGCGGCTGCCCGAGCACTTCCTGCACATCTCCGACCGCATGACGATGGCGCACGGGCTCGAGATGCGGCCGCCGCTGGTCGATCCGCGGCTCATCGAGTTCGCGGCCACGCTGCCGTCGGCGTTCAAGATCCGACCCGGCGAGCTGAAGTTGATCCTGCGGGAAGTGGCGAAGCGCTACTTCCCGCAGGATTTGATCGATCGACCGAAGATGGGGTTCATGTTCCCGATGGCCGACTGGTTCCGCGGGGATCTCACGGGTTTCGTCGACGGCGTGTTCGCGGACGCGAGCCTGTTCGACGACGGGCTGTTCCGACGGTCGTACGTCGAAGGCCTCATCGAGGACCATCGGAGCGGGCGGGCCAACTACGACCTCCGGATCTGGAACCTGCTCAACCTCGAAGTCTGGCACCGCCTCTTCGCCCGCGGCGAGTCGAGGGACGACGTGAGGGAGTGGCTCTCTCGCTCGCTTCACGGGCTCCGGACCGCCGGACCGGCATGACGGCCGGACCGGCGACGACGATTCTCGTCGACGGGCACACCCACCTTCACGACGCATTCGACCCCGTCAGGTTCGTCGAGACGGTCGATGACAATCTGCGGCGAGGCCGCCCGGACGCGTCCGACGTGACCTGCGCCCTCGTGGCATCCACCGACGCGAGACCGGCGCTCGAGGGACTTCGCGCGCGGCTGGCTGGGGGTCTGCCCGGGGGGGGTTCGGTCCTGCCCACTGAGGAGGACGCGTCGCTCGTCGTCGCACGCGGTGGCCGCCCGCGTACGGTGCTCGTCGCGGGCCGACAGCTCCGGACGGCCGAGCGTCTCGAGCTCCTCCTCTGGGGGTGCGGAGACGGGGACGGCGCCAGGTTCGACGGAGCCGGCTTCGCCGCGACCCTCGACGCGGCGCTCGCTTCGGCACCGCTCGTCATCGTCCCGTGGGCCTTCGGGAAGTGGGCGCTCGGGAGGTATTCGCGCATCCGCGATGCGTTCGCCGCGCTGTCGGACGAGGATCGGTCGCGCTTGCTCCTGGGCGACAACGCCAATCGCCCACCCTGGCGGCTCCCCCGACCCCTGGCCCGACTTCGGGACGAGGGGTTCGCGGTGCTCCCCGGCAGCGATCCGTTCCCCTTCGAGGACGAGGTCCACCGCGTCGGAACGTTCGGGCTCGCGCTCGAGTGCGCGCTCGATCTCGAGCGGCCAGCGGCTTCCATCGGCGAGGCGTTGCGCCGGGACGCGGCGCGCGGGAGGACGATCGGGGGGCCGCTCGGGATGACGGGCTTTGTCCGCAACCAGGTCAGGATTCGGCTCCGGCGCGGCGAGGCGGCGCGGTGACCCGATCCGTGGACGTCCTGATCGTCGGGGCGGGCGTGCAGGGCGTCACTGCGGCGTGCGAGGCGGCGCGCCGCGGTCTCTCGGTCGCCCTCGTCGATCGTGGCGACATCGGCGGCGCCGCCTCCTCGAACAGCATGAAGATCGCGCACGGCGGGCTGCGCTACCTGCAATCGCTCGATGTGCGGCGCAGCCTCGTTTCGATCCGCGAGCGCAGGCGGCTTCTCAGGCTGGCGCCCGGGCTGGTCCGGCCGCTGCCGTGCCGGTTGGACATGGCCGGGCGCGGTCTCGCGTTTCGCCTCGGGTTCCGGGCGGGACTACTGCTGAACGACGCGCTGTCAGCCGACAGGAATCGGGGTGTTCGGGCGGATCGCCGGATACCGTCGAGCCGCTACCCCGTGTGGCACGACGCGCTCATCGACGACACCGAGCGTATGTTGCTGGCATTCGTGCACGCTGCCGTCGACGCCCGACCGGACACGGTCGTATGGACGCACTCGCGCTGCGATCCTGTCGTCCGCGACGGACGCGTGGCAGGCGCCCACGACCCCTCGCGCGGGCATGTCCGCGCCCGGTGCGTGCTCGATTGTACCGGCGCCGCCTCGGGGGATCGGCCGGCGATGGTCAGCATGAATCTCGTCGTCGACCGTCTGCCCCTCGTGAGCGATGGCGTCGCCGTCGCGCTCGCACACCCGGACGACGGCCGCTCCGTCTTCGTCGTCCCGTGGCGCGACCGCACCATCGTCGGCACGTGGAACACCGAGCTGGACGGCCGTTCGGGCGAGGCAGTGCGCATCGACGCGGCACGTATCGACGCGGTGCTCGACTGGCTCGCCCCCGTGCACCCCGAGCTGGCGGCGCTCGATCGCGGTTCGGTGCGCCTGGTTCACGCCGGCGCCGTTCCGAGGGACGTCGGAGAAGAGCCGGTTCCATCGGACCTGCCGCGTCTCGTGGAGCGCGACGATGGAACGATTCTCGTTTCGGGCGTGAAGTGGACGACCGCTTACGGTCTGACGGTGCGGGCGCTCGACCTGGTCGGACGGCGTCTGTCGAGTGGAAGCGCGGCGGCGCCGGCGATGCCCTTGCCCGATGTCGCCGCCCGCATCGCCGCGTACTGCGAGGCCGAACCGGCGCTGGGCCGCCCCGTCGCGAACGGCTGCCGTGTCACGGTGGGGGCCGTCCGCTTCGCGGTAGAGCAGCAGTGGGCGCAAACACTCGATGACGTGCTCGCCCGCCGCACCGGGCTCGCCTCGGGCGGGCACCCCGGACGACGGATCGCGCGGGCCGTCGCGGAGCACCTCCAGCCCGTCCTCGACTGGACGGACGCCGAGCGCGACCTGGAGATCGAAGCGTTCGACGACGCCCCGCGGTTTGCCGGGAACGTCCCGGACTGACCCACGCTCGACCCGCGGCGACTCCCGCCCGACCGCGGCGAGGGCTCAGGATGCGGCGCGCACCTCGTCTTCGAGCCAGTCGTAGAGAGCCTTCATGCGGCCCAGATGCGCGTCGAACGTGTGCCCCGCCTCGGCGAACGCCCGACCGGCGGCGCCGATGCGCCGGCGGAGCTCCGCGTCCTCGGCGAGCCGGACGATCGCGTCGGCGAACTCGCGCGCCCGCGGGGCGGCGAGCACGCAGACGTCCGGCGTCAGGATCTGGGTGTGGGTGGGCAGATCCGTCACCAGCACCGCCCTCCCCGAATGCAGGTAGGGGAACACCTTCATCGGCGTGTTGACCCCCCGGGTTCGCGGGGCAACCAGCACGTCCGCGTCGAGAAGGTACCGCTCGAGCTCCGTGAACGGGCGAGGCCCGAGGAAGTGCACGCGGTCCGCGAGCCCCAGCGCATCGGCCTTCTTCCGGTACTTCACGATGTTCCGCTCGGTCCCTCCCAGAACGACGAGGTCGATCGCATCGGTCTCTCGCGCGGCGATCCCGAAGGCGTCGAGGAGAAGATCGATCCCCTGGTAGGGCTCGAGGTTGCCCGCGTAGAGCATGTGCAGGCGGTCGCTGCCCGTCTCCGCCGCGAGCCGTCCCGTGGGCGGTCCGTCCGGATTCTCCAGCTGGGAGATGTCGTGCAGAACGAACACCCGTTTCGCGCCCGCCTCCCGGCACCGCTCGGCGAGGGCGTTGCACACCGGCGCTGCCGCGATGGCGCCGCGGATCGCCGCCCGCTCGACGCGGTCGAACACCCCCGCGACGAAACGCAGGCGCGGGTACTTCTCGACCATCTGCATCGCGATCGATGAGTCGAGATCGTACACGTACGGGACACCGTGGAGCCGCTTGAAGAAGAGCGCCATGAGCGACGCCTCTTCTCCGGCGTGGATGACGTCGTACCGGTTTCGGCGCAACAGACCCCACGCCCTGAAGAACATGAAGGCGTCGTTGACCAGCTTCTTCCAGCCGAATCCCGGCCCCCCGCCCTGCAGCCACTTCCAGCCGGGGGTTCGGTGCAGTGTGATGCCCCGGTACGATCGGTCCCTTCCCTCGCCGTACACCAGTGCGTCGACCGTGACGTCATCGCGCACCTCGAGACCGCGCAGCACGAGGTCCACGTCGATCGGCGTACCGCGAACGACGTAGTACGCGTGCGGGGCGAGAAGCAGGACCCTCACGGGCGCCGTGGACCGGTTATGGTCAGCTCAGGTAGCCGCCCGCTCGATACCATTCCCCCGTCCTGCGAAGTCCCTCATCGAGCCCCACCTTCGGGTCGTAGCCGAGGTCCCGGCGCGCCTTGTCGATCCGGAACGCCCGAACCTGCCGGAACCAGTCGACCCTCCGGGGGAAGATGGGCGGGTTTATGCCGAACGGCTTGCAAAGCCGCTCGCAGATATGGCCGGCCACGATCAGGGGTCCGATCGGCAGGTGCGGGATGTCGACCTCCACCCCGAGCGCTGCGGCGGTCTTCTCGACGATCGTCTCGATCGAGTAGTACTCCGCATCGCCGATGATGTACGCTTCGCCGGCGCCGGCGCCGGGCTCCATCGCGAGCACGAAGGAGTCGACGAGGTTGTCGATGTACACCGGATGGTAGAACGTGGCGCCGTCGCCGAACATCAGGAATCGCCCGCGGTCGACTCGCTTGAAGATCATGCCCCAGCGCTCCGGATCGCCCGGGCCGTAGATGGCCGTGGGCCGGATCGTCGTCCACTCGATCCGGTCGGAGAAGTCGCGGAGCACGGTCTCCCCCAGGTACTTCGTTTCCTGGTAGTAGTCGGCCGGGGCGATCGGTGAGGTCTCGTCGCCGGGCGGGTCGTCGATGTGCCCGTGCACGCCCTGCGTGCTGCAATACACGAGCTTTCGCGCACCGGCCGCGACCGCCTCCTCCGCGACGAGGCGGGTACCGTCGACGTTCACCTCGTAGTACAGGCTGTCGGGGGCGCCGGCCTCGCGAAACGCGGCCGCGAGGTGAATCACGACCTCGGCGCCCTCGGAAGACGCCCGCACCGCATCGCGATCGGTGACGCTGCCGAGACGGGTGTCCGCCCCCGCCGCCGAGAGCGCCTCCATCTCGAGACCCGGCTGTTTGTCGAGCGCCACCACGTCGTGGCCGTCGTCCACGAGCCGGCGCGTCAGCGCCGCGCCGGTGAACCCGAGCCCACCCGTCACAAGGATTCGCACCGTCTCAGCCGCTCCCTTCCCCGACCCCGCGGTGCAGGGCGATGTGTTCCGGGACCTCGTACGGATCCAGTGGGTCCCGGGTGAACGATCCTTCGTCGGACCCCGGCACGAAACCCGAGCCCTCGAAGAAGCGCAAGCACGGTTCGTTCCGCGCCGTCGGGATGTGGGTGGCGGCGAGCGACGACGCCCCCAGCTGGCGTGCCGCCTCGACGACCGCCGAGACGATCGCCCGCTCCACTCCGCGGCCCATCACGCGGCAGCTCATCACAAAGTCGCACAGCTCGGCACGGCCGTTCTCCACCTCGATGGACGCCAGTCCGGTGAGCCCCGAGTCACCGAACCGGTCGGCGACCCGAAACGCGAGGACCCTGCGACGCGGTGAAGCGGCCCACTCGCTGAGCTCCGTCTCCGTCATCCGCCGTGTTCGAAGGTTCATCTGGTTCGTCTTGTTCAACAGTTGGGCCGCCCTCGCGAGGTTCGCCCGGTCGAGGTCCTCCACCTGTACCTCGAGACCCAGCGAGGCCAGCCAGGCGTCGGCCGACCCGACCTCGCCGCGCGCCGCATCGCGGCGCCGCTCCGCGGCGTACATCCCGGCGCGCGCGCGATCCTCCTCGGAGAGGGACGGCGCGTCGAAGCAGTCGAGCGACGTGAGACGCTCGCGGTAGAGCAGCGGGTCGCCGGGCCAGTCGGGAACGAGCACCTCGGGGAGCGCCTCACGGACGCGACCCCGCTCGAAGGCACTGTCGTCGATGAAGACGACCGAGTCGAGCCCGAGATTCAGCTCCGCGGTCAGGTCGGCGATGTTTCGGGCCTTGTCGTTCCAGTTGATGCGCCAGCCCGCGAAGTCATCGAGACCGAGGACCATCTCGGGGTTCTCGCGGATCGCCTCGAGCGCCACCTCCTCGGTGTTCTTGGACACGATGCCGAGGACGATCCCCCGGTTGGTCAGGTCCCGGAGGGCACGCTGGAAGTCGGCGTACGCCTCGCCGACGGCGTCGTGTCCCCCGAGGCGCAGCGACTCCCACCCCTCGTCGCCGACCACTCCACCCCACAACGTGTCGTCGAGATCCACCACGATGAGTTTTCGGGCCCGACCCCCGATGCCCCTCAGGGCCGCCTTGATCTCCTGGACCGCCATCTCGAACACGGCGTTCGTGAAGGGGACCTTGGCCATGTACCAGAGCTTCGCGCTGGTGGCCCCGGCGCCCGCGGCCCGCAGCCACCGCGATGCGTCGAGCAGGTGTATCGTGGGGTGCCCGGAAAGCCTCCCGGCGAGCTGGAGGTTCATTCTCGCCAGCGTACCCCGGACGCCGGACTCGAGGGTGAGATCGAGGAACCCGAGACCTCGCTCGGACAGCGGGAGCGTCCAGGTGGGGACGAAGAGACTGCCCACCCGATCCGCCGCCGCGATCAGCATGTCCGCGAAACCGTCGACCTCGCCGGAGATCGCGTCCCCGGGCACCGGCTCGAACCGCCTGAGTGCCCCGAAGGCGGGAGCCGCCGCTTCCGGGCGGACCCATACGACGGCGCCGGCAGGCCGATCGCGCCAGCACGCCGCGTCCGCATCGAGCAGAAGCGGCTGCACCTGCCCGAAGTCTGTCGAGACGACATCGACGGGGGGCTCGCCGGGGTCGTTCGCCATCAACCCGTTCAGGGTCGCGAGGTTGAAGTCGGACAGCGTTACGACGCGTGCGCGCACGGGGTCGCTCATCCCGAACCGAGCCTCTCGCGAATGTACGCCGCGAGCGTGCCCACGGTCGCCAGCGGCGTGGGATCGGCCGTCATCGCACCGGTGCTCAGATCGATCGCGACGCCGAGCTCCTCCTCGATCGCGAGCTCGGTCTCCACGACGAGCGTGACGAGACCCAGCGAGTCGAGCCCGCCGGGGCCCGCGAGCGGCGTCTCCGGGGCCGGCGAGAGCCTCGCGCCGGCCGGACGCGTGCGGTTCACGGACTCGAGCGCGCGGTACAGACAGCGCTCCACCGGATCCACCGGTGCGGCGCCCCGGTCGGAGACGGCGGACGGCCCCTCGCCCGCTCGGTCGGAGGCCGTCGGCGCCCCGGAGGGTGCGTCGGGCTCGTGAGAGCCCCTTCCCGTGACGCCGCGTGGCACCAGCACGACCCGGTCGCGCGCCATCACCATGGTCCCCGGGGGGACGTTCTCGCGCACGACCACGCCCGCGGAGATGACGCAGCCGGCCCCGACCTCGACCCCGTCGAGCACGATCACGCCGGCGCCCAGCCAGCAGTCGTCCCCGATCACGACCGGACCGCGGCTGTAAAGGCCCTGCTTCATGATCGGCGTGTCGAGATCGTCGGTGTGGTAGAGACCCCCGCCCAGATAGCACATGCCGCTCACCGCCACCCAGCTCCCGATCCGCACGCCGCCCGTCGACGCGATCTGCACGGCCTTTCCGATCGTCGTGTGGTCCCCGATCGTGATCGCCGCTTCGGGCGTCCGCGCCGCGAGCGACGCGCCGCGAGCGATCATCACGTCCGAGCCGATCGTGAACTCACCGCGCTGCACGCCGCGGGCGTCGAGCAGACAACCGTCGTCGATCCCGGTCCGGTCGCCGATCGAGATCTTGCCGGGGTGCCGGATCGAGACATTCCGCCCGAAGTTCACCTTCGACCCGACCGAGCCGAGCAGGCCGCCCAACAGCATGCGGCGCAGCGCATACCCCGGCGCGCCCGGCATAGCCGACGCGATCTGGGCCGCCTCGTACCGCACGAGGTTCCACAACCCGGGCCGCCCCACGAAGAAGTCGCGGTACATGGCCACGGGGCCTCCGCCGCCGGTCACGAGGTCGTGGAAGTCGTCCTTTTCCAGCTCGCGAGGCGCCGTCACGTCAGGCCGCTCCGGATTCGGAGGCGTCGACGGCCCGTCCACGCTCGCCGAGGAAGAGCAGACCGCCGACGATCGAGGACAGCAGCGTCTGCACCCGAATCGCCAGCGCGATCGACAGGCCCTGAGCCGGCGACGCCCCGGCCGGGATCAGGAACACGCTGAAGGCCCACTCCCAGACCCCGATGTTGTTCGGCGTCAGGGGAAGCGCCGCGATCAGCATGATGATCGGCGTGACGACGAGCAGCTTCGCGAACGCCAGTTCGACCGCGAGCAGCTGTCCGAACAGCCAGACGTTCAACGCCGCGAGAAAGTAGAAGACGTACGAGACGGCCATCGCCCTGGTGAGCCGGCCCGGGTCGCCCACGAGCTCGATCAGGTGCTCGTGCAGACGCGTCGCGGTCTCGCGGAGACGGACGGCCGCCTTCGAGCGGCCCGGTAGCAACTTGCCCGGGTCGAGCAGACCCGGACGCGCGAGCACCGCGATCACGGCCACACACCCGACTCCCATGATCGTGAGAGCGATCCACACGGTCGGCTCGCCACGGACCTCGGGCGCGAGGACCGTGGCGCCCGCCGCGAGGGTGACCATCGCGACGAAGCCCGTGAAGCGCTCCATGAATACCCCGGCGAGCGCCCGTCCCTGCGAGGCGATGCGGCGCCCCAGCAGATACGACCGCACACCGTCTCCCCCGATGCTCCCCGGCAGGAAGTTGTTGAAGAACATCCCCACGAGGTACAGGGCGAACAGTCGCGTCAGCGACACGCCGCCGAGAAACAGCCCCCACTTGTAGGCGCTGACCCCGGTGAGGGAGATGGCCGACGCGACGATCGGGAGGATCCACGCCGGGCGAGCTCCACCGAAGATCTCCGCGACATCCCGCCAATCGACGAGACGGAACAACAACAGGGCGAGAAGCCCCGCCCCGAAGACCAGCTTCAGGAGGGAGAGCGCGCGACGGTTCATCCGGTGGTTCTCGGCCCTCTCATCGTTCGGTGTGACCGGGAGATGCCCGGTCCGGTGACAGCGAAGATCGTGCCGACTCCGGTCGATCGGCGGGTCCAGACCCGACGGTCCTCGACCCGGTCACGGGGAAGAACGATCAGGCAACCTCGGCGGCGCGTAAAGGGTTGCGGGAGGCAGGGTTGGGGGGCTCGCCGCTGTCCGGCGCGGCGCCCCGCGGGCGGTACGCTCGACGCCGGCCCGCGAGCGACGACCGTCGCCGCTCTCGGGCGGGGGCGGGCATGGTGCGAAACGCCCACAGCCCGCCGCCGCCACGGCGGGGAGGATCAGACGGTGCAGGCCATGTCCTGACCGCAGCACATCGGCGACTTCACCATCCCGTGCCCGGCGGGGCACTTCGAGACGTGGACCGACGTGCCGTCGTCCTTCGTCAGCGTCTCGTGCACGAGGTCCGCGCCGCACTGCCCGCACGTCATCACGCCGATGCTCATCCCGCACTTGTCGCAGGTATATGCCGCCATCGTTCTCTCCGTTGGGAAGTCGTTCGGGTCGGTCTCGACGGGGCCAGCCTACGGGGTGCCGGGAGACGTGAGCAAGAGCGGCCGCCCTCGCCGAGGGATCTCGAGCGCCCGATCGGCGTGTGGGGGGCTCCTACTCGGGGGGCGAGCCGGATCGCTTCACCGGGTAGTGGTCGGCGTCCACGTAGGTGATGAGCCAATCGTCGCCGCGGCGTTCCCATACCAGCGTGGTCGGCCCCTGCGCCAGGCTGATCTCGCCGTCGGCGCTCACCACCGAATCCCGGAACCGGAAGGTCGCGATCGCGGCATCGGTTCCCAGTGCGCGCACCTCGATGTCGGACCATTCGGCGTCGAAGACGCGGAGGCTCGGCAGCGTGGCCCTGAGCTGCGGCACCACGTCGTCGTATTCGGCGCGGACGCCGTCGCCGTACATGTAGAAATCGGGCGCGATGTGCGCGGCGACGGCATCGCCGTCGCGCGCCACTTCGGCGGCGTGGAACGCCCGCGTCGCCGAGTCGACCGCCGCGACCACGGCGGCGCGGGCCGTCTCGTCGAATGCCGTCGGCCCGGCCGCGCCGCCGGCGGCTTCGGTCGCCGGCTCGACGCCACACGCCGCGATGACGCACGCGCTCGTGACGATCACCGATCGTGTCCTCATGGGTCCAAGATCGCGATCCGTTGTTCGCCGGGCGAGCGTGACCGAGCTTTCTGGTCTCGCTCGCCCGATCCAAAACGAGGAGAGACCCGTGAGCGTCGTCGATCGGCCCTCCCCCTTCCACCGTCGCGGTGGGAACCCGCGTCATCCCGGACCCGTGTCGCGTCGCGTCGTTACGGTCCTGTCGATCGCCGTCCTGTCCGTCGCGACGATCGCATGCGGCCCATCCGACGACGAGGTTGCCGAAGGCGCGTTTCTGCTGTCGCGCGGCGAGGCGATCGTGCTTCGCCCCGATCGCGTGCTCGACGGGCTCGGGGGCTCTCTCGAAGGCGTCGAGGTCGTCGTCCGCGACGGTACGATCGAGGCGATCGTCGAGACCGGCACGACGGAGGCGGAGGACATACGCGACCTCTCGGGGATGACGCTCCTCCCCGGTCTCATCGACACGCACGTCCACACCGGGTGGCACTTCGACCGCGACACCGACCGGCTGCACCCTGGTGAGCCCGAGGAGATGGCGGAATACGGCGTGGCGAACGCGCGTGCGATGCTCGACGCCGGGTTCACCACCGTTCAGAGCCTCGGCGGCCGCGAGGACGTCCTCATCAAGCAGGCGATCGCGAGCGGCGAGGTCGACGGCCCGACGATTCTGACCTCGATCGAGCCGGTCATGGAGGATACGGGAACGCCCGACCAGATCGCCGCGCACGTCGACGCGATGGCCGCGAACGGCGCCGACGTGATCAAGATCTTCGCCTCGGGGAGCATCCGGACCGGCGGCGACCCGACGCTTACGCAGGAGCAGCTCGACGCCGCGTGCGGCCGGGCCGCCGAGCACGGGCTTCGAAGCGTCGTTCACGCGCACGGCCCGGTCAGCGCCGCTCGTGCCGTCGCCGCGGGGTGCTCGCAGATCGAGCACGGGGCGCTGCTCGATCGCGAGACGCTCGAGCTGATGGCCGCGAACGGCGTGTACTACGACCCGCACACCCACCTGATCTTCCAGAACTACTTCGACAACAGGGAGCGCTACATCGGCGTCGGCGCGTATACCGAGGAGGGCTTCGCGGCGATGGAGCGAGCGGTCGCGACGGCGCTGGAGGCGTTCAGGATTGCGCTCACGGTCGAGGGGCTGGACATCGTCTACGGCACCGACGCCGTGGCCGGCGCGCACGGCCGGAACGCCGAGGAGCTCATCTACCGGGTCGAGACGGGCGGCCAGGACCCCATGGACGCGATCGTGTCGGCGACGAGCCTGGCCGCCGAGTCGCTCGAGCTCGAAGACGAGATCGGCCGGGTGGCGGAGGGGTTCGCGGCCGACCTCATCGCCGTCGAGGGCGACCCGACCGGGGACATCACCGCGATCGGACGGGTGCGGTTCGTGATGAAGCGCGGGAACGTGCACCGGCTCGACCCGCCGGGCCGGTAGACAGTCAACCCTTCGGCGCCGCCGCCCGGTAGATCGTCACGCTGACGTCCCCGAACCGGTGCGTGTGACCCCGGCCGGGGAGCACGTGCGTCTTCTCGTGCTCGACGCCCAGCACCCGGGCGAACGGCACCTCGAGCCACCGACGCACGACGCGATCGAGCTTCCTCGAGCCGTACGGCGGGTCGGCGAACGCCAGATCGTACGCCTCCGGTTCGAGACCCTCGACGAACGGGATCGCGTCGCGCTTGAAGACCCGCGCGCGCTTCCTGATCGGAAACCGCGCGATGTTCGCCTTGAGCGAGTGCAGGCTCGCCGGCCCGTCCTCGACGAAGTCGACGGAGCGCGCGCCCCGAGAGAGCGCCTCGATGCCCAGGGCGCCCGACCCCGAGAAGAGGTCGAGCACCCTGGCGCCACCCAGGTCGTCTGCCAGCAGCGTCAGCCAGGCATCGCGAACGGCCTCGGACGTCGGGCGGACGCGCTGACCGGGTGAGACGAGGTCGCGGCCCGCCCATTTGCCTCGGACGACCCTCAAGAATGGCGCTTCGCCTGCCGCCCTGCGCCTGGCGAGCACCGTGGCCGGAAACCCACGGTGCTCGGGCATGGCCCTGGGTGGCCAGGGACTAGTTCCATGGCGGTCCGGGCGGTGGCCCGTCCTCGTCGTCAGGGTTTCCCGGGTCGTCGCACAGTCTCGCAATGTCATCCCCGGGATCGTTGAGTTCCAGGTTGCAAATGGCGTTCTTGACGTCCGTCAACCAGTCAAGGAGGCTAACAGGTTGCTCATCCTCATCTTCTAGTCGCGTGCTTTCTTCGGAGAAGTCGACCCCTAACCACTCCAGCAGCATGCTCCATTGGTCCGCGTTTTCTGGGGCTACTTCGGGGGTGTGCTGGTCCGGACCATGCGGGTTGCTGGCATGCTCACATGCACCCAGCAGCAGCAGCATTGCGCCGATCGTGACGTGCCTTCTCATCGTTTCCCTCCTGCTGGAGTGACCTCTCGTACTGCTATCGGCCCGCATCAACGAGATCGATGCGGCCCATACCAAGCAGGCGTTCTCGGTAGAGAGTGGCCTGCGTGTCGTCACCTACTAGCTCCGCTGCGCGAAGCCGGAGCGCCAGGCTGGCGGGGATGAACGGTAAGAAGATGATGGGACCTGCATGATCGAAGACCGTGGCGGCGGCAATCGCTTCCTCCGGCTGGCCGTTTTCGAGGAGCAGTTCGGCCAGTCGGAGCCGCTCGACCGGGACCGCCAACTCCATGCTCCAGGCCAGCGTGTCCAGCGGCACCTCGGCCGTTAGACCCTGGAAGACCTCGATCGCGCGGTTGACGTCATCGGAGAGGAGCGCAAGATGACCGTCCAGGGCCTCCGCGAAGAGGGTGGCGTGTGCGACGCCGTTCTCCGCCTTGCGAAGAAGCTCCTCATGGATGGCCTCGAGCGTGGCCGCGTTCCCGTGGCTGGCCTCCCATACGGCGAAGACCCACATGAGGTTCGCCGTCACAGTTCTCGAGTAGTCGTCCCCGAAGAACCTGCGTCCGATCGCCGCCGTTTCTGTGGCCCTCGACTGCATCGGAGCCCCGGCGAGCGAATTCAACACGTAGATCGACTTCGCCGACGTCTCGCCTGCCGCGTCGGCGGAGTCGAGCACGGCGAGAGCCTCCTCGAAGCGACCCTGGTTCACGAGGACCCCCTGCAGCCCCAGCAGTGCCCCCCACGACGCATCCGCTGCCGACGACTGGTGAGCCGCCGCATTCAGAACCGATCGGAACCCTTGCTCGGCACACGCCAGCTGGGCGCCCGCCACCGCCATTCCGGCTGCTGCGACCACCACCCTCGCGGGCGCGGCCGCCGCATCCATCCTCCAGTTGACGGACTGTGGCCCCTGATCCACGCAGTCGATCAGTAGGTTCAGGCCCTCAAGAAGGGATTGATCCGGTCCGGTTTCGGCGAAGGCCGCCAGGTATCGTCTCGCCTCCACCACATCGCCTCGACGCGCAGCGATCTCGGCCAGGTGGAACATCGGAGGGCGAAACGCTTCATCGTTCGCGAGGGCCGCACGGAAGTAGCTCTCCCCGTTGTCCGCGACTCTGGTGCGAGACGGCAGCAGGTGGTAATAGACCTCTCCCAGCGCGGTATTGGCTTCTGCCCACTCCGGGTTGGCCTCCAGTGCCCTTCGGAGAGTCACGACGGCCGAGTCCGACATTCCGAGCTGGTACGCATGAACGCCGTACGCGAAGTCTCGATACGTGGCAGGGAGCAGTTCGGCGCGCGCGAGCGCGGTTTCGAGTAGCTCCCGGGCGTCCGCTCGCTGTTTGATCCAGCTGGCGGCCTGGGCACCCTTGACCGCTGCGAAGACGAGGGTCGAATCGACGTCGACTGCTCTTCGATACCGATCGAGCGCACTTGCGAACTCGGCCCTTCGGTAGAACCTCTCGCCCTGGATCCAGAGAGCGATCGCGCTCGGATCCCTGTCTCTCAGGTGCGTGAGATCAACGTCGTGACCCAGCATGACCGGGAGAAGTTCGATCAGCGCCGACACGGCACCCCGGTAGGCGGCAGCTTCGGCCGCCGGGCCCCGCGCGGTCCGCCGGGCGATGACGGAGTCGGCCGCGACATCATGGAGCGAGAGCGTCACCGCTATGGAGTCACCCATCCCTTGAACGAGACCCTGGATGTACAGTGCGGCCCGTTGATCCTCACTGAACTGCGCGGCGCTGGATGCGCTGATCCCTCCGGGGTCGGCGCGTTGCGCTTCGGAGAGTCGATTCCAGGGATCGATCGCGCGAAGCGGCGCCGCGTGCTCGAGAGCCGCGAGGACCTGTAGCGCCGCACCCTCTCCCATACCGGACGCGGTGGGGAGACCTTGTTCCCGCAGTGGGAAGATCACCACGCGATTCGGATCGAGCTCCGGAGGGGGGGCCACAAAGGTCACGTACCCTGCCACGGCGGCGGCCAGCGCCCCGGCACCAACGGCCAATCTCTTCCACCGCACCGGGGACGGGCGGGTCGGCTTTCGATCGAGCTCCTTCAGTAGCCTGTCCACGGTGTCGAACCGATCCGCAGGCACCTTGGACAGCGAGCGATCAACCACCAGGGCCACATTCGAAGGCGTATCGGCGCGCAACACCTGCACTGAAGTGGCGGGAGCGCCGATCTGTTGAGCGATGACCGACTGGATGTTCGGACCATCGAACGGCGGTTTGCCCGTCAACATCTCGTAGGTAACGCAACCGAGGGAGTAGATGTCGCTCCGGTGGTCGACATCCTCGCCGCCCGCCTGCTCCGGACTCATGTACTGGGCCGTGCCGATGACGTGGCCGCGGCTCGTGAGCGTCTCCCCACCCGCTTGCGCGAGAGCGCGCGCGATGCCGAAGTCCGTGACCACGGCCTTGCCGGACGTCAGCATGATGTTGCCCGGCTTGATATCCCGATGGACGATCTCTCTCGAGTGGGCATACGAGAGCGCGCTGCAGACATCTCGTACGATCGATTCGATGTCCGCAGCGGAGAGACGGCCTTCTCGTCGGAGCTTCTGTCTGAGCGTCTCGCCCTCCACGAACGGCATGACGTAGTAGAGCAGCTGGTCGACGTCGCCCGATTCGTATAGGGGCACGATGTGCGGGTGCTGCAAGCCTCCCGCGATCTCGATCTCCTGGAGAAACCGGGCCCAGGCTACGGCGGAAGCGATCTCCGGCTTCAGGATCTTGATGGCGACGTCGCGGGAATGCCGGATGTCCCAGGCGTGATAGACGACGGCCATGCCGCCCTCGCCAACCCGCTCGTCGATGTCGTACCGATCGGAAAGTTCCGAGCGCAGCAACTCGAGGAGCGGGTCCATGTCGCCTCTCACCTACGGGCTTCCGGGCGTCGAGACCGTCTCAGGTACGGTCTTGAACTCCCAGTCGCCGTTGCCTATCTGGCCATCAGCGCCACGCCCCCAACAAAAAAGCTCGCCCGCTCCAGTGATTCCGCAGGTGTGGACGGACGCGACGATTCGCCTCCACACCGAACCGCCCGACACGGGCGCGGGGTTCGAAAGCGTATCGCCCACACTGCCCCGCCCCAGCTGGCCGAGATCGTTTGCTCCCCAACAGACAGCGGCTCCGCCGGTGCTCAAGGCGCAACTGTGGGCGGCTCCAGCAGCCACGCTCGCAAAGGTCGTGGGCGGCAATCCCGACACGACACGCGCTGTATCGCTGGCCGGCCCGGCTCCAATCTGACTCGCGCTGTTGTCGCCCCAGCACAGCACCGTCTGACTTGCAGTCACCGCGCACGAGTGAGCGCCCCCCGCCACGATTTCCGAGAATACATGTTCACCAAATACCCTCGTCGGCTCGGACTGGAATCCCCCACCGGAAACAGGGCTGCCAAGCTGGCCCTCCGAGTTGTTGCCCCAGCACCAGCCGGTGCCGTCGATGGCGACGCCACACGGGTGGTCGCCGCCCGCGTCCGCGCTAATCGTGCGAAACGCGATGCCACCCGCCACGAGTACCGGCTCGGGTGAGAAGTCGTCGAGATGTGGTGTTGGGCCATCTCCCAGTTGGCCGAAGATATCGCTCCCCCAACAGAAGGCCTCTCCCTCGTCGCCGATCCCGCACGCGTGAGCCCTGCCGACCGCGACGGTATCCAATCGAGGCCCGACCAGCGCGACCGGTATCGGCAGCGTGTCCGAGTCGCGGGTCCCGTTGCCCAGTCGACCGGCGACCTGCGCACCCCAACAAAACGTGCGCCGTGTCGGGGTCGTACCGCACGCGTGGTCTGCACCCCCGGAGACCTGCCGAAAGGACATCGTGCCGAGAGTCGGGACAGGCAGGCTCTGACCGGGATCCCCTCCTTGAACCCGCCCGTGACCGACCTGCCCCGACGCGTATCCTCCCCAGCAGTAGGTGCGACCATGGAACACGCCGCACGAGAACCGCTCGCCGACCGCAATCCGTGACCAACCACTGCCGCTCCCGGCGACACCGAGCGCCCGAACGATCTCTGTCACGACATCGTCCCGGTAGTCCCTCGCCTCGGCGGCGGCCAGCGCAGTACGAAGCGTGTCGAGTGCCGCGTCGGTACCGATGTCGCCGAGCGCCTTTGCAGCCCTGCTCTGGAAGGTCGCCACGTAGTTGTCCGTGTAATGGTCGACATACTGCGTCTGCGTTCGCCCCGGATCGCCGGATGGTGTCGCCGCGACGAGCCGGGCATACGACTCGGCTGCCTGCAACCGGATGTTGCTGACACGCCTCGGCGAGGGGCCTCTGAGGGCATCCGCCATCCAGGGTATGGCATCCTCTCCCAGGCTCACGACTGATTCTCGCTCGCCGTCCACGCACTCCTCACAGAGCAACCACGGGTCGATCTCCGGCGGCCGTTCGAGCACTGGGCAGGCAGACGTTGCGAGAGCGGCCGACACCACCAGGAGGAAGGTCGCCGGTGTCCGGACCGGGACCACCAGGCTCCGGTACCTCATCAGGTCGTTCATGGCGAGTCGTCCAGGGCTACGGGCGGGCAGTCGAGAGGCTCCGCCTGGCAGTCCTTTGCGGGTCCGAGAAACGACAGGTCGTAGGCCTTCCCTCGGAACCACGAGGACACCGACATGTAGACCCGGAAGATCTGACCCAGCGTGAGCTCCGTCCTCCCCCCCGCCAGGTCGTCCCACATCACGTTGGCAGCGCCAAGTCCGTCACCCGCACTCACGTGGTCGAGACCCAACAGGTGACCGATATGGTGCGCGAGGCTTGTCTCCACCCGAGCTCCGGGCGCGCCGGGCATGACGATACGCACTTCGCCGTCGTCACCGATCCCCACTATGCCTCCATCCGCCGCGGCATCGCCCTCGAGCAGGTGGCTTCCGTCCGCGGGCAGGTAGTACACGTTGATCGCGCCCTTTGTCACAGGAGTGAGATCCTTGATGGATGTGCCGGTGAAGCCGTCGGCCCAGCCCCAGGTGGCATCGATTGACAGGCCGGTAAGGTGGTCCTGTTCCCAGATGGCGATGGCCGTCTGGTGCTCCCTATTGACGGCCTCCCTGAATGGCTGATCGTCGTCCTCTGTCCGATAGTGCACATCAACGTCGAGTTTCGGGTGGGGCGCATTCGATACGGAGATCGGCCCTATGCCCAGTTCGGGTCCCGGTGGAGTCGACCCCAATATGAGCTGCCTGTGCATCGGTGCGTGATCACCGAGGAATACGGCGATCCATGTCGGGCAGCCGATCCGCACGGCCCCGATGTTCGGGAACATATACGTAGGATAGCCGGGGTTCTTTGCTAGCTCCCCAACCATCGATTCACACAGCCCCTCCCTCCCGAACCGGGCGTTCACGACAACCGCATGTTCGGACGACTTTTCAACCAGCGGGACATTCACCCAATCTGTGCACAGGCGGTTCGGGAGAAGCGGGCCGGTCCACGACTGACCGGGCGCGAAGATCAATGCCGGGCAAGCCTTGTCGACAGCCGGGTCCTCCCAGCTCGGCCACCCGGGCGAGAGCGCGTTCCTGTACCACTCGCACTGGCAGACGCTCGTATCTCCCTGACGTATCAACTGAGGAGGATCATTATTGGGATACTGCGTGGCTTCGTTTAGCCACGACAACGGATCGACATTCATCCGAAACGACTGTCCGAAGGTGAGAGTCGAACGACCACTTGCCTCGGTGTCATCCACGCCGCCACGCATCAGGTTGGTGTTGGGGAAACCATAGAAGTCGTGCGAATGTCCGTGGTTGGCAGCGAGACGCGAATTCAGGCCGAGCAGGTGGCCGAACTCGTGTGCCAGCGTCGTCTGGTTACTCTTGGCGGTCGAGACGAAAATGAACGGTTCGGACCGGTCGCCAAGCGGTGGGCACGCCTCGCCGCGATAGCCGTTGTCCAGATGGTCCACGTAGTAAACATTGACGAC
This sequence comes from Gemmatimonadota bacterium, assembly GCA_033720355.1. GTDB lineage: Bacteria > Gemmatimonadota > Gemmatimonadetes > Palauibacterales > Palauibacteraceae > Palauibacter. Next base: position 22,158 of record JAWWCR010000065.1, read on the forward strand.
ACCGGGTACATACAGGGGCGGTCGGGGAGCGTCGGGGCTAGCCCAGTCCAACTCGTCGAGCGCGGCACACGAGAGCGGGACGTAGCCAAGTAGGTCCGGGCTGACCTGCTTCGGCTCGCCTTCGACGTACGCGAACGAGATGGCCGACCGGTTGTCCGCGTAGTAGGCGTTCGCGAGAGTCATGTCGTTCTTGGCGACCACGATCGGATCGACAGAGGCACGCGGCTTCACTGCGGCGACGGCAACCCGGACGGGGAGAGCGAGAGGGCCGCCGATGCCCGTCTCGTTCACGAGCTCAGGCAGGGGATCCCAGATCCGTTCTTCGAAGACGAGCTGCTTGTCGGGGGAGAAGAGGATCACCTCGCCACGGCCCTCGTTCGGGCAGGGACTCTCCAGATTGGGGAACGTCGCGACGTCGTCGACTGCCACGATGCGGTCGTTGCAGTCCGACGGGACGGCCGGGACCCCATCGAGCAGCGCAACCGAGATGACGCCGTCGCTCGTTCGCTGGATCCGGTCGCCGGTGACCGCCGTGCTTCGCGGAAAAAGGGTGACTCGCGCAGGCGCGCTCACGTACGAGCCACCGTTCCACTCGTAGGCGGCCTTCACGTCGACAGCGACCGGGTCCGCGACCGGGTCCTGTACCTGGAAGTCCGCCGTCCGCGCACTCGTGCCTACGAGCGACAGCGCGGGGTCAGCATCTTCCCACACGAAGCTCTCCCCCGGCTGGACGGGAATCTCGTCCCCCGTGGCGTCCCGTACCACGGCTCCGAGGGTGATCGTCTGACCCGCCAG